>DATIYW010000222.1:0-11455 GCA_035517415.1 Thermoanaerobaculaceae bacterium
CGTGGGAGAGGTCGAGCTGGTGGAGCGCCACCGTGGCACGGCAGGCGGCGGCGAGACCCTCGACCTCGATCGCGACCTGCGCCACCGCCTCCGGGATCACCGGGTTGACCTTGCCCGGCATGATCGAGGAGCCGGGCTGCACCGCGGGCAGCACCAGCTCGCCGAGGCCGCCGAACGGTCCCGAAGCGCGCAGGCGGATGTCGTTCGCCACCGCGAAAAGTGCCCGCGCCAGTCCGGCGAGGGCGTCGGCGAACGCGATCGGCGCGTCCTGCGCGGCGATCCCGACCGCGGGCTCGCGCTGCGCGGTCAGGCGCAGGCCGGTATGCCGCCGCAGGATGACGACGGCACGGCCGACGACCGCGGGGTCGGCGCCGATGCCGCTACCGACCGCGGTGCCGCCGAGCGGCAGCGCAGCGAGGCGCGCCGCCGCCGTGTCGCACGCGCGGGCGGCGTCGAGCACGCGCTCGCTCCACGCCGCGAACACCCGGCCGTAGGTGGTCGGCACCGCGTCCATCAGGTGGGTGCGCCCGAGCGTGACGGTGGTGCGGTTGGCGGCCGCCAGCCGCCGGAAGCGCGCGGCGACGGCGAGCGCCGCGGGCCGCGCGCGGTCGCGCCACACCTGCGCCGCGGCGATCCGCAGCGCCGCGGGGACCGCGTCGTTCGAGGACTGGCCGAGGTTGACGTGGTCGTTGGGGTGGACCGGCCGGTGCGCCGCCGGGTCGCCGTGCAGCCGGCGGTTGGCGAGGTGGGCGACGACCTCGTTCATGTTCATGTTGGTCGAGGTGCCGGAGCCGGTCTGGAACACGTCGATCGGGAACTGCTCGAGGTGCTCGCCGGCGGCGACCTCCTCCGCGGCGGCGGCGATCGCCCCGGCGCGGCGCGCGTCGAGCAAGCCGCGCTCGCGGTTGGCCTCGGCGAACGCCGCCTTGATCCGCGCCAGCGCGACGAGGAAGGCGTGCGGCATCGTCCAGCCGCTGATCGGGAAGTTGGCGACCGCGCGCGCGGTCTGCGCGCCGTAGAGCGCCGCCGCCGGCACCTCCATCTCTCCGAGCGTGTCGCTCTCGATGCGCCTCGCGGGTTCCGGCCTCCGTCGCGCCATCTCGTCCTCCGATCCGACAAACGTGCCGCCATTGTCGCTCGCTTCCCTGCGAGCCGCGACGCCCTGCCTTGACACTCCGCGCGGCCGCTTGTTAGGTTCGGCCGACCGCCGGGAGGCCCGCGATGGCGCACATCGAATTCACCGACAACTACCAGGATCTCTCGACCGACACCGGGTTCCAGTTCAAGTTCTTCTGCCAGTCGTGCGGCAACGGCTACATGTCGAGCTGGCAGGCCAACAAGGTCGGCATCGCCGGCGACGTGGTGCGCGCCGCGGGCAACATCTTCGGCGGCATCTTCGGCCGCGCCTCCTCGGGCAGCTACGAGATCCAGCGCGCCGTCGGCGGCACCGAGCACGACCACGCCCTCGAGGCGGCGGTCAACGAGATCCGCCCGCTCTTCATCCAGTGCAAGCGCTGCGGCAAGTGGGTATGCAAGGAGATCTGCTGGAACGCCGAGCGCGGCCTGTGCAAGAGCTGCGCGCCGATCCTGCAGCGCGAGATCGCCGCCAAGCAGGCGGAGATCACGGTCGAGCAGGCGGAGCAGAAGCTGCGCGAGCAGGACCTCACCGCCGGCATCAATCTCACCGCCGAGGCGACCGTGCTCTGCCCGTCGTGCGGCAAGGAGACGCAGAACGGCAAGTTCTGCTCCGAGTGCGGCGCGCCGCTGCGGCCCAAGACCGAGTGCCCGAAGTGCGGCGCGAAGGTCGGCGCGAAGGACAAGTTCTGCCCGGAGTGCGGGCAGAAGCTGACCTGATGCCGCGCAGCTGCTCCCTCACCCGGGCCGGCCTCGCCTCCCCTGCCGAGTGGTCGCTCGACGACGAGACGCTGGTCGTCGCCCCGGACGGCGCGCCTCCCGAAGCGTGCCCGGTGCGCGAGATCGCCGGCATCGGCGGCGACGACTACACGCTCGAGGTCAAGCTCGCGGACGGCGGCTTCACGCTCGGGAAGCTCGGCGCGGACGGGTCGACGCTCCAGGAGCGCCTGCGGCGCCTATGGCTGCCGCAGCGCGCGGCGGCGCTGCGGCTCGCCGGCACCGGCGACCCGCAGCCGTACTCCGGCGCCGTTGGGCCGGCGGGCGCTGGCCGTCCGTTCCGCGGGCTGCTGTTCGACGACCTGCTCGCCTTCGCTCCCGACGGAGCCGACGTCGAGCCGCTGTTCCTGCCGCTCGTGAAGGCCGTCACATTCGACGAGTCCGGCTACGTCGTGAGGGTCCAGCCCTGGGACGGCGGCGCGGTCGAGTTCGCCAGGCTCGCCGGCCGCACCGAGGAGTTCGCCCGCGGCCTCCGCGACCGCCGCGGCGCGCTCGCGGCGGCGGCGAGCCGGGTGCTGGCGGCGCACCTCCCGGCGCTCGGGCCCGCATCGCTCGCCGCGCTCGCCGCGGTTTGGCTCGCCGGGCGCGTGTTGTCCACCGCCGACCTCGATCGGAGTGCACGCGGCGCCGCCGACGCCGCGCTCGCGAGCTGGGCCGCGGCCCTGCCGCGCCGCGCGGAGGCCGACGCGCTCCGACGGTGGGCCGCCGGCACCGTGTTCCTCGGCTACTCGCGCGCCGACGCGCTCGGCGCCGCGCCGGAAACGTCGGCCGAGCCGTCGCCGACCGAGAAGACCGGGACGAGCGGCGAGGAGGGCGCAGCGGCCTCCGGCGCCCCGCCCGACGCGCTGCTCTGGCTGCTCGCCGCGCGCGGCGACGCCTGGCTGCTCGAGGAGCTGACGGTCGGCGACCACGCGACCTACCGCTTCCAGGCGGGGCCGGAGCTGCCGGAACTCGTCAGCCGCCTGCTGTGCGCGCCGCAGTTCTCGCGCGAGGCGCTCTACCTGCCGCTCGAGAAGCTGGTCGCGGCGCGCTCCGAGCTGGCGATCGCGGCGCGCGAGCTGCCGTTCCTGGCGGCGCTGCGGCAGCGCTTCCGCAGCCGCATCCTCCACGGCGGCGCGAAGGCCTGGCAGGACGCGATCTCGCGCGTCGGCTGAGCCGCCGAGCTCAGTGGCGGCCCTCGCGCGGGCGCACCAGCAGCGACGCCGCGGTCGCCACCGCGAGGATCGCGCCGACCCCCGCGAGCGTGACTTCCGTCGGTACCTCGACCACGTCCGAGAGCAGCATCTTGACGCCGATCAGCGCCAGGATCAGCGCCAGGGCGGGCTTGAGCAGGCGGAGCGAGCGCAGCGCGTGGGCGAGCACGAAGTAGAGCGCCCGCAGGCCGAGCACGGCGAGGATGTTCGAGCTGTAGACGACGAACGCGTCGCGGCTCACGCCGAGCGCCGCCGGCACCGAGTCCACCGCGAACATGATGTCGGTGCTCTCGATCGCGACGAGCACGAGGAGGAGCGGCGTGAAGCGCAGCCCGGCCGCGGTACGCACCGCGAAGTGCTCGCCGTGGAACTGCTTCTCGACCGGCAGGAAGCGGCTCGCCCAGCGCACCGCGAGGTTGCGCGACGGGTGGACCTGCTCGGCGTCGGAGAGCCCGAGCCTGGCGCCGGTCGCGACCAGCACGACGCCGAGCACGAGGAGCGTCCAGTGGAAGCGCGAGATCAGCGCGACGCCGGCGAAGATGAACAGGGCGCGGAAGACGATCGCGCCGAGGATCCCCCAGAACAGCACGCGGTGCTGGTGCTCCGGCGCGACCCCGAAGTAGGTGAACAGGGCGAGGAAGACGAACAGGTTGTCGACCGACAGCGACAGCTCGACGAGGTAGGCGGTCACGTACGCGAGCGAGGCCTCGTGACCGCGCGCGAAGCCCACGACCAGCGAGAAGCCGAGCCCGACCGCGACCCAGACCGCGCTCCAGGCAAGCGCGCGGCGGGCGCCCTCGCGCGCCGAGTGGCGATGGAACACCAGCAGGTCGAGGGCGAGCAGGCCGGCGACGAGCGCGCCGAATGCGAGCCACCACCAGGCGGCCATCAGGCGGCCTCCCGGTCCGCCCCGTCACGCCCCGGCGGCGCGGTGACCAGGGCTGTCGTCAATAGGCCGGCCCGAAGAACACCGCGTTGGCGAAGAGCAGCATGGTGGCGCGCGTCAGGCCGCGCTCGGCGGGGTCCTCGGCGAACGCGACGACCTTACCGTGGCCATGGCTCTCGAGCATCAGGAACGCCTTGCGCGGGAGCTGCTGGCGCGAGGCGGCGAGCACGAACCCCGACTGCACGAGCGTGTCGGCGGCGGCGTACACGCCGACGTTCTCGCCCTTGTCGAGCTTGAGCGGCGCGAAGATCCGCCGCGACGCGACCAGCGCGTCGACGGCGCCCTGCGGGAACCCGGCCGCCAGGCAGCTCTCGCCGTCCAGCTCGACCCTGAGGATCGCGCCGGGGACGAGCGGAGGCTCCTCGTCCGCGGGCTTGATCGCGTCCTCGTAGTCGAACGAGCGGTCGCCGCCCCCCGCCGCCGGCGCTGCTGCCGGCGCCTTCGCCTTCGCCTCCTCGGGCTCGCCGCCGCGCTTCTCGAGCTTGGTGTCGAGCAGCTTGACCTTCTCGCCGGCGAGGAACGTGGCCGCACTGCCGACCGCGATCAGCACGCCCCCCTCGCGCACCCACGACGCGAGCCGGTCCGCGCCCTGCTCGCCGAGGATCGCGCCGTAGCTGCCGGCGCGGCCCCACGAATCGGGCAGGACGACGACGTCGAAGTGCGAGAGGTCGGCGTGGGCGAGGCTCGCGGTGCGCACGACGCTCACCGGGTAGCCCAGCTCGCGCTCCATCGCCCAGCGCAGGTCGCCGGCGCTCACCGGCGAGGTCGGCGTGTCCCACGCCAGCGCCACCCGCGGCGGCTTGAGCGCGAACACGTTGGTCGAGCCGAGGTCGATGCCGCTGTCGGCGTAGCCGGTGTCGGCGCCGACGAAGCTCGCGCCGGTCTCGCGGGCGATCGCCGCGAGGCGCTCACGCAGGTCCGGCCCGTTGCCCGAGCGCCGCACCACCACCGCGCCGCGGGCGAAGCTCCGCTGGCCGAGCGTGAACGGCTTCGCCGCCACCCCGACCTTGACCTGCTGGACGAGGAGGCGGGAGAGCGCCCGCGCCGACTCGATCCCGGTCCACGGCAGCACGAACGCGACCTTGCCCTCGCCCTCGACCGCGCCTTCGGGCAGCTCGCCGGGCTTGACCGCCACGAGCTCGACGCCGTGCGGCAGCGCGGTGAGCGGTCGGGCCGCGGTGTTCCACAGCAGCGGCAGCGACCACGCGGTGAGGTCGTAGATCTCGTCTTCGAGGCGCTTGCTGTCGCGTCGCTCCTGCTCCTTCTCGAACGGCTCGCCCATCGAGGCGCCGCTTTGGAGCAGCGCCCGGGCGAGGCGGCCGAGCGGCTGCGCGAGCGGCACGACGTAGCTCCCCGCCGGCAGCGCCTGGCTCCCACCCTTGACGCGGAACGCCTCGACGCCCTGGCCCGCGAGCTGGTCGGCGAGCTCGGCGCCGCCGCGCCCTCCGTCGACGGCGTAGGCGACGATCGGGCCCTTCTGGCCCTCGGCGACCGCGCCCTGGCGGTAGTCGAACCAGCCCCGCAGGAAGCGCTCGCGCTGCGCCGCCACGGTGCGGCAGGTCGTGAACGCCGCGACCAGGTGGTGCTGCACCGCGTCGCGGTAGGTCAGCCGGGTGCCGTCGTCGAGCGCCGTGACCAGGCCGCGGCTCGAGCCCTGCTCGAACGTCATCCCGGCGGCGCCGTTGAACGCCGGCCAGGAGTCGCCGTAGCCCGGGTAGAACGCGTCGAAGACCTCGCGCGTCCAGTAGCGCCAGCCGTGCGCGTCGAACGCCGCGGCGTTGCCGCGCCCGAGCACGTCGAGCAGCGCCGCCTGCTCGTCGGTGAGGAGCGGATGTCGCGGCGGCGCCGGCGGCGCGAAGTAGTAGCCCATCTCCGCACCCATCTCGTGCAAGTCCGCCACCACCGTCGGGTGGTAGCGGAGCATCGCCGCGACCCGCCCGCGCGTCTCCGGGTGCGAGAGCACGAACCAGTCGCGGTTGAGGTCGAAGAGGTCGTGCGAGAAGCGCCCGCCGGGCCACGGCTGGACGTGCTCGGCGCTCGAGGGCTCGGCGTCCGGCTTGACCCCGCGCGCGCGCCGGTTGGCGCCGATGAAGCGGGCGCGCCCGTCCGGGTTCTCGACCGGATCGACGACCACGATCGTGCCGTCGAGGATCGCCCGCACCTCCGGCGAGTCGCCGGCGGTGAGGACGTACGCGAGCGCGGTGCCGGCGTCGGCCCCCGACGCCTCGTCGCCGTGGACCGAGCACTCAATCCAGGTGACCGCGGGCAGCTCGCGGATCAGCTTGTCCGCGGAACCCGCCTCGAGCGTGCGCGGGTCGCCGAGGCGCGCGAGGTCCGCCACGATCCGGTCGAGGCGGCGGAGGTTCGCCGGCGATCCGATCATCAGCAGCACGAGCGGCCGGTCCTCGAGCGAGCGCGCGTACTCGACCAGCCGCACCTTCGCGGGGGCTGAGGACGCCAACTCGCGCGCGTAGCGGACCACCTGCTCGGCGTCGCTCATCTCGTCGCCCCAGCCGAACCCGGCCGACCTGGTGAGCGTCGTCACAGCCGGGTCGTACGCCGCTGGGGGGAGCACGTCCAGGAAATCGCCGGCCAAGGCGTGCCCCGCTGGCAACCCCATGACCAGGGCGACCGCCGCCGCAGCAAGTTCTCGCATCGAGCACCCCCGGAATCCCATGGCGCCCGCCATTCTACGGCGTCCGCGGTCGCTCGTGCCGGTCACGGTGGAGGCGAAATTCGCGAGGGGAGCGAGCGGTTGACCGTGGGCGGAAGCGTACCTATATTCGCTTCACGGCGTCTCTTTCGCATCTGGCACGGTTTGCGGCGGACGCCGTGCACGAAAGGAGAAGCACGATGCGCAAGCTGGTACAGATGTTCCTCGTGGCCGCTGCGGCGGCGAGCCAGGCATGGGCGGGGGTCGTTTTCACGCAGGTCACCAAGGTCGAGGGGGGCCGCGGCGCGGAGGCCGCGAACGCGGTGGTCAAGACCTCGGTCGAGGGCGGACGCGCCAGGGTCGAGTGGGAGGACAGCAACAACCCAATGATCCCCAAGGGCGCCTACATGCTGATCAACGAGAAGGGGGAGATGCTCCTCGTCAACCCCGACAAGCGCACCTACTCCAAGTTCGACCTCGCCGCGATGGGTGAGGGAGCGAACCAGGCCATGAGCGCCATGGCCAACATGGGCTTCAGCATGGAGATCACCGACCCGAAGGTGGAGAAGATGGCGGAGGAGCCGGGCGGCGAGATGCTCGGCTTCCCGACCACGCACTATCGCTGGCACACCAGCTACACGACCGTGATGCACATGCCCAAGCCGATGAAGGACCGTTCGATGCCGTCGGATTCGATCGAGGACGTGTGGACGACCACCGCGGTCGAGATGCCGGCGGTCGCGGTGAAGGCGCTCTCGGGGATCAGCGGCGGGCCGGCGATGAAGGAGCTGGGCAAGGTGGCGGAGCTGGAGAAGTCGAAGATGACCGGGTTCCCGCTCAAGCGGGTGATCGTCAGCTCCGGCGGCGGCCGCGGCGGCAGCCAGAAGACGACGATCACGAGCGTCGTCCAGGACCTCAAGAAGGCGAGCATCCCGGCCTCCACGTTCGTCATCCCCGCGGACTACACCGAGACCGACCTGATGCAGTCGCAGCAGCGCGGGCCGGCGATGCCGAACCTGAATCAGCAGTGATGCGATAGCCGCCGAGCCGCCGGCTTCGGGGGGAGGGCCAGGCGATGAGACGTCGAATCGTGATGTTGGCGCTGGCGCTGGCGGGCCTGTCGGCGTGGGCGGTGCGGGTTGCGTCCGCGGCGGACGGGCCGCTCGACAAGCTGCTCGCGGAGGGCTCCCTCGCCAACACGCGCAATCCGGTGCCCGCCTCGTTCCTGCTCAACGAGGGCGGCAGGCACCTCAACGCCGAGCAGCGCGCCGCTGCGCTCGACCAGCTCAAGTCCGCGCTCAAGGTCCAGGCCAACCCGCTGCACGTGATGATGCAGGGGGCGGCCGGGGCGATGAACAGCGACAGCGCCAAGGAGCAGATGAAGCAGATGCAGCAGCAGAGCGCCAGCAAGTCGATCCTGAAGAGCATGCTGGGGATGAACTCGCAGCCCCAGGGGGTCGACCCCCGCCGGGCGCAGGCCGAGGCGAAGGAGGCGGTGGTCGACGCCTGGGTCCGCGGCATCGAGGCCGCGCGGGCGCTCAACCAGGCGGGCGACGCGCAGGCGGCGGCGAACTTCTACGTCGACTGCCTGCAGATGCTGCAGGCCGACTGGGTGCCCGCCGCCTGCCTCGACGGCATCCTCGAGCTCGGACCGCGCCGCGCCGGGCTGGTGCTGAACTGGATGGTCGACAACGCCGACACGGTCTCGATCACCAACCAGGCCAACCTCGGCGCGCCGCCCCCGAAGCGCGGCAAGCCGCTGCCCGACATGGGCACGGTGCAGCTGCGCCAGGCCGCGCTCGAGGGTCTCGGCGCGCTGGTCGGCGGCGGCCAGCTCGCCCATGACGCGAGCGAGACGGCGATCGGCAAGCTCCTCGCCTACTCCGGCGGGAAGGAGAACGAGCCGTTCGCGCGCGGCGCGGCGCTCGGCCTCGGCCGCTCGCGCGACCCGCGCGCGGTGGAGCCGCTGCGCCGGCTGGCAAAGGACTCGCGCCCCGAGGTGAAGCTCGCCGCGTGGCGCGGCCTCGCGGTGGCGTTCCACGACGAGGGCGCGATCAGGTCGTTGCGCGGCGAGCTCGACGACCACGATCTCGAGGCCCAGCTCCGCGCGGCGGTTGTCCTCTTCGAGGTCGGCGACGAGACAGGCCTCAAGTGGGCGGTCGACACGATCGGGCGGCGGCGCACCAGCGACGCGAAGCAGGCGGACATCCGCCCGCAGGTGGTGCGCAGCCTGGTCGAGCTGGCCGGCGCCCGGGCGCGGCCGACCCTCGAGCAGGCGCTCGCGGCGGGCACCGGCAACGACTGGCTCGAGGCGTGGGCTCGGGTCGGCCTCCTGGAGCTTGGGGACACGAGCCAGATGCCGGCGGTGACCGCCGCGGTCGACAAGACCGACTGGTCGCTCGACCCGCGCGGGTTCCGCTCGATCTGGCGCGCCATCAAGCCGCTCATCCTGGCGGCGGCGCAGACCGTCCTCACCGGCGGCATGGCGGCGCCCAGCGCGATCGACCAGGTCCGCCACGCGGTGCAGCTGATCAGCAACTTCGCCTCCGGCGAGCGCGGGCGCTACCTCGCGAATGCCGACGCGCGGAAGGCCGCGATCGCGCAGCTGCGCTGGCAGACCGCGGACGCGCTCGCGATCGCCCACCCGCCGGGAGCGACCCACCTGCTCCTCCGCCTCGTCGACGACGACGTTCCCGCCGTGCGGCTCTCCGCGGCGCGCGCGCTCGCCGCGGTGGACGCGGGTGATGCGATCGACGGGATCGTCGCCGCGTTCGGGCGCGACTACGGCGAGGAGGCCGGCGTCTCGCGGACCGCCGAGGTCCGAGGCGCGCTGCTGCGGGCGGCGGTGATCCGCTTCGCGAAGGACCGCCGCGTGCACGAACTGCTCGATGCCGGGGCGGCGGACGCAGATCCCGGGGTCCGCTTCATCTCCCTCGCGAGCCTTCGCCCGGCGACCTGATCCCCGCCGGCGGCGCCGGCCAGGGTGGCGGCACCCGCCTCGCGAACGCGACGCCGCCGACGGCGCCGACGACTCTGGCTGCGGTTCTCCAACTGGGGCCGAGCGGAAGGCGGAAGGCCGTTCGCGGCGACCGTCGGTCTCGCCGCGGGCGAACCGAGCGGCGGGTGATGCCCGCCCGGATCAGACGTTCACGACCTGGCGGATCTCGGGCACTCGCTGCTTGAGGCGCTCCTCGACGAACCCCACCAGCGTCATCGTCGCCATCGGGCATCCGCCGCACGCGCCCAGGAGGCGCACCTCGACGGTCCCGTCGGTGACCCCGATCAGCTCGACGTCGCCCCCGTCCATGCGCAGCGCCGGTCGCAGCTCCTCCAGCGCCGCCTGCACCTGCTGCTCGAGATCCACGGCCTGACTCGCCATCCCGACCTCCGAACCCGAACCGGGCACTCTCATTGTGCCACGGCACGGGCAAGGGCACTGCCGTTGCGGGTAACACTCGCCGGGCTCGTCGCATTCTGCTACCGTTCGTTCCAGGCGCAGGAGCGGCCGCCGCGAACCCGCGCGGTCGATCTTGCGTTGGACACGGCGATGACGGACGAGCGGCTCGAGGCGATCGTGGAGCGCTGCCGGGCGGGTGACGAGCGCGCCTGGGGCGAGCTCGTCGACAGCACCGCCGACGACATCTTCCGCATGGCGGTCTCGTTCACCCGCAACCGGACCGAGGCCGAGGACCTCACCCAGGAGGTCTTCCTCAAGCTCTGGCAGAACCTCCACCGCTACCTCGCCGGCTCGTCGTTCCGCGCCTGGGCGTTCCGCGTGGCGCGCAACCTGTTCGTCGACGCCTACCGCCGCTCGCGCGAGCAGCGCAAGGCGACCTGGGTCGACCCCGAGTTCCTCGAGACGCTGCCGGGCGGGGACGACCCCCACACCGGCGCGGTGCGCAGGCAGCGCCTCGAGCTCGCTCGTGCGGCGCTCGAGCGGCTTCCCGAGGAGCTCACGCAGCTGATCCTGCTGCGCGACTTCTCCGACTGGTCGTACGAGGAGCTCGCGGAGCAGCTCGAGCTTCCCCTCGGGACGGTCAAGTCGAGGCTCAACCGCGCGCGGCGCGAGCTCGCCGCGATGGTCGCGATGCAGATGGCGTCGCGCATGCGCGTGGCGCCGGCGGGAGCGCAGTCATGAGCCGCTGCGATGCGGTCCTCGACTGGCTGCTCGAGTCGCGCGACGCCGACCTGCCGCCGGAGCTCGCGGCGCACGTCGCGGAGTGCCAGGACTGCCGGCTCGCGGTCGAGCGCTCCCGCGGCCTGGGCGAGGGAGGCCGGCTGGTTCGCGCGGTCCGCGCTCCGGACACCCTCAAGGCGCGGCTCAAGGCGCTCCCCCGCCTGAAGCCGGAGTGCGAGCGGGCGCAGGACCTCCTCGCCGCCGCGCTCGACGACACTCTCGACGACGCCGGTCGTGGCGAGCTGATGGAGCACCTCCACGCCTGCGCCTCCTGTATGGCGACCTGGGAGGCGTTCGCGACGCTGCGCGAGGTCGGCGCGGCGACCCGGCCGGCCCCGCGCGTCCGCGCCGCGCTCGCGATCCATCCCCGGCTGCGGATCCAGGCGCGGCGCCCCGCGCGGCGCTTCGACCTTCGCCTCGCCACCGCCGCCGCCTACCTCCTGGCGGCGCTCACGGTCATGTTGCTGTCGAACCCGGCGACCGTGGCGCGGGCCTCGAGCGTGCAGATGGACAAGGCGGCCGTCTACACCCGCGCCGTCGTCGAGAACCGGTTCACCGCGTATTCGCACCGGTTG
>DATIYW010000223.1:0-6076 GCA_035517415.1 Thermoanaerobaculaceae bacterium
GGTGATCGCCTGCGCGGGCGTCATGCCGAGCTCGACCAGGCCCTCGATCGCCATCACCGTGCCGGTGCCGTGGCTCTGCCACGCCGGCTTCGGGTCGATCTGGAACTCCGGCGCCGCCGCCCAGTAGCTGTCGGTGCCGACCGTGACGATGCACCCCGCTTTGATCAGCTTGACCGCGTTGGCGCGGCGCGTCTCGACGTCGGTGCCGAGGTCCTGGGCGCGCTTGCGCTCGGCGTAGAGGGTCTGCGGTGGAGGCTGCTTCTTCGTCGCGTCGGCGAGCTTCTTCTCCGCCTCGGCCCTGTCCTTGAGGTGCTTCTGCCATGCGTCGCCGGTCATCGTGCTGACGAGCATCGAGCACACCACCTTGCGCTCCGCAATCAGCTTCGCGAGGTCGTCCGGCATCTCGCGCGGCGAGAGCACCTCGGGGTGCTGGATGACGTCGATCCCGGCCAGGATCGACAGACGCAGCCCCTCGATCGTCGTCGAGTGGGTGTCCACCGCGCGGCCGCGCTTGTGCGTCTCCTCCACCATCACCCGCTGCGCCGCGGGCGAGAAGCCGATGTACGTCGGCTCGTCAAAGTGCGAGGTGCCGCCGTACTTGAGGAAGTCGGGCCCCTTGTCGAGGTAGGCGTCGATCGCGCCGCGCAGCTCCTCCGGCGTCATGTCGGCGAGCGTCTCGCCCGCGCCCTGCGCCATCGCGTCGTCCACCTCCGCCTGGAAGCGGGTCACGTCGCGCTGCGGGTTGAGCGAGAACGAAACCGAGTACGGCCCGCCCCAGCCGACGATGTTGCCGGCGGCGAGGATGCGCGCGCCGGTCGCCTTGCCGGCGGCGATCGCGTCGCGCACCTGCGTCAGCGGGACGAGGAAGCCGTAGCTGTCGCGCACCGTCGTCACGCCGTGGGCGAGGTCGATCTGCGCCGCCTCGAGCACGATCTCGCTCTCGCGCGGCCAGTACTTGGCGAGCGTCTCGTAGCGGTCGCGCATCCCGCCGTAGAGCGAGAGGTGGACGTTGGTGTCGATCAGCCCCGGCACCACGAAGGCCCCCTTCGCGTCGACGACCCTGGCGCCAGCGGGGACCAGCACCTCGCCGTGCGCGCCAATCGCGGCGATCCGACCGTCGTGGATCACGATCACCGCGCTCGGCACCGGCGGCCCGCCGTTGCCGTCGATCAGCGTCGCGCCGACGATCGCCACGTCCTCCGCGCCCGCGGCCGCCGCGAGCGCGAGGCACGCGACGATCCCGGCTGCCAGCAGCAGGTTGGCCCTTCTCGCGTTCGTCATGGTGGCTCCTTCGTTCGGGCGCATTGTAGGTCGGCAGGCGGCACCCGCGAGCTCCGCAGTGGCGACCGCGAGGGCCGCCCGTACGCCGGGACCGCCGGGCGCCGGGGTGTTGCCGCAGGGCCGGACCGATGGGAACCCTGTCGTCGCGAGGAGGCCGCTCGCGCCTCAAGCGACGAGGCCGCCGGCGATCTGGAACGCGAGATTTGCGAGGCCGTGGGCGAGGACGGGAAACACGAGGCTCCGGGTCTCGAATCGCAGCCAGCCGCCGGGAATGCTGCCCAGGAACGGAAACAGCGCCGACATCACGTCGAAGCCGAGCCTTCCGTGCGAGAGGTTGAGGCCGTGCCAGGCGCCGAAGGCCACCGACGTAGCGAGGATCACCGCCCAAGGCGTCCCTTCGACCGGCGCCTTCTTCCGCATCAACCCGAGGAGGAGCGCCGGAGCGATGCCGCGGTAGACGAGCTCCTCCGCGAGGCCGGGCATCGTCGCCTGGAAGGCCAGCGTCTCCGCGGTGGGCACGCCCGGCCTGAAGAGGAGGCCCAGGCCGGCGCCCCACGCGATGAAGGCCACGAGCGCGATCAGACCGGCCTTCACGTGACGCTGCCTGAACGTCAATCCGACGGCGGCGGGAGACAGCCTCAAGGCCGCGATGACGATGGCCGAGAGGGCGAGGCTCAGGACCTTCCCGCTCCAGTTCCAGTGGCCGCCGAGCACGTCGAGACCCCTGGCCAGCGATGGAAGGCCCGTGACGAGATCGTCCGCCCCAAGGTAGGCGGCGCACAGCAGGGCGAACGTCGCGGCGATGCGCCTGTCGAAGGGCTTGGCCAGCAGGAACGTCACGGCGGCGAGCGATGCGAACCACAGCGAGAACGCCATGCTCCAGCAGCTCCTTCCTCGGACCCCGGCGCTCACGCCGAGATGCAAGCCGACGAGACGCCGCCATCGCGTCCGGCAACGGGCGCGGCGAGCAGAGGCCTGCAAACCGCCCCGCGCCTTGATCGCTCGACCGGGGGCTCTCCCCGCATGCCGGCGTCGCCATGGCGGAAGCGGCGCCGAGCATAGCCTTGCCGATGGTACCTACGCGCTGCCGGAGCCCAGGGTTCTCCACGCCGAGGACCCCGGGGCGAGCTCGCTCCAGGCTCGCGTCGCGGAGCCCACCGCGCTCGAACCGCGGGGCGCGCGGGCCGTACAATCGATCGGCACCATCTTGAGACCGGGAGGCACGCCGATGGCGCACCATGAGCCGAAACCCGATCAAGGCGAAGCCGGGAGGGCGGTCCGTCGCGGGCTCGTCACCCGCCGGCGCGTGCTCGTGGGCGCGGCCGGCGTCGTCGGCGCGGGGGCGCTCGGCGCGGGCGGCTTCATCCTCCAGGACTACCTCAAGCGCTTCGCCCGGCGCTCCGACGCCGCGATCCCCGACCACCGCGTCGCCCTGCCGGCGGCGCTCCCGCGCATGGTGATCGCCCGCGGCGCCGATCCGGCGCGCAACGTGCGCACGGCAGTCGAGCGCCTCGGCGGCATGTCGCGCCTCGTTTCTTCGGCGGACGTCGTCGTGGTCAAGCCCAACATCGGCTGGGACCGCACCCCCGAGCAGGGCGCGAACACCCACCCGGGGGTGGTGGCGGAGGTCGTGCGGCTGTGCCGCGAGGCGGGGTGCCGGCGCGTGATCGTCTGCGACTGCCCGATCTCGACGCCGCGGGCGGCGCTCGAGCGCAGCGGCATCCTCGCCGCGGCCACCGCGGCGGGCGCGGAGGTGGCATTCCCGGAGGCCAGCCGCTACCGCACGGTCGAGATCTCGAAGCGGCTCGGCACCTGGGACGTCCTCGAGCCGTTCGTCATCGCCACCAAGGTGATCAACGTCCCGACCGCGAAGAGCCACGCCAGCACCGGCCTCTCCGGCGGTCTGAAGAACTGGATCGGCATCACCGGCAAGCTGCGCGTGATGTTCCACACCGACCTGCAGCGCTCGATCGCCGAGCTGGCGGCGCTGATGCGGCCGACGCTCACCGTCCTCGACGCATCGCGCGTGCTCATGCAGCACGGCCCGCAGGGCGGCAGCCTCGCCGACGTCAAGCCGGTGCGCACGGTCGCCGCGGGGTTCGACCCGGTCGCGCTCGACGCGTTCGCCTGCAGCCTGCTCGGCATGGCGCCGCTGCCGGAGAGCCTGCGGCTCGCCGCCGGAATGGGCCTCGGCCGGACGGACTTCGCCGCCCTCGCACCGGTCGAGATCACGGCTGGAGCCTAGGTGTGAATTCTCGCCAGGTCGTTCAGTAGCACGAGCGACCCATCCGAGGCTCCTCCGGCGTGCCTCAGGCGGCGAAACCTGCAGCCTGGAAGGGCGGGGCGCGCCTGCGCAAGACCGCCCGAATCCGTCCTGCGAATCGAGCGGCGTCGGTCGCGCCCTTGACGAATTCCGGACGGTGCATCCGGCAGGTCAACCCGGCGGGGTTCCGGTGCTAGAATTTGAGAACGGAAGCCACTGGTCGGCCCGGAGGAGGTTCCATGCTGGTGCCCACGCGCTTTCCGCATCCCAATCTCAGCTTGGCCTCACTACCTGCGGCAGCGGTGCTCCTGGCGGCGTCCTTCGCGGCCCAGGCCGCGTCGCCGCCGCGGCGCGTCCTCGAGCCGTTCGGCCCATCGCCGATCACGGTCCAGCTCAACCAGGAGCTGCAGGCGACCCTGCCGTTCGCCGACGCCCAGGACTTCGAGGACGCGCGGCGCGGCTTCGTCGCGACGGTGCCCGACCTGACGATCACGACCGACGACGGCGCCAAGGTCTACTGCCTTGCCGACTACGGCTTCATCACCGACTCTCCGGCTCCGCCCAGCGTCAACCCCAGCCTGTGGAGGCAGGCGCAGCTGAACCTCAACAACGGGCTGTTCATGGTCACCGACGGCATCTACCAGGTGCGCAGCTTCGACCTTTCCAACATGACGATCGTCGAGGGCGCCACCGGGATCATCATCGTCGACCCGCTCTCCACGGTGGAGACGGCGCAGGCCGCGCTCGCGCTCTACCGCCAGTGCCGCGGCAACCGCCCGGTGGTCGCCGTGATCTACACGCACAGCCACATCGACCACTTCGGCGGCGTGCGCGGCGTCATCTCGGACGCCGACGTGGCCAACGGCGTGCGGGTGCTCGCGCCCGACGGCTTCCTGGAGGCCGCCGTGAGCGAGAACGTGATGGCGGGGAACGCCATGAGCCGCCGCGCCGCCTACTTCTACGGCATGGGCCTGCCCGCGGGGAAGGAGGGCCACGTCGACTGCGGCCTCGGCAAGGCCAACCCGGTGGGGACGCACTCGCTGATCGCGCCGACCGACGGGGACACCATCACCTCAAACGGCGAGACGCGGACCCTCGACGGGGTCGCGATCGAGTTCCAGCTCGTCTCCGGCACCGAGGCGCCGGCCGAGATGACGCTCTACTTCCCGCAGCAGAAGGCGCTCGACGCCGCGGAGATCGCGTGCCCGCTGCTGCACAACATCCTGACCCTGCGCGGGGCCCAGGTCCGCGACGCCAAGCTCTGGGCGCAGAGCCTCTCCAGGCTGATCGAGGTGTACGGCGACCGGACGGACGTGCTCCTCGCCCAGCACAATTGGCCGCACTGGGGGAACGACCGGATCATCCCCTTCCTCGAGGACCAGCGCGACCTCTACGAGTACCTCCACGACCAGACCCTGCGCCTGGCCAACCAGGGCTACACCGGCATCGAGATCGCCGAGATGCTCAAGCTCCCGGCCAGCCTCGACAAGCACTGGTACACCCACGGCTACTACGGCACCGTGAGCCACGACGTGAAGGCCATCTACCAGAAGTACATCGGCTGGTACGACGGCAACCCGGCCACGCTCAACGCCCTGCCGCCGGAGCAGGAGGCGGTCAAGGCGGTGGAGTACATGGGCGGGGCCGACGCCGCCATCGCGAGGGCCTGCGAGGACTACCAGAAGGGGGAGTACCGCTGGGTCGCCGAGGTCATGAGCAAGGTCGTGTTCGCCGATCCCGGCAACATCCGGGCGCGCTACCTCGAGGCCGACGCCCTCGACCAGCTCGCCTACCAGGCCGAGGCCGGCACCTGGCGCAACGAGTACCTCGCCGGGGCGTACGAGCTGCGCTACGGCATCCTGCCCTCGCCGACCGTCGGCAGCGCGAACGCCGACAGCCTCAAGGCGATGAGCATGCCGCTGTTCTTCGACTACATGGGCGTCCGGCTCAACGGCGACCGGGCCGCCGGGAAGCGGATCGTCGTCAACTGGACGATCACCTACACCTCCCCGGCGCACCAGGAGACCTACGCGCTCAACCTGCAGAACTCGGCGCTCACCTACCGGTCGGGGTGGCTCAACCCGGCGGCGGACGTCGCGCTCACCCTCGCCCGTCCCACGCTCGACGCGATCATGGCGGGCCAGACCACGTTCCAGGCGGAGATCGCCGCCGGCCGCGTCACGCTCCAGGGCGACGCGACCAAGCTCCTGACGCTCATGGGCCTGCTCGACACGTTCACGCCGAACTTCAACATCGTGACGCCGTAGCCGGGAGCTCCGGGGAGCCCGGGCCTCGCGGCCGCAGGCTCGGTCGTTCCGCCGAGCCCGGCGAGGAGGAACCGGCTTCCTCCGCATCCGCCGGCCTCGCTCCCGTCGAGCTGGCGGCGGGAGGCCGAGGCCGGATCGGTCGTTATACGCTCACCAGACGGACTCAGCGTATAATCCTCCCATGCAGATCGACCGGCTTCCGGCGAGTGTCGCGACGCTGTACCAGGAGCTGCTCGAGCTCTCGCTGCTGCACGAGCGGTCCGCC
>DATIYW010000224.1:0-9989 GCA_035517415.1 Thermoanaerobaculaceae bacterium
TGCGCGACGAGAGCTGCTCCCTCGCCCTCGCCGCGCGCGAGGTCGAGCGCCTGCGGATCACCTTCGGCGCGCGCCTCGGGCAGGTGGCCGCCGCCTACAACGCGGGGGAGGCGGTGGTCGGGGCGTGGCTGGGCTCGCTCGGCCCGGCGCCGAGCGAGGCGCTGTTCGCCGCCGCGGTCCCCTACCACGAGACGTCGGCGTACGTGCTCGCGGTGCGCGAGGGCGCGGAGCTGGCGCGCCCCTGGGATGGCGCGACTCCGGGCGCCGGCGACTGAGCGCCTATCCGGCGGGGACGACCGCCGGCGTCTCGGTCGGCGGCGCCGGCGTCGGCACGTAGCGCACGATCTCGGCGCGCTTGGCGAGGTCGGCGGTCCAGCCCTCGACCTCGGCGGTGAGCTTGCGCTCGCGCAGCAGCGCCTCCACCTGCTCGCGGACGGCGGTCAGCTCCGGCACCGGCTTGCCGGCCGCCCGCAGTTGGGGTGCGAGCTCCTCCTGCCATGCCTTCTCGACCTCGGCGTTGGTCGGCTTGACGAACGGCGCGAAGCGCGCCGCGACGTAGGCCTCGACCACGGCCGCGCGCCGCACCAGCGCGCGCAGGGCGGACTCGGGCAGTCCGATCGCCGCCAGCCGCGCCGCGAGCTCGGCGGCGCCGCCGGCGCGGCGGGTGGTGGCCGCCCAGGCGGCGTCGAGATCGACCGTGACGCGGGAGGAGAGCGCGGCGGCGTCGAGGTCCTGCCAGCGCAGCTCGAGCTCGACCAGCGCCGCGACCACCGCCCGCCGGTAGGCGGTCTGGCCCTCCCCGGGCTGGCGCGGCACGAGCTGGCCGGCCTCGGCGAGGTCGACGTCGGAGGCCAGCACCGGCACTCCGTTGACCACCGCGAGCACCCGCTCGACCTCGACGCCGGCGGCCAGGGCGAGCGGCAGGAGCAGCGTCAGCACCCGATCATGTTACCCTGCCCATGGAGGTTACGGTGCCCAACGCGGCCTCGCCTCGCGGCGAGCTGGTGGTGGCGCTGGCGCAGATCGCCACCTGTCCCGGTCAACTGCGACACAACCTCGATCGACACCTCGAGATGGCGTCGCAGGCCCGCCGCGCCGGCGCGCGGCTCGTCGTCTTCCCCGAACTCTCGCTCACCGGCTACCTGCTCGCCCACGGCGTGCTCGAGCTGGCGTTCGGCCTCGACGACCCGCGCCTCGCGCCGCTGCTCGACGCCAGCCGCGAGACCGCCCTCCTCGTCGGGTTGCCGCTGCGCGAGCCCGACGGCGGCATCTCCAACGCCGCGCTGCTGCTCGAGGCCGGCGAGGTGCGCGGCGTGCACCGCAAGCTCTACCTCCCGACCTACGGCATGTTCGACGAGGGGCGCTACTTCGTGCCCGGGCCGCGGCTGGCGCCGCTGGAGTGCTCGCTCGGTCGCTTCGGCGTGCTGATCTGCGAGGACTCCTGGCACCTGTCGTGCGCGGCGATCCTAGCGCAGGACGGCGTCGATGCGTTCCTCGTCGTCGCCGGCGGGCCAACCGAGCTCGACGACGGCGCGGAGCCGGCCGGCTCGCGGCGCTGGCACTGGATCGTCGGCGCCACCGCCGTCACCACCGTGCGGCCGGTGTTCTTCGCCAACCGCTGCGGCTGGGAGGAGGGCGTGCTGTTCGGCGGCTGCTCGTGGGCGGTCGACGCCCGCGGCGGGAGCTTGGCGCCGCCCGCCCCCGCGCTCGAGGAGGCGCTCGTCGTCGCGACGCTGTCGCACGCCGCCGCCGCCCGCGCCCGCACTCTCATCCCGATCCCCTACGCCGAGCGCTTCGACCTCTGGCGCAGCGCCCTGGACCACGAGCGTGATTGAGCTCCCGCCGGTCGAGCCCGGCCTGCTCGCCACCGCCCTCGAGCGCTTCCTCGCCGAGGAGCTGCGCGCCTCCGGGATGACGGGGTACGTCGTCGGCCTCTCCGGCGGGATCGACTCCGCGGTCTCCGCTGCGCTCGCCACCGCCGCGGTCGGCCGCGAGCGCGTCACCGCGGTCGCGCTGCCGAGCTCGACCAGCAACCCGGAGAGCCTGCGCGACGCACGCAGCGTCGCCGCCGCGCTCGGCATCGCGCTCGAGGTGGTGGAGATCGGCGCGCCGGCGGAGGCGCTGGCCGGGGTGCTGGGTTGCCGCGACGACCGCCTCCGCTTCGGCAACCTGCTCGCGCGGCTGCGCATGGTGGCGCTCTACGACCACGCGCGGCCGGTCCCGGCGCTGGTGCTGGGGACGAGCAACAAGTCGGAGATCCTGCTCGGCTACTCGACGCTGTTCGGCGATGCGGCCGCCTCGGTGCAGCCGCTCGGCGACGTGTGGAAGACGCACGTGTTCGCCCTCGGCCGCCACCTCGGCCTCCCCGCCGCGGTCGTCGCCAAGCCCCCGTCCGCCGACCTCTGGCCCGGCCAGACCGACGCCGGCGAGCTCGGCTTCGACTACCCGACGGTCGACCCGGTGCTGTTCTGCCACCACGAGCGCGGGATGGGGCGGGCCGAGCTGCTGGCGGCGGGCTTCCCCGCGGCGCTGGTCGACGGCGCGCTCGCCGCCTACCGCCGCAACCGGTTCAAGTGGCGGCCGATCGTCGTCGCCCGCACCTCTGCGAGCTGCATCAACATCGACCGCATCCTGCCGCGCAACCCGGAGCGATGAGAAGCCGGGGTCCGGGGTCCGGGGTCCGGGGTCCGGACCACTCACCCCCGCCGGCCGGAGCCGCGCCGGAGGGGGCCAGCGACACGACCGGCGCGGCGCCCGCCCCGGGACGCGGCTGCCTGTTCGTCGTCGCCACACCGATCGGCAACCTCGGCGACCTCTCGCCGCGCGCCCGCGAGGTGCTCGCCGGCGTGGCTGCGGTGCTGGCCGAGGACACGCGCCGGATCCGCAAGCTCCTCAACCACTTCGCGATCAAGACGCCGGCCCGGCCGCTGCACGAGCACAACGAGGCGCGCGAGGTGCCGCGGTTGCTCGCCGCGCTCGCCGCCGGGGCCCAGCTCGCGCTCGTCTCCGACGCCGGCACGCCGCTGCTCGCGGACCCGGGGTACCGCCTCGTCCGCGCCTGCCGCGAGCGCGGCATTGGGGTGCTCGCCGTGCCCGGCCCGAGCGCGGTGCCGGCCGCCCTCGCGGTCGCCGGCCTGCCCCCGATCCCGTTCACCTTCGCCGGCTTCCTCCCTGCCAGGGGAGGCGCGCGCGCCGCTGCTCTGCAGGCGCTCGCCGGACTCCCCCACACGCTCGTGCTGTTCCTCTCCCCGCACCGGCTGGAGGAGGAGCTGGCGGCGTGCGCCGACGTGCTCGGCGGCGAGCGGGAGTCCGCCCTCCTCGCCGAGCTGAGCAAGCTCCACGAGCGCTGCGAGTGGGGCACGCTCGGAGAGGTCCGCTCCCGCCTCGCCGGCGTCGCCCCGCGCGGGGAGTTCACGCTGGTGGTCGGCCCGCCGCCGGTCGCCGCGACGCCTGCCGCCACTCCGGGTGCCGCCCGCGCCGCGCTCGACCGCGCCCTCGCCTCCGGCCTGCCCCTCGCCGAGGCGCGGCGGGAGGCGGCGCGGCGGCTCGGCATCCCGCGCCGCGAGCTCTACGCGCTGCTCCAGGTGGATCGCTCCGAGGACTAGGCGGAAGGACGTGCCGTGGCGCGGGGGCCGACGGCCGTCTCAGGCCGCCCGCGGCGTGACCAGCGCGAGCAGGAGCGCGCCGAACGTCGCCCGCGCGAGGGCGCGGCGCGCTCGTTCGGCGCCGCTCGCGTCGAGCCGCGCGAGCGCGGCGAGCAGCTCGCCCTCGTCGTAGGCGGCGGCGAGCCGAAACATGCGGTGGAGCTGCCACGCCGAGCGTCCCGCCAGCGCCGAGTCCGGCGCCGACTCGATCGCCGCAGCGAGCGGCTTGTGGAGCTTGGGACGGAACGTCTTGGTGTACCACCAGTCGGCCGCGCAGCGCCGCGGGTCGAGCTCGCGGGCGAGGCCGGCGCGCTGCGCCTGGGCGCGCACCTCGAGCGCCTGCCGCAGCAGTCCGCCCAGGAACCTGCCGAGGAACCCCGCCTCCTTGTCGAGGTCGATCGCGTCGCCCCGCCAGCCGGTCAGCGTGCCGCCGGCGTCGAGGGTGCCGAACAGGCGCGCGAGTGCGGCCCGGTCGCGCTTGATCAGCGCGTCCTCGATCTGCCGCGGCGAGCACTCGCCCGCGCCGGCCTGCTCACGCACCGACTCGGCATCCGCCCGCTCCGAGAGCGCGAGACGCTCCGCCGCCTGCGCCAGCTCGCGGGGACGGAAGCCGTACGCCTCGCAGAGGGCGTCGACGACCTCGGCGTTGCCGACCAGCTCCGGCGCGACACGGCGGAGGATCTTGGCTTCGAGCAGCGCGCGCTGGCCCGCGGTCACCCGCCCTTCCTCCCACGGCTTGGGCGCCGGCGGCAGCGGCAGGAACCGCACCTCGCCGCGCTTGGCGACGGCGGCGGCAAGCTCGCCCTCGGGCTCCTCGCCGACGACCAGGCCGAGGACCACCGTGACGCCGGTCAGCGGCAGCGCGGCGAGGGCCCTCGCCAACGCCGCACCCTCAACCTGCGCCTCCGGCTTGTCGCGCTTGGGGAAGTAGCCGGAGGCGTCCTTGAGCACCAGCAGCCGTTCCGGGGCGAACAGCGACGGGTTCGCGATCTCCTCGACGAGCCGGTGCGCGGGCGGGGCCGCGTCGAGGAGCTTCACCTCGCCGCCCTGGTTGTCGCTCTTCCACGCCTCGCCGACCTCCGCGCGCTCGAGCTCGAGCAGGTAGTCGTCGGGGGAGGCGAGCAGCAGCAGCGGCGGGAGCTTCATCGCGGCCCGGTCCTGGCCGGCGTCGGATCCCACGCCGTCGCCCGCCGGTTCGCGGCCGCTCGCCGACCGCCCGGCTGGCGGCAGATCGGGGCGTCGACGGTCGGCCGTCGGCGGGCAAGCCCCGTCCGCGCGCGCCTGGCGGCGCGGCGGGCGTTCGCTCGTTGCCGTCTCGGATGCGTGGAGCCCGGGGTCAGATCTCGCCGCGATCCTGCAGCTCTTGGCAGGCGATGCAGTGGCGTGCCCATGGGATGGCCTGCAGGCGCGGCTTCTCGATCGGTTGTTCGCAGTGGACGCAGAGGCCGAAGCGCCCGTTCTCGATCCGCGCAAGGGCGTCGTCGATCATGCGCAACAGCTTGCCCTCGTTCTCGGAGAGGGCGAAGGAGAACTCCCGCTGGAAGGCGCTGGTCGCCCGGTCGGCGATGTCGGGCGCACCGGACTCCGTCTCGACCGAGCCCATCTCGCGAGCCCGGGAGACGCCCTCGAGCACCTCCCGCCGCTTCGCGTTGAGTTGCTTTCTCATGCCGCCAAGGTCAACCGTATGACTCAACTGCCCCTCCTCAGCGCAGGATTATAGCCGATCACCGCCCCGCGCTCCCCCGATGGTACGCGCCGCCCGCGAGCCAATCGCAGCACCGATAGAGCTGCTCGAGAAGCAACAGCCGCGCCAGCTGATGCGGCAGTGTCAGGCGCGACAGAGCCAACAACTCGTCGGCCTGCCGTGCGAATTCCGCGTCCAGACCGAGATCGGAGCCGATCACGAGGACGGTGCGACCGCGGTTCGCCCGGGCCGCGAGCCAGCGCGCCAGCGCCTCGGTGGTCTTCTCGCTCCCCCGCTCGTCGAGGGCGACGACCCGGTCGCCCGGGGCGAGGTGCCGGCGCAGCGCCGCCGCCTCCTCGGCGAGGGCACGCCGGGGGTCGCCCGCGCGCCCCGCCGCCGGCCGCACCCGCACCTCCTCGAGCTTGACGTGACGCGCCAGACGCTGCCGGTAGTCGGCGGCCAGCTCCTCCACCGGCCCCGCCGCCCGCCGCCCGACCCAGAGCAGCAGGACCTCGGTCATGCCTCGCGCCGCCAGCGGATCAGCGTCCGGCGCGACACGCCGAGGACGCGCGCGGCGCGCGAGACGTTGCCGCCTTCGCGACCGAGCACCCAGAGGGCGTAGAGCCGCTCGACCTCGGCGAGCGGTCGCGCCGCAGCGCCGGCCTGCGCGGCGATCGCCGGCCAGCTCCCGGCCGGGAGGCCGAGATCGGGCGCGCCGATCCGCTCCCCCTTCACGCTCAGTGCGGCGCGCACGAGCGCCGCCTCGAGCTCGCGGAAGTTGCCCGGCCAGGGGTAGGCGGCGAGGAGTCGCGCCGCGTCCGGTCCGATCGCGAGAGGCCGCCCCGCGGAGCGCGCGCGCCGGCGCAGCACGGCGCGGGCGAACGGCAGGACGTCGTCGCTCCGCTCCCGCAGCGGCGGCAAGGCGGCGTGGAACCCCGCGAGCCGGTGGTAAAGGTCGGCGCGGAGACGGCCCGCGTGCACCGCGTCCTCCACCCCGGCGTCGGCGAGCGCCACGACGCGCGCGGGGAACGGGTGCGGGGTGATCGTCCCGACCGGGAAGAAGCGCCGCTCTTCGAGCGCCCGCAGCAGCACCGCCTGCGCCTCCGTCGGCAGCGCGTCGACGCGGTCGAGGACCAGCGTCCCGTCGCCGGCGCGCGCGAGCCAGCCCTGGCGCGGCCGGGTGGCGTCGGTGAACGCGCCGGCGCGGTGGCCGAACAGCTCCGAGGCGAGCAGCGACGCGGGGATCGCGGCGCAGTCGACGACGACGAGCGGGCGCCCGGGGCGACCGCGCCGATGCACCCGGGCGGCGACGAAGCTCTTGCCCGCGCCGGTCTCGCCCTCGATCAGCAGCGGCAGGTCGGTGGCGGCAAGGCGGGCGAGGGTCCGGGCGAGGTCGGCGACGGCGCGGTGGCGGGAGGCGAACAGCGCGGTCAAGCGCCGCCCGCCCGCACCTGCGCGGTGATCTCCGGCGCGTCGCCCCACAGGCGCTCGAGCGCGAAGTACTCGCGCCGCTCCTCGAGGAAGACGTGCACGATGAAATCGCCGTAGTCCATCAGGATCCAGCCGCTGTTCGCGTAGCCCTCGACCGAGAGGGCGCGCTGGCCGAGGGCGAGGAGGGCGCGGTCGACCTCGTCGGCGACCGCCTGCGCCTGGCGCTCCGAGCCGACGGAGCAGATCACGAACGCGTCGGCAATCGAGGTGCGGGCCGAGACGTCGAGGGCGACGAGGTGATACGCCTTCTTCGCCTCCAGCGCCCCCACCGCGGCGCGGACCGCGGCCAGCAGCTCAGAACCCATCGTCGGGACGGCCCCCCTGGTGGTAGAGGCGGTGCTTGACGATGTAGCGGTGGACCTCCGGCGGCACCAGCTCGCGAATGGTCTGGCCGCGCCGCAGGCGCTCGCGCAGGTGCGTCGCCGAGACCGGGAACGGCTCGTGGTCGAGGAGGTAGACGTGCCGGCTCGCGCCCTCTGCGTCGGCGACCGGGGTGAACGGCTCGACCACCCGCAACCGGGCGCGCAGCTCGGCGGGCACGCGCTCGGCGAGCTCCCCTCCCCACGCGGTGTCGCGGTGGAGGACAACCAGGTGCGCGAGGCCCGCCAGCTCCTGCCAGCGGTGCCAGCTGCCGATCTGCGAGAACGAGTCGCTGCCCATCAGGAAGTAGAGCTGGTCGGCCGGGAAGCGCTCGTGGAGGGAGCGCACGGTGTCGACGGTGTAGGTCGGGCCGGGGCGCTCCAGCTCCATCGCCGAGACCAGGAAGCGGTCGTACGCCTGGGTCGCGAGCGCGAGCATGGCGAAGCGGTGCGCGAACGCGGTCAATGGCTCACCCTGCTTGTGCGGCGGCTGCGCCGCCGGGATGAAGACCAGGGCGTCGAAGCGGAACGTCTCGAACGCGCGCACCGCCGGCACCAGGTGCCCGAGGTGCACCGGGTCGAACGTGCCGCCGAAGAAGCCGAGCCGCCTCACCTGCCTTCCGCCAAGCGGAACACGGCTTCAAGCATAGCGTCGATTCCCTCGCCGCTCACCGCCGAAATCGCAACCCAGCCCGCCCCGAGCTCCCCCGCCACCTCGGCCAGCTCGCCGCGCCGGTCGGGGTCGCGGATCGCGTCGAGCTTCGTCCCCACCAGCAGCGCCCTGCGCGCCAGCAGCGAGGGGTCGTACTGGCCGAGCTCGCCGCGCAGCACCTCCACCTGCCGCCGCACCGGCTCCTCGGAGGCGAGGTCGACGAGGTGCAGCAGCACCCGGCAGCGCTCGATGTGGCGGAGGAAACGGTGGCCCAATCCGGCGCCGGCGTGCGCGCCCTCGATCAAACCCGGGATGTCGGCGAACACGAGCGATCGCGCCCCGCCGTCGCGCGTCACGACGCCGAGGTTGGGCGTCAGGGTCGTGAACGGGTAGTCGGCGATCTTCGGCCGGGCGGCGGAGATGCGCGCCAGCAGCGTCGACTTCCCCGCGTTCGGCAGGCCGACGATGCCGACGTCGGCGAGGAGCTTGAGCTCGAGGCGGACGTGGCGCTCCTCGCCCGGCGTGCCGGGCTCGGCGAAGCGCGGCGCCTGGCGGGTGGGCGTGGCGAAGTGCTGGTTGCCGCGGCCGCCGCGCCCGCCGTGCGCCACGATCGCCTGCTGGCCGTCCGCGACCAGGTCGGCGAGCAGGTCGCCGCTGTCGAAGTCGCGGACCGTGGTGCCGAGCGGGACCTCGACCAGGGCGTCCTCGCCGGCGGCGCCGCTCTGGTTGGAGCCGCGCCCGTGCTCGGCGCGCCCCGCCTTGACGTGGTGCCGGTTGTACAGGTGGGCGAGGGTGGCGAAGTGGGCCGAGGCGCGCACGATCACGCTGCCGCCGTCGCCGCCGTCGCCGCCGTTGGGTCCGCCGCGAGGGACGAACTTCTCCCGCCTGAAGCTCACGCAGCCGCGACCGCCGTCACCCGCCTTGACGAAGAGATGGACCTCGTCGAGGAACATCAGGTGTGCCGCGAGGGCAGGTCAGCTGGCCGGCTCAATCTGGACGAAGCGGCCGAGGCGGCCGCGGTCGCGGAAACGAATCCGCCCGTCGACCATCGCGAACAGGGTGTCGTCGCCGGCTCGCCCGACGCCGCTGCCGGCCTTCCACGGGGTGCCGCGCTGCCGGATGATGATCGTCCCGGCGTGGACAAGTTGGCCGTCGCCGCGCTTGACGCCGAGGCGCTGGGCGTTGGAGTCACGCCCGTTGCGGCTCGATCCCTGACCTTTCTTGTGCGCCATCCCGCCTCCTCACGCCTCGATGGCGTCGATGCGGACCTCGAGGAGGTCCTGGCGGTGGCCCCGCGTGCGGCGGTAGCCCTTCCGCTTCTTCTTCTTGAAGATGATGACCTTCTCGCCGCGCAACTGGCGCAGCAGCGTGCCCTTGACGGTGGCGCCGGCGAGCGTCGGCTTGCCCACCTTGACACGGTCATCGTCCCTCACCATCAGCACCCGCTCGAAGGTGACGGCGCCACCCGGCTCGACGCCGGGCCAGGCACGCTCGACGGCGATCCGCTGCCCGACCTCGACGCGGTGCTGCTTGCCTCCGGACTCCACGATCGCGTACATGACCTGACCCCCACCCAAAACACCCAGGGAACGAGGTTTGTACCACAGCCGCGCGGGCCTGTCAAACCGCGCCTTCACTCCCCGCCCTGACCAACCCATGTCGTTGACTCCGTCCGCCCCGCGGGCGACCACGGTCATGGCCGGCGCGACGCTCCCCGGCCACCAAGGTCGAACACCTCCACGGGTCCGGACGCGATGGTCGGCGGGCCGAGCCAGTAAAGGAACCTGCGCCAGCGCGCGAGACCGTCCGCGTCTCGCCACGGAGCCACCGGGTAGCCGTGATCGAGTCGGCCCAGCTCTCCCCAGTTGATCAGCAGGTGCGTGAACCCTCGTCTGCTCAGCTCTTTCGCCGCATCTTCCGGAGACAGGTTGCGCTCCAGGAGTTCCCGCAGCGGCGAGACGTCGTGCTGCGACGGTGCCGCGAAATCCCGGGGAAATCCGAATCCCCTCGGCTCGCCTACGAACAGCACGCGTGACGCCGCCGGCAACGCGCATGCCGCCGCGAATGCCGACGACGGATCATTGACCGACAGCCGTGCTCGCACCGAAGCGGTGCTCTCGAGGATCAGGTCGAGTCCTCCCCATCGCTGCGCCTCCACC
>DATIYW010000225.1:0-23004 GCA_035517415.1 Thermoanaerobaculaceae bacterium
TCCGCGCGGCGCGTTGCGCGCCGGGTCGCTGGCGAGGAAGATCGCCACCACCGGCGCGCCGACCGCGGCGGCGAGGTGGACCGGCCCGGTGTCGCCGCCGACCACCGCGGCGCAGCCGGCGAGGAGCGCCGCGAGCTCGGCGATGCCGGTCGGCGGCGCGAGCGTCACCCCCGGCCCGGCGGCATCGACGATCGACGCCGCCAGCTCGCGCTCCCCCGGGCCCCACGCCACCACCGCCGGCCGGCCGTCGGCGGCAATGCGCCGCGCCAGCGCGGCGTACGACGCGCCCGGCCAGGTCTTGCCCGCCCGGCCCGTGCCCGGGAGGATCGCCACCGTCCCCGGCGCAACCGCCGCGCCGGGCTCCCCGACCAGGAGGAAGCGTCCGTCCGGCGCCGCGCCGTAGGGGGCGGCCGCGCCGAACGCCTCGAGCATCGCGAGGTTGAAGTCGACGACGTGCGCAGTCCCCTCCGGCGGCGAGACCGTCCGCGTGTAGAACGCGCCCGCCAGGCGCTCCCGCCGGACGCGCCGGGCGACGCCGACCCGCTCCGGCGCGCCGGCGAGCCACCCCCACGCCGCCGACTTGCACAGCCCCTGCGGGTCGAGCGCGACCTCGGGGGCGAACTCCAGCAGTGCGCGGCGCACCGCGCGGATGCCCTCGCGCGTCGCCGCCGCGGCCGGGTGCGCGCGCCAGCGCCGCGTCGCCACCGGGACCGCACGGCTCACCGCCGGGTGACCCGCGACCAGCGGCAGGAGCGGCTCCTCCACCACCCAGGCCAGTTCGACGGGGGAGCGGAGGCGGGCGAGCGCGTCGGCGAGCGGCCAGGTGTGGACGACGTCGCCCAGCGCCGAGAGACGTGTCAGCAGCACGCGCACGGTCGGATTCTAGCCGCAACTTCCTCCAGGCCCGTCACAAGACCGTCGCCCGGGTGATACGGCGCACGCGGGAGCGGCCGGCCTCCGCCTCCGCCGCCGCTGTTGAATTCTTCAGCAGCCCAGGGGAAACGCAGATAGCACGCTGCGAATTGGCTGAAGTCCATCATGTCATCGATGTGTCACGGCCGGTTTGCTGCCGAGGCCGTTGAATTCCTCAGCACAGGCTGCGCTCCCCGCCCCCCGATCCGACATGCAAGCCATTGACAGGTAGTACCTTGAGACTTTAGCCGACAACTGGCAGGGAGTTTGCTCGATTCTCCGGCGAGCGGAAGCAGGAACGTTTCCGCCGGGAGGCAAGCATGACAGCAATCCTGGTCATCCTGACGATCCTGGTCGCGGTGACCGTTGACGCCGTGATGCTGAAGCTGCGGCGGCGGCGCGTCGCGGTCGAGGTACCGGGGCCGGTCGTGCCGATGCTGCAGCCGAGGCCGCCGCAGGGCATCTTCCTTGACCCGAACCACAGCTGGGTGCGGATCGCAACCGACGGCGCGCTGCGGGTCGGGATCGACGACTTCCTCGCCGAGGCGGTCGGCGAGGTCGACGCGGTCGAGGCGCCGCCGCGCGGCAGCCACGTCAAGCGCGGCGACCCGCTCCTCACGCTCCGCTTCCGCGGCCGCACGCTGGTGGTGCCGGCACCGGCGGCGGGCGAGGTGGTCGCGCTCAACGAGCACGTCGCCGAGAAGCCGTGGACGATGACCCGCGACCCATACGGCGTCGGGTGGGTCGTGGCGCTGTGGACCCGCGACCACCAGGAGGCGATCAAGAAGCTCCGCATCGGCAGCGCGGCCGGGTCGTTCCTGCGCCAGGAGCTGCAGCGCCTGGCCGACTTCCTCACCCCCGCCGGCGTGCCGGCGACCGTGCCGCTGCTCGCCGACGGCGGGGTGCCGCGCAAGGGCGCGCTCGCCGACCTCGACGCGGCGCGGATCGAGGCGTTCCAGCACGAGTTCCTCGCGAGCGACGACGAGGAGGGATGAGCCATGGCACACCGGGCCATCCTCGTCGACGTGACGAAGTGCATCGGCTGCGGCTCGTGCGTCGAGGCCTGCCAGAAGGCGAACGAGCAGCCCGCCCACGAGGCGCGCGGCTTCGACGACCAGACCTACACGTTCCTGATGGACCGCGGCAACGACACCTACGTCCGCCGGCTCTGCATGCACTGCGAGAACCCGAGCTGCGCCTCGGTCTGCCCGGTCGGCGCGCTCAAGAAGACCGCCGAGGGGCCGGTCACCTACGACGCGGACAAGTGCATGGGCTGCCGGTACTGCATGATGGCGTGCCCGTTCGGCGTCCCGACCTACGAGTGGCACTCCTCGACGCCGCGCGTGCGCAAGTGCCAGATGTGCGCCCACCGCGGCGCCGCCGGGCCCGCGTGCGCCGCCGCCTGCCCGACCGGCGCGACCTCGACCGGCGACCGCGACGCGCTGATCGCGGAGGCCAAGAAGCGCGTCGCGGGGGACCCCAAGACCTACCACCAGCGCATCTACGGCCTGGCCGAGGCGGGCGGGACCGACGTGATCTTCATCGGCCCCAAGGACTCCGAGGCGCTCGGCCTGCCGCGGGTCAAGAGCGAGACGCCGCTGCCCGAGCTGACCTGGCAGGCGCTCAAGCACATCCCCGACGTCGTGCTGTTCGGCGGCGTGTTCCTCGGCGGGATGTTCTGGCTCACCAAGCGCAAGGAAGAGGTCGCCCGCGCCGAGCGCGAGGGCAAGGGAGAGAGCCATGATTAAGCGCGCCCTGTCGTCGCTGCGCCTCGGCTTCTGGTCGGTGCCGAGCGCCGTGCTCGTCGCCATGCTGGCGGGCATCGCGTACCTCCGCTTCACCCGCGGCCTGGGCGCGGTCACCCACCTCTCCGACTCGTTCCCGTGGGGGCTGTGGATCGGCTTCGACGTGCTGTGCGGGGTCGGCCTGGCGGCCGGCGGGTTCGCCGTCACCGCCACCGTCCACATCTTCCACCTCAAGGACTTCAAGCCGATCGTGCGACCCACCGTGCTGACCGCATTCCTCGGCTATCTGCTCGTCGTCGTCGGGCTCATCTTCGACCTCGGCAAGCCGTGGAACATCTGGCACCCGATCATCATGTGGAACCCGCACTCGGTCATGTTCGAGGTGGGCTGGTGCGTGATGCTCTACACCACCGTGCTCTCGCTCGAGTTCTCGCCGATCGTGCTCGAGCGCTTCAAGCTCAACCGCCTGCTCAAGGTGGTCAAGAGCGTCACGCCGGTGCTGGTGATCCTCGGCGTGATCCTCTCGACGCTCCACCAGTCCTCGCTCGGCAGCCTGTTCCTGATCCTCCCCGAGAAGGTGCACCCGCTCTGGTACTCGCCGCTCGAGCCGGTGTTCTTCTTCGTCTCCGCGCTCGCCGCCGGCATCGCCATGACGGTCGTCGAGTCGTGGTTCTCGCGGCGCGCGTTCGGCAAGCCGATCGAGACGCACCTGCTCTCGCGGCTCTCGCGCGTCTCCGTCATCGTGCTCGCGCTCTACCTGGCGATCCGCGTCCGCGACCTTCTCGGGCGCGACGCCCTCTCGACGCTCTTCCCGTTCACGCCCACCTCCGCAATGTTCCTGCTCGAGATCGGCATCGGCGTGGTGATCCCGATGGTGCTGCTCGCCTCGGAGCGGTTCCGCGCCTCGGCGCGCCGCCTCGCGGTCACGCAAGGGATGGTGGTGATCGGCTTCATCCTCAACCGGCTCAACGTCTCGGTGACCGCGGTCGAGGCCGCGACCGGCCACAGCTACCTGCCGTCGGTCCCCGAGTTCCTCGTCTCGATGGGTCTGGTCGCGGTCGGGATGTGGATCTTCGTCCTCGCCTGCCGCTTCCTCCCGGTGTTCCCGGAGGGGCCGGTCGCGGAGCTCGAGAAGAGGCGCGCGGCCCGCGAGGCGGAGGCCGGGCACCCGATCCATGTCGCGGCAGCGCCTGGCTTTGACCTGTTCGGGAAGTAGCGATACCGTGAGGCGGGAGGAGGCAGCCAAGCATGTGGCGATGGCGCTCCAACTCGCTGACCTTCCGCCTCACCGGTAGCCTCATCGTCGCGCTCGCGCTCCTGCTCGCCCTCACCGGCATCGTCCAGGTGGGCCTGCAGGAGCGCTTCGCGCGCGGCAGCACGCGGTTGAACGGCCTCGCCATGTCGGAGACGCTCTACGGCGCGCTCCACTCCGCGATGCTCCACAACGACCGCAACGGGCTCCACGCCACGGTGCGCACGATCGCCGAGCAGTCCCCCAACGTCCGCGTGCGGATCTTCAACAAGGAGGGCAGCATCGTCTTCTCCTCCGATCCCGAGGAGGTCGGCCAGCGCCTCGACCCCAGCTCCGAGGCGTGCTTCAAGTGCCACGCCGCGAACCGGCCGATCGAGCGGCTCCCCGCCGGCGACCGCACCCGCAGCTTCGCGCTCGCCGGCGTTCCGGCGCTCGGCGTGATCCGCCCGATCGAGAACGAGCCCGCCTGCAGCAGTGCCGACTGCCACGCCCACCCCGCCACCAAGCGGCTGCTCGGCGTGCTCGACGTCACCCTGCTGATGACCCGCGTCGACGAGGAGCGGCGCCAGACCGCGGCGCTGATGGTCGGCGCCACCGGCGGGGCGCTCCTCCTCGTCGTCTGCGCCGTCGTGCTCGTGGTGAGGCGGGCCGTGCACCGGCCGATCAAGTCGCTCACCCGCACCCTCGCCGCCCTCGGCGCCGGCGACTACTCGGCGCGCTACGAGAACGGCGAGATCTCGGAGTTCGCCTACCTCGGCACCGCCGTCAACAAGATGGCGCAGGAGTTGCAGCGCGCCAACGCCGAGCTGGTCGACTGGGCGCAGACGCTCGAGCGGCGCGTCGAGGAGAAGACCGCCGAGCTGCGCCAGGCGCAGGAGCAGATGGTGCGGGTCGAGCGGATGGCCTCGCTGGGCAAATTGGCCGCGGTGGTCGCGCACGAGATCAACAACCCGCTCGCCTCGGTCGTGACCTACTCCAAGCTGCTGCTGCGCCGCCACGCCCAGCGCGGCTCCGCCGCGGAGCATCGCGAGGACGTCGACATCCTCGACGCGATTGCCAGCGAGTCCGCGCGCTGCGGCGAGATCGTCTCCAACCTGCTGCTGTTCGCGCGCCGCACCGGCTCGCGCATGGAGCCGTCCGACGTCAACGAGATCGTGCGGCGCTCGCTGTTCCTCATCAAGCACAAGATGGACCTCGCGCAGGTCAAGGCCGAGACCCGCCTGGACACCTCGCTCCAGCCCTTGCTCTGCGACCCGTCGCAGGTCGAGCAGGCGCTGCTCGCGCTCATCATCAACGCGGTGGAGGCGATGCCCGGCGGCGGCACGCTGACGGTGACCACCGCGGCGGCGCCGAACGGCGGGGTGCGGCTCGACGTCGCCGACACCGGCGTCGGCATGGACGCGGAGGTGCGCCAGCACATCTTCGAGCCGTTCTTCACGACCAAGGCGGAGCGCGACGGCAAGGGGCTCGGCCTCGGCCTCGCGGTTGTCTACGGCATCGTGCAGCGACACAATGGCACGATCGAGGTGGCGAGCGCGCCGGGCCAGGGCACGTGCTTCACCGTCACGCTGCCCCAGGCGGCGGCCGGCACGGGGGGTGAGAGTTGATGACGACGGCGGTGCGGATCCTCGTCGTGGACGACGAGCAGCACGTGCGCAACTCGCTCGCGACCTGGTTCCGCGAGGACGGCTACGAGGTCGCCACCGCCGCCAGCGGCAAGGAGGCGCTCGCCGCGCTCGCCCGCGAGGGCACCAACATCCTGCTCGTCGACATCAAGATGCCGGGGATGGACGGGCTCGAGCTGCAGCGCAAGGTGCGCGAGCTCGCGCCCGACGCCACCATCATCATCATGACCGCGTACGCCTCGGTGGAGACCGCGGTGCAGGCGCTCAAGGAAGGCGCTTACGACTACATCGTCAAGCCGTTCGACCCCGAGGAGGTCTCGCGCCTCGTGCGCAAGGCCGCCGAGCGCTACTCGCTGCTCGCCGAGAACCGCGCGCTGCGCGAGCGCCTCGCCGACGCGCTGCCGACGCTGGTGGCGACGCCGGGCGGGGCGATGGCGTCGGTGCTGGAGCTGGTCGATCGGGTTGCGCCGACCGACACCAGCGTGCTGATCACGGGCGAGTCCGGCACCGGCAAGGAGCTGGTGGCGCGCCTCGTGCACGCGAAGTCCAACCGCCGCTTCGGCCCGTTCGTCGCGGTCAACTGCGGCGCGCTCGCCGAGGGCGTGCTGGAGAGCGAGCTGTTCGGCCACGAGCGCGGCGCCTTCACCGGCGCGGTCGCGCGCCGGCGCGGCAAGGTCGAGCTCGCCGACGAGGGCACGCTGTTCCTCGACGAGATCGGCGACGTCAGCCCCAAGGTCCAGGTCGACATGCTGCGCGTGCTGCAGGAGCGCGTCCTCACCCGCGTCGGCGGCAACGCCGGCGTGCCGGTCAACTTCCGCCTCGTCACCGCCACCCACCGCGACCTCGAGGAGGAGGTGGCCGCGGACCGCTTCCGCGAGGACTTCTACTTCCGCATCAACGTCTTCACCATCCACCTGCCGGCGCTGCGCGAGCGCCCCGAGGACATCCCGATCCTCGCCCAGCACTTCCTCAAGCAGTTCACCTCGCAGATGAGCCGTCGCGTCGCCGGCTTCTCCGCCGACGCCATGGCGGCGCTCGTCGCCTACCCCTGGCCGGGCAACGTGCGCGAGCTCGCCAACGCGGTCGAGCGCGCCGTCGTCATGTGCCGCGGCGACCAGATCGAGGCCAAGCTCTTCCCGTTCGCGGCGGCGCCGCCGGCCAGCGAGTCGTCGCTCGCCGCCGTCGAGGAGGCGCACATCCGCCGCGTCCTCGCGAGCTGCTCGTACAACGTCGCGGGCGCGGCGCGCATCCTCGAGGTGGACCGCGTCACGCTCTACAACAAGATGAAGAAATACGGCATCGAACGGCCGTGACCGCCGGGAGATGCCCGTGAGGGTGCGGCTGCTGGCGCTCGGGGAGGTGCCGCCGCGGCTGGCGGAGGCCGTCCTCGGCCGGCTCCCTCCGCCCTACCTCGGCGGCGAGGCCGGGCGCCTCGACGTCTCGCTCGAGCGTTGCTACGACCGCCAGCGGGCGCAGGTCGACGCCGCCTGCCTGATCGAGCAGGTGGCCGCGCCCGAGCCGGGCTGGGTGGCGATGGGGCTCACCGGCGTCGACCTGTTCATGCCGGCGCTGACCTACGTCTTCGGAATCTCCGCGATCGGCGGGCGTCGCGGCATCGTCTCGTGGTTCCGACTTCGCCCGGAAGAGTCCGGGCCGACTGCCGGCCCCTTGCTCGCTCGCCGCGTCATCACCGAGGTGGTCCACGAGCTCGGCCACGCCGTCGGGCTCGTCCACTGCGTCGTCCCGGACTGCGCGATGCACCGGTCGCTGTGGCCGGAAGGGGTGGACCTCAAGCGGGCGGAATATTGCCCGGCCTGCCTCGCGACCCTCTCCACGCTCCTCGGTTAGTGGCGGACGCGCTTGAGGATCTCGGCGACGAGGTCGGTCGTCGCGTGGTCCTTCGGGTCGCCGCAGATCACCGTCTCGCCGCCCCACTCGGCGACGACCGCGCGCTCCGGCACCGTCTCGGCGGTGTAGTCCGTCCCCTTCGCGTGAACGTGCGGTCGGAGCGCGCGCAGCACCTCGGCGACGGTCGGCTCGTCGAAGAGCACGATCCAGTCGACGCAGTCGAGGTGGGAGAGCAGCTCGGCGCGCTCGCCCTCCGGCACGATCGGCCGCGACGGCCCTTTGCTCGCGCGCACCGAGACGTCCGAGTTGACGGCGACGAGCAGGACGTCGCCCGCCTGCCGCGCCGCGTGGAGGTAGCGGACGTGGCCGACGTGGAGCAGGTCGAACGCGCCGTTGGCGAGCACCACCCGCCGACCGGCCTCCCGCGCGCCGCGGGCGACCGCCGCGGCCTCGGCGAGCGTGATCAGCTTCTTCTCCGGCCTTTCGCTCATACTCGAACCCGGGGGCGATTCGGCGCTCCCAGATCCGGACCCCGGTCCCCGGTCCCCGATCCCCGATCCTCTCGGTCAGCCATGGATGAACGGCGCGGCGTCGATCGCGCCGTGCAGCTCCGCGGGCGAGACGGTCGCGGTTCCGAGCTTGGTCACCACGACGCCGCCGGCGAGGTTCGCGATCGTCGCCGCCTCGGCGGCCGTCGCCCCGGCGGCGAGCGCGAGCGTGAGCGTGGCGAGCACGGTGTCGCCGGCGCCGGTGACGTCCGCCACCTGGTCGGTGCCGAACACCGGCAGGTGCAGCGGTTCGTTCCCCTCCTCCACGACCGTGATCCCCTCGCGGCCGCGCGTCGCGGCGACGAAGCGCGCCGCGAGCTGGCGGCGCAGCGCCTCGGCCGCCGCCGCGACCGCCGCGCCGCCGTGCGCGTGGGTGCCGGTAGCGGCTTCCAGCTCCTCGAGGTTCGGCGTCGCGCCGTCGACCGGGCCGAGCGCGGTGAGCGCGAAGCGCGAGTCGGCGACCACCGGCGCGCCCGCCGGGAGCGCCTGGCGCAGCCGCGCCACGCCCTCGCGCGTCACCACGCCGTAGCCGTAGTCCGAGACCGCGGCGGCCCCGGCGTCGGCGCACGCCGCCGCGAGGTGCTCGAGCAGCTCGCGGCGCCAGCCGTCGCCCTCCGGCAGGTGGTCCTCGACGTCGTAGCGGGCGACCTGGTGCTTGAGCGAGGCGGGACCGCCGGCGACGATGCGCACCTTGGTGACGGTGCGGAAGCCGGGCAGCACGGCGATGCGCGAGGTGTCGACGCCGCGCGCGGCGAGGTCGGCCAGGAGCGCGCCGCCCGCCTCGTCGTCGCCGACCACGCCGACCGGGAGCACGGTGCCGCCGAGCGACGCGACGTTGGCGAGCGCGTTGGCGCCGCCGCCGGGGAAGTCGCGCTGCCCCTCGAAGCGCAGGATGATCACCGGCGCCTCGCGCGAGATCCGCTTCGGCGTGCCGAGGACGAAGCGGTCCACGACCAGGTCGCCGTACAGAACGACGCGTCGAGACGCGAATCCGTCGACGAGGGCGTGGAAGCGCTTGCGTCCGCTCACCGCGGCGATTCTACCGTAGCGGCGTGCAGTACCGGCGCGAGCAGCTCGTCGAAGCTGCCGATGAACGGCACCGCCTCGACCGCCAGCCAGGCGACCCGCGCGCGCAGGTCGGCGGGCAGCTTGACGACGTCCTTCGCGGTGGTGACGAGCAACGCGCGCTCGGCGGCGGCGGCCGCGAGCATCGCCTCCACCTCGCGCCGGGAGTAGCGGTGGTGGTCGGAGAAGAACTTCATCTCGACGATGTCGGCGCCGAGGTCGCCGAGCGAGTGGATGAACCCCTCCGGCGACGCGATCCCCGCCATCGCGAGGACGCGCTCCCCGCGCAGCGCCTCCGGCGGCTCGCGGCGGTCGCCGCGGTGGAGGCCGACGGCGGCGAGCCGCGTCGCGACCAGCCTCGCCTCCGGCGCGCACGGCCCGAGCACCGCGAACGCCGCCATCGCCTCGGTGCGGTCGGCGGTGCGCGAGAGCACGATCGCGTCGGCGCGCGCGAGCGCGTCCGGGTGCTCGCGCCGCGGCCGGGTCGCGCCGAGCGGGTCGGACGCCTCGACCACGACGATGTCGAGGTCGCGCGCCAGCCGCCAGTGCTGGAAGCCGTCGTCGAGCAGCAGGTGGGTCGCGCCCGCCTCCCGCACCGCGGTCGCCGCGCCGCGCACCCGGTCGGGGTCGACCGCGATCGGCACCTCCGGCAGCTCGCGGGCGAGCAGCAGCGGCTCGTCGCCGGCCTGCTCCCAGCTCGTCGCGCGGTCGCGCCAGAGCAGCACCGGCGCCTTCTCGCGCCGGCGGTAGCCGCGGGTCAGGATCGCGGGACGGCAGCCGGCCGCGAGCAGCCGGCGCGCGAGCGCCGCCACCAGCGGCGTCTTGCCGGTGCCGCCCATCGCGATGTTGCCGACCGAGATCACCGGCACCGCGGCGCGCACCGACTTGCGCCAGCCGCGGGCGTAGGCCGCGTGGGCGGCGGCGTTGACCGCCTCGAGCACGTCGAGCAGACCGAGCAGGGCCGGCGGCCAGCGCTTCATGCCAGCAGCGGTTCCAGCGCGTCGGCGGTGCGGCCGGTGGCGCCGGCGTGCTGCGCGAGCAGCGCCAGGCCCGCCTCGCCCGCGCGGCGCGCCTCCTCGGGATGGGCGAGCCACTCCCCGAGCACCGCCGCCAGCTCGCCGCCCGAGTGCACGACGCGCGCCGCCTTGGCGGCGACGAAGTGGCGGTAGACCGCGGCGAAGTTCCGCACGTGCGGGCCGGTCAGCACCGGCACTCCGAAGCGCGCCGGCTCGATCGGGTTGTGCCCGCCGGTCCCGACCAGCGACCCGCCGATGAACGCCACGTCCGCGATCTGGAACAGCGCGGCCAGCTCGCCGACGGTGTCGAGCACGACCACCGGGCAGCCGGGCGGCGCGTCCGCGACCAGCGTCCGCCGCATCGCCGTGAGGCCCTTGGCGGCCGCGAGCTCGAGCACCTCGGGCGCGCGCTCGGGGTGGCGCGGCGCCACGACGAGGAACGGGCGTCCCGCCTCGGGCAGGCGCCGCACCGCGTCGAGCACTGCCCCGTCCTCGCCCGCCATGGTCGAGCCGGCGATCACGATCCGCCGCCCGGCGGCGACGCGCCGCAGCTCGTCGAGCACGCGCGGGCGCGCCCCCGAAGGCGCGGCGTCGAACTTGATGTTGCCGGTGACGCGGAGGCGGTCGGCGGGGACGCCGATCGCCCCCAGGCGCCGCGCGTCCTGCTCCCCCTGCGCGAGGGCGAGCGTGAGCGGCGCGAGCAGCGGGCGCATGACGGCGCGGAACAGGCGGTAGCCGCGGAACGAGCGGTCCGAGATCCGCGCGTTGACGAGCGCGACCGGGATGCGCCGCGCCCCGCACGCGGCGAGCAGCTCCGGCCACAGCTCGGTCTCGACCAGGATCACGAGCCGCGGCCGCGCCGCGTCCATCATCCGCCGCACCGGCCCGGGCAGGTCGACCGGGAACGGCAGCGTGACGTCCGCGAGCTGCGCGCCGCTGGCCAGCGCCAGACCGGTGGCGGTGGTGGCGGAGAGGATGACCGGCACCTCGGGGTGGCGGTGGCGCAGCTCGACGAGCAGCGGGCGCGCGACCGCAACCTCGCCGACCGAGACCGCCTGGATCCAGATCGCGTCCCGCGGCAGGTCCGGCAGGCTCCAGCCCAGGCGCTGCGCCCACGGCGGGCGCTTCTTGCCGCGCCGCCGGTCGGCGAGGAACAGCCACGGCGCCGCGAGCGGCAGAGCGGCGGCCACCAGCGTGCGGTAGAGCCAGAGGGGGGCGGACGCCATTCGCGTGAGTTTAGCCCGAATGTCTCACCGGCGTCCCGCCGCGCCGGCGGACCTCGCGGCGACGGGGGGAGGCACGGCGACGGCGGCGCTCGCCGTCACGGCGTCGCGCCGAGGTGGAGCGGGATCTCGCGGTCGCCCGAGGCGGTGCGGATCACCAGCGTGCCGTCGAGCACGGCGGGCTCGCCGCGCAGCACCGACGCGACCGCGCCCGCGGCGTCGGCGAGCGCGACCTGCTCCTCGATCAGCACGTCGCCGCGCTGGCCCGCGCGGAGGCGGAAGCCGGTGTGCTGCGAGGCGAGCACCGTCTGCTTGCCGACCTTGATCGCGTACTCCAGGCGCGTGACCGCGATGTCGAACCCGAACGGGTCGTAAAGGCTGAGCAGCCCGTGCACGGACACCGCCGTCAGGCCCGGCGTCACGGTGAGGTCGTCCACGCGCGCGTAGGTGTCGTAGAGCTTGCGCAGGGGCAGGGTCGTATCGCCGGGGTCGCCGAGGTCGATCGTCCCCTCGAGCGCGACCAGCGCCGCGCCCTTGGCGTCGAGACCCTCCCATCGCACCCGCAGCCGTCCCGGGTCGAGCGTCAGCACCCGCTCCGGCACGTCGCGCAGCTTGAGGTCGAACGCGGCGCGGGCGGTCGCGCCGTCGGCCGCGAGGTCGACCGCTGCCGCCAGCGGCACCGCCACGTCCTCGCCGAGCGTCAGCAGCTGCCCCGCGAGGCCGGCCGGCACGCCGCCGGGGAGCGCGGGCGTCCGCAGCGTCACGCGCACGACGTCCGCACTCACCACCTCGACCGCCACCCCGGCGATGCGCGCGGCAGGGGCCGCCGCGCCCGTCGCCGCCCAACCAGCCACCGCACCCGCCACCAGTGTCCAGAGCGCTCTCACGTCGCCTCCCCGTTGCGACCGAGTCTAGCGGATGCAGCCCTGGGCCGCCTCCGCCTTCGCTTGTGAAGGATTTCATTTTCTTCTACCCTGACCGGCCGGAGGTGGGGGATGCGACTGGAGAACTGGCAGAGGAACGCGCTCGGGCGCGAGGTCCCGACCCGGCTCGACGACCGCGACTACCGCCCGTTCGCCGGCAGCTCCGCCGCGATGCCGGAGCCGGCCACCCATCCCGCCCGCGTGCCGTCGCGTCCGTTCGACGGCGCCTCGAAGGTCACCACGCTCGAGGCCGCGTTCGAGGTCGTGCGCGACGGCGATGCCGTCTCCTTCCCGCACTACTACCGCAACGGCGGCGACCGCTTCCTCCGCGCCGTGGTCGCCGAGCTGAAGCGGCGCGGTCGCAAGGGTATCCGGATGATCGGCAACGCCTACTTCGGCGAGCTCGACTACCTCGTCGAGGCGCTCAAGGACGGCACCGTCGCCTACGTCTACGGCAACCCGTACGGCGGGCTGGCCAAGGCGGCGGCGGCCGGGTCACTGCTGCCGGTGCGGATCGTCGGGTGCAGCCACGGCGGCCGCCAGCGCGACATCATGCTGGGCGTCGAGCCGGTGCGCCTGGCGGTGTTCCCCGCCCCGGCGGCCGACATCTGGGGCAACGCCTCCGGCATCCTCGGCAAGCGTGAGGAGCTGTGCGGGCCGTTGGGCCTGTTCGACGCCGACGTGCGCTACGCCGACTACTCGTGCGTGTGCGCCGGCACCGTGTTCGACCGCTTCCTGCCGCACCGCTCGCTGTCGATGGAGCACGTCGACTTCGTCGTGCCGTTCCCGGGCGTCGGCGACGCCGCCGGGATCGGCGCCGGCACGCTCGACCTCGGCCGCATCATGTCGGGCGGCAACCTCAAGGTCGCCGACCGCGTGATGGCGCTATTGGGCGCCGCCGGTCTGCTGCGCGACGGCGTCGCCTTCCAGTCCGGCTCGGGCGCCTCGCTCGCGATCCTGCAGCGGCTGTCGGACCACTTCGCCGAGCACGACCTCAAAGCGTCCTTCACGATCGGCGGGATCACCCAGATCCACGTCGAGATGCTGCGCCGCGGCGCGGTCGAGCTGATCCTCCACGGCCAGTGCTTCCAGCCCACCGAGGAGGTGTTCGACTCGCTGCGCAACGACCCCGGCCACCAGGAGGTCTCGACCTCGATCTACGCCAACCTCGCCTGCAAGGGCACGCTCACCCCGCTGCTCGACTTCTCGCTGCTCTCCTGCGCCGAGATCGACACCGCGTTCAACGTCAACACCGTCACCGGCTACGACGGGCGCTTCGTCGGCGGCATCGGCGGCGGCCCGAACGTCGGGCGCTCGAAGCTGACGATCATCTTCACCACGCTGGCGGGGTTCTCGAAGCGGCGCGGCCAGAGCTACCCGTCGATCCGCGAGCGGGTCAACACCGTCACCATGCCCGGCGAGCTGGTCGACCTCGTCATCACCGAGGAGGACGCCGTGATCAACCCGGGCTCGCGCTCGCCGGCCCTCGACGCGCTGCGCGCCAACGCCGCCGGCGCCGGGATTCCGCTGATCTCGATGGAGGCGCTCGCCGCCAAGGCGATGGCCAAGGCGAAGGAGCTCGGCCCGCTCATGCCCGAGCCCGAGCTCGCCGGCGAGCCGGTCGAGATCGTCAAGGCCGACCACGGCTCCATCCTCGACGTGGTGCGCCGGCCCGCCGCGACGGCGTGACGCCCCGCGCCGCCGGCGCAGCGACACGATGCGGCCGGCGACGCGCCGGCAGCAGCGCCTCCCGAGCTCCGAGACGGTCGGTGGTCCGCTCAGACCGCCGACGCCTGCGCGGCGGGCTCGCCGCGAGCCGCCAGGCGGTGGTACGCGAACGTCGCCTGCACGGCGCGCAGCGCCACCCACAGGAACACGATCATGAGCAGCGCGTTCCCCCTGAGCCGACCGCGCGCCAGGAGCACCGCGAACCCGACCAGGTTCGCGAGGACGAGGCCGAGCGCGAGGCAGGCGGCGACCCGGCTCCGCAGCTTCCAGATCAGGAGCCCCAGGACAATGGGAGCGGCGAGGATGACGAGCGTCGCGACCCAGGCCGCGGTGGACGGCGCCGCACCGCACCGCGGCAGCGTCCTTCCGGAGATCTCGACGATCTCGGCGATGCACCCGATGACGCCGACGACGACCAGCGCCCAGCCGAGCCCGCCGGCGAGGTACGCCGCGTCCCCCACGTCCTCGATCGGACCGGACAGCACCGCCCGCCACGACCTCCGCCGCACCTGATCGAACATCCGCCCTCCCTCCGCTCGGCACCGCCGCTGTGGCTGTCGCTCCGTCTCATGACCTGACGGCATCTTGCGCCTCGCGTTCCGGCGCGCGCAAGCGCCCTCGCGGCGCGCGGGCGAGGCGGCATCCGGTGGCGTGGCGGCGCTCGACTCGGACCTCGGAGGAAAGGGTGGCCGGCGGTGGTCAGTCGCCGGCCGTCGAGATCGGAGGACCCCGCGCACTGGTCAGGTACGCGAGCCTCCAGAAAGGAGGAGAGCTGCCGGCAGGGCCGGCAGTCCCAATGGGGAAGACGGCTGGGTCGCCCCGGGGTTGACACGGACCGCCTCGCGGGCCGTTGCGGAGCCGGAGCCCCGGCCGGGATGGAGCCTGGCCGGCCCGCGCTCAGCGCGCCAGGACCCAGGGCACGCCGATGCCCAGGAAGACGACGAGGAAGATCAGGCCGAAGATCGCTCCGAGCCTCCAGAAGACCCCCGAAGGGAGGTAGCCGCTCCCGTAGTACACCGGGCTCGGTCCCGTGCCGTACGGCGTCAGGATGCCGAGCAGCCCGAGCGAGAGGCAGAGGAGCAGGGCGAACTTGGCGACCGGCAGCCCGGGGACCGCCCCGCCGACCGCGAGCATGATCGGCAGGAGTGCGGTCGTGTGGGCGGTGCTGCTGGCGAACAGGTAGTGGACCAGGTAGAAGAAGACCACGAGTGCGACCATGACGACGGTCGGCGAGAGGCCGGCGGTGCGCCGCGCCAGGCTGTTCGCGAACCACGTCACGAAGCCGGTCCGCGCCAGTCCGTCGGCGAGCGCGACGAGCGTGGCGAACCAGGCGAGCGTGTTCCACGCCGGCTTGTTGGCCGTGACGTCGTCCCAGGTGAACACGCGCGTGAGCAGCATCAGGCAGACGACGACGAGGGCGACCGTCGTCGCGTTCACGAACGCGCCGCCGAAGATCCACAGCGCCAGCGCCACGATGACGTAGCCGCCGAGCAGCAGCTCGCGCGGCGAGACCTTCCCCATCTGCCCGAGCTCGCGCGCCGCCCACTCGGGCACCTCGTCGCTCCGTCTCACCTCGGGCGGGAAGATCCAGTACGTCAGCAACGGCACGAGGAGGAGAAGAACCGCGCCCACCGGGGCGAACGCGACGAACCACTGGACCCAGCCGAGCTCGACCCCGACGGTCTTGCGCACGATCTCGGCCGCGAGCAGGTTCGGCGCCAGCCCAGTGAGGAAGAGCGAGCTGGTCACGCAGGTGGCCGAGATCGCCACCCACATCAAGTAGGAGCCGATGCGTCGCGCCGACGGGTCGTTTGGCCTGGAGTCGAAGAGCGGCGGGACGTTGCGGATCACCGGGTAGATCGTGCCCCCACTCCGGGCCGTGTTGGACGGGGTGAACGGCGCGAGGATCGTGTCGGCGATCGTGACGGCGTAGCCGAGCGCCAGCGTCCGCCGCCCCATCGTCTTGACGAGGAGGAGGGCGACCCTGCGCCCGAGGCCGGTCCTTTCGTACCCGAGGGCGAACATGAACGCCGCGAAAATGAGCCAGACCGTGGCGTTCGAGAAGCCGGAGAGTGCCCACGTCAGGCCGGCCTCGGCCGGCTTGAATCCGGGCCTCGCCAGCTCCGCCGGTCCGAAGAGCACCCACCGCGACAACAGGGTGGCCACGGTGACGCCGATCAACCCCACCGCGCCGCCGGGGAGCGGCTCCACCATCAACGCCACGACGACGCCGGCGAAGAGGGCGAAGTAGCGCCAGGCGTGCGGCGGAAGTCCCGATGGGACCGGGGCGAGGACCACGATGACGGCAACGGCAACCGGGACGACGGCGCGCCATGCCTTCATGGTTCCTCCTTGGCGTGATTATCGCTCCGCCGGAAGGTGCCGGAATCGCAAGATTGAGGGCGAAGGCGCGAGCGCGGGTTGCTAGTGGGCGACCCGCGCCGCCTCGGCGCGGAACGCGGCCTGCCGCTCCGCGGGCACGGCGGCGGCGAGGGACGTCACCAGTTCGTCCCAGCTGCGCGCGCTGCGCGCCGCCTTCTTGACCAGCACCCGCGCGAGCGGCCCGACCGCGTCGGCGAGGCGAAGCTCGACCGTTCGCAGGGCGTCCTCGTTCCACGCGACCGGTCCCGACCCCGCGGCGCCCGACGCGCGCGAGGCGGGCGTCGGCTCGCTCGCGGCTCCCGAGCGCGCTCGCGTGGTCGGGGCGGCTGGCGCCGCATCCCGCGTCAGATCGGCGAGGAACGCCTTGCGGGTCGCCTCCGACGGGATGCTGGGCGCAAGCGCGGCGGCCAGCGCGCCGAGGTCCGAGGTCCGCGCCGCCTCGCGCCTGACGAGCACCTTCGCCATCGGCCCGATCGCGGCGGCCAGGCTCTCCTCGAGGCGGGCGAGCACGGCCGAGTCCCACGCCGGCGCGGCGGGCCGCGCCGCGGCGGACCGGGCGCCGGCGCTCTGAACGACCGTGGCCGCCGCGTCGCTCGCCGACGCGCCCGGCAGCTGCGCGCGCCCGAGCCGTTGGAGGTCGACGCCCACGGCCGCCATGTCGGGGTAGCGCGCGTCGCGGTCGCGCGCCATCATCCTGCGGATCACGGCGCAGAGCCCGTCGCTGAGCGCCGGCGCGAACGAGCGCGGGTCGGCCGGGTCGTCGTGGAGGTGCTTGGCGACGACCACCATCGGCGAGGAGCCCTCGAACGGCGTGTGGCCGGTGACCATGTGGTAGAGCGTCGCGCCGAGCGAGTAGACGTCGGCGCGCCCGTCGACGTCCTTCGACCCCGCGATCTGCTCCGGCGAGATGTAGTGCGGCGTGCCGGAGACGACCCCGGTCTGGGTCAGGTTGGCGTCGTCGGTGGTGCTCTTGGCGAGGCCGAGGTCGACGAGCTTGACCACGCCGTCCGCGCTCAGGAGCAGGTTGTCGGGCTTGACGTCGCGATGCACGATCCCTGCGGCGTGGGCGACGCGCAGCGCGGTGCAGGCCTGGGCCACGGTGGCGACCGCGTCCGCCTCGGTGAAGCGGCCCTGGCGCCGGATGCGGTCGCCGACCGACTCGCCGCGGACGAACTCCATGGCGATGTAGAAGGTCTCGTCGACCCGCCCGAAGTCGTAGATCTGCACGATGTTCGGGTGGTTGAGCCGGGCCGCGGCGCGCGCCTCCTTGAGGAACCGCTGGCGGTACGCCTCGTCGCTCGCGAACGCTCGCCCGAGCACCTTGAGCGCCACTTCGCGCTGCAGCGTGACGTGGCGCGCCTTGAAGACTCGGCCCATCCCGCCGGCGCCCAGCTCCGCCAGGATCTCGTAGTCGCCGAACGAGGCGCCCGGTGCCGGCTCCGCCGCCATCGCCGCTCACCGCCCCCGGCGCGCGCGCCGACGCCCGCTACGCCTCATCGAGCATCGCCAGCGCCTTCTGCAGGCTGATCCGCATGCGGCTGAACGAGCCCGCCAGTACCGCCACCTCGTCCGTGCCGCCGATCGCCGGGTCCGGGACCTCGAGCTCGCCGCGGCTCACCCGGTCGGCCGTCGTCGCCAGGCGCTTCAGCGGCGCGATGACGGCGAAGCGGAGCAGCAGGTTGAGCACCAGCAGGGTGAACGCGAACACCCCGACGAGCGCAGCGAGCAGGGTGCGGAAGGCGTCGTCCGCCATGCCGAGCGGGATCGCGGTCGGCACCGAGACGATCTGCGCCCCGACCACCTCGCCCAATTTCCAGCCGAAGCCGTTGCTCGGCCCGTACTGGCGGATCTGCGAGGCGGGCGCCTCCTCGGGCGTGAGGTGGCAGGCGAGGCACTTCGCGTCCTTGATCTGGATCGGGTGGCCGAGGAACAGCGACCGTCCCTCCGGCGTGTCGCGCTCGCCGATGATCTCGGCCCGCTTCGGGTCGCGGCGGAACTCGTTGACCACGTCCGCCTCCCAGTCGACGGTGCGGTCGCGCGGGTTGGACGGGTTGAGCGTCGCCTCCTTGTACTCGTACTCCGGGTGGCTCTGCCGCAGGTAGTTGAAGATCTCCGTCGCCGAGTACGCGGGCACGGTCTGGGGCAGGAACTCCTGGGCGAGGCGGGCATCGAGCAGCGGCTTGATCTGCTTGATCGTGTAGCCGCGCACCGCCATCGCGGTCTCCATCATGATCCGCGCGTTCTGGATCACCTGGGTGCGGGCGCTGCGCTGCAGCAGCGCGCGGGAGATGAACCCCACCGGGACGAGCGCCAGCGAGAACACCAGCACCAGCGCCAGGTTGAACTTGGTCAAAAGGCTCATGAACGCTCCCGGCCCGCGGCCCGGCTCCGACGACGGTTCTGCAACCTCAAACGACCTTGAGACCCATTCTAATCCATCGCTCGGGCGGCGGCGCCCTCCCCTGGCGGCGCCCGCTTCCCGCCTCGCCTCGGATCGGGTCGTCGTCGCGTAGAATGCGCGCCGTCGCAAGCGGAGGCGTCATGAGCATCCGGCTGTTCATCACCGGCGGGACGTTCGACAAGGAGTACGACGAGATCCACGGCAAGCTGTACTTCAAGGACACCCACCTGGCGGAGATGCTGCGCCTCGGGCGTTGCCGCGCCGACGTCAAGATCCGCACCCTGATGATGGTCGACAGCCTCGAGATGACCGACGGCGACCGCCACCTCATCCTCGACAACTGCCGCCGCGCCCACGAGGAGCGCATCGTCATCACCCACGGCACCGACACGATGGAGGACACCGCGCGCGTGCTGGGCGAGGCGCTCACCGGCAAGACCGTGGTGCTGACCGGCGCGATGGTGCCCTACGCGTTCCACTCCTCCGACGGGCTGTTCAACCTGGGCAGCGCGATCTCGCTCGCCCAGTGCCTGCCGCACGGCGTCTACATCGCGATGAACGGGCGCTTCTTCCACTGGCAGAACGTGCGGAAGAACCGCGCCCTGGGGATCTTCGAGCCGGCGCAGTGACGCCGGACGCGGCGCGCGGCGGAGACGCGGCTCCGCGCCGCTACGGAGGTGGAAGGTGAGGAATCTGCGGAGCGTGATCGTGTCGTGCCTGGCCGCCGTCGTCGCGGCGGCGGCGACGGCGCAGGTGCCGGCGGCAGCGCCGGCGCCGAACGCACCACCGGCGGCCGCCGTCGCGCCGCCGCCGGCCCCGCCCGGCGCGCCCGCCGTTCGCGCACCCGAGGCGGCCGCCGGCCTGCAGATCAAGTACGTGCGCGACAGCGCCGAGTACGCCGCGCTGATGGAGCAGACCTACCGCGTCGCCGCCTCGGCGGTGGAGCGGGCGCGGCGCGCGCTGCCGACCGGGTCGGTCTGGGCGGTGGTGCTCGACGTCGACGAGACCACGCTCGACAACTCGACCTACGAGCTCGAGCGCGCCGCCTACGGCGTGCCCTACGAGCCGGGCTCGTGGCACGCCTGGGTCGAGCGCGCCCAGGCCCCGGCCGTGCCGGGCGTCGCCGCGTTCGTCCGCGGCGTGCGCGCGCTCGGCGGAAGGGTCGCCTACGTCACCAACCGCGCCGAGTCGGACCGGGCCGCGACGCGCCGCAACCTCGAGCGCGAGGGGCTCTGGCAGAGCGGCGACCTGCTCTGCCCCAAGCCAATCGGCTCCGACCCCACGAAGGCGGGCCGCCGCGCCGAGGTGCGCACCGGCCGCGGCGACTGCGCCTGGCCTGGGAGCCCCGCCGCTGTGCTCGCCTATCTCGGCGACCAGATGGTGGACTTCCCCGCCGCGGGCGAGGAGGCGGACCTCACCGGGCCCGAGGCGTTCGGCGTTCGCTGCTTCCTGCTCCCCAACCCGATGTACGGCGACTGGACCTCGCGCGTGACCCGGCCGCGCTAGGGAACATCAGCCGCCCGCCGACTCGAGTTGAAGCGCGGCCAGGACGCGCGCGGCGTCCTCGTTGCGCGGGTCGAACCTGAGGACCTTTTCGAGGCAGCGCCGCTGCTTCGCGGATTCGCCGCGGGCGCACCAGTAGCCGGCGAGCGCCATCCACGCCCCGGTGTGCTGCGGATCGAGCTCGACCGCGCGCTTGAGGTGGTCGAGCGCGAGGTGGCGGCGCGCCGGGTTGGCGGCCTCCAGGTTGGCGAGGCGGACGAGCGAGTCGGCGTCGGGGGCGGTCTCCACCGCCTGGTCGAGCAGCCGGCGTGCCTCGGCGTCGTGGCTGCCCCCCTCGAGCAGCTCCCCGGCCCGCTCCTTCATCGCCTCGGCGCGGCGCACGTCGAGCAGCGAGGCGTCGGCGCCGCGAGCGGAACGCGCCGCGGCCTTCTCCGCGGCCACGCCCGCCGTGACCCGGGCGAGGACTTCTCGCAGCCGCGGGTTGGCGGGCGGGAACGGGTGCTTGGAGTCCTTCCGGCTCGCGTCGTCGCCGCCCTCCGCCATCGGCGGCGGGGCGGCCGCGGCGGGTTCGGCGCCGGCTGGCGCCTGGGGCAGCGGCGGGGGCGCGACGGGCGGCGGCGCTGCGCCCTGGGCGTCTGCGGCGACTGGCGGGGCGGGCGGCATCGGGCTCGGCGGCACGGAGAGCGACGGCGCCCGCGACGGAGGCGGCGGCACGGGCGCGGCGCGCTCCTCGACGACGATCGACCGCACCGGGAGATCCGTGAAGCCGATCAGCCCGCCCGCCGCGAGGCAGACCACCGCGCGGGCGAGATCCTGAGCCTGCTCGGGCGCCGCCGCCTGCAGCTCCTCGAGGGTGCGCGCCTCATCGAGCAGCGCGAGCACCTGGCTCTCGAGCGGCAGCGGCTCGGCGCCGTCGCGGCCCGCGGCGGTCGCCGCCAGCCGCGCCCACCGCCGCCCGTTGCCGGCGGCGAGCTCGAAGTGGCCGGTGTCCGTGACGCGCCGCGCCGCGCCGAGGAACAGGCCGAGCGGTGCCGCGTCGAGGAAGAACGCGTCGCTCGGCAGCTGCTGCCCCGACTCCGCCTCGTACTCGCCCTCGAGCAGGACCATGCGGCCGGCCACCGTCATGGCGAGCGTGAGCAGCTCCTGGAGCACGCGCGCGCGGTCGATCAACCCGCGGTCGACGAGCACGCTGCCGAGGCGCTCGCTGCGCGGCTTGTTGATCAGGATCTCCTTCAGCACTTTCCGATTGACCAGGCCACGCGTGGCCAGCCAGCTGCCCAGCCGCTCGTTCTCGACCTTCGAGGTGATGGCGCGGATGCGCCCGTTGCGGAACCAGACGTAGCGGCGGGCGATCCCCTGCACGACCTCGAGCCGGCCGGTCGGGAACTGCTCGACCAGCTCCGCCGTCGCGATTCCGAGCTGCAAGGGAGCGAACGTGCCGCGCGCAATGGAGATCGCCGGCGACATTGTCGCCGTATAGCAAGTCTCTGGCTGGAAGTCAATAACGCGACACCGAGAGCCGCCGGCAGCGCCGCCCGACGGCACCGGCGGTCGCCCTGCCTCAGCCCAGATAGGCACCCTCGGGCGGGTCCTCGAGCCACTCCGTCCCGTAGCCCGGGACGTTGGGGATGACGCAGAGGAACTCGGCCTCGACCGCGCCGCGGTTCTCGTACCAGTGCGCGCATCCCGCCGGGATGAACATCGCGTCGCCCGCCCGCACCGTGCGCACGGCCTCGTCGAGGCCCAGCGTCATCTCGCCGCGGACCATCACCTGCTCGTGCTCGATCGCCGGGTGGCGGTGGCTCGGGATCCGCGCGCCCGGCGCGAGCAGGAACCGGCGCGTGACGAAGTTCGGCGCGCCCTGCTCGGGACCGACCAGCACCGCCATCCGCGCGCCCCGCGCGCGCTTGACCGGGGGCGCCGGCGCCGCCTCCGGAGTCACCACCACGGGCCTTGCATGGATTCCCGCCATTCGTCCCTCCCGCCGCCGCGCCCCTGCTAGACTCCCGCGCGACGGAGGCAATGATGCCTGACGATCGTAAGGTAATCCACGAGTTCAAGCGCAACGCCGAGGAGACGCTGCGGATCTCCCTGTCGAACTTCAAGGGTCGCACCTACGTCGACGTCCGCCTCTTCTACGAGGACGCGAACGGCGAGCTGGCCCCGACCAAGAAGGGCGTGACGATCACCCCGGAGCTGTGGGACGAGTTCCGCGCCGGCGTCGCGGCCGCCGAGACGATGCTGCAGGAGAAGAACCTCTGGCACCCGGTCGCCGATCCGGGAGAGGGTTCGTAGCGCCGCCCTGGCGACCCCGGCACAGGGTCCGCCGCAGGGATCACGGCTTCGTGCCGGCGCGCCGCCCGCGAGGGCGGGAGGCGCGACCTCGTCCGTGCCAAGGAGCGTGCCGATGCTCACCCGATCCGCCGCTGTCGGCGTGTCTCGCTCTGGTCGCACCGCCGGTCCGCGCGTGCTCCGCGCCGCGGCCGGCGCCACGCTCGTGCTGGTTCTCGTTCGCGGCGCGCTCGCCCAAGCGCCGCCCGCGCACCGCCGCGGCGCACCGCCGCCCGATCCCGTCGTGACCAAGCTGCGCGAGGCCGCGGCCTCGGACCCGCTCGCGTGGGAGCGGCTCGCCTATCTGTGCGACCGGATCGGCCCGCGCATCGCCGGCTCGGCGCCGTTCCTCGCGGCGGTGAAGTGGGCCAAGGCGACGTTCGAGCAGGACCGCCTCGACGCGGTCAGGCTCGAGCCGGTCACCACCGAGCTGTGGGTACGCGGGCGCGAGCGCGCCGCGATGACGGCGCCGGTGGCGCACGATCTGCCGATGCTCGGCCTC
>DATIYW010000226.1:0-3857 GCA_035517415.1 Thermoanaerobaculaceae bacterium
CGTTGGAGAGGATGGTCAGGAGGAGCTGCCGCCGCTCCGCCATCCGCCCAGCCGGCGCCTCGATGCTCGAGTACACGAACTGCCCCTCACCCCCGGTAACCCAGACGCGGAGCTCCCGGCGGCCCTTGCCGGGGGCGCTGAAGGCGGCATCGAAGGCGACCCGACGGCGGTCCGGCGAGACCATCGCGGCCGTCACCCGGAAGTCGGGGAAGCGATCCGCGATGCGCCCGCCGAAGAGGCCGGCGAGCGCCGGGACGTCGTCGCCCGTCGGACTCGCGCCGTAGAACATCGCCGCCTCGAATTCACCCGCCGGGTCGTCGACGGTCAGCACCTGGAAGCCGGGCTGGAGCTGCTCGCCGACGATCCAACCGTGCGGCTTGTAGACGACGAACGCCGCGTCCCGCGAGACGAACTTCTCCATCGCCTCGGCGCGTCCGCCGGCGTGCGCGGCGGCGGACGGCGCGTTCGCGGCAGGCGCGGCCGCCCCGGCGCCGCGGCGCGTGCATGCCTGCGAGGCGCCCAGGCACGAGAGGAGGAGGATCGCAACTCCATGGGCGAGGAACGGACGCTCTGACAGCATCGCGGACCTCCAACGCCGGCGTTCGGCCGGGTCGCAGCGTCGGGACGTCTCGATGTCGCGTTCTCACCGAGTCTGGCCTCCTGGACCGCTCGTGTCAACGCGGGAGACGGATGCGGTGGTCGGAGGCGCGCCGCGGCGGGGCGTCGGCGCGGTGGGGCGTTGAAATTTGGACTCGTTTGTCGTATACACCGTAGCATGAATAGACAGCTCGTCGTTGCACTGCTGCTGGCGCTGCCGTGCTCGCTCGCCCTGGCCCAGGGACCGGTCGAGATCACGAGCGAGCCCAGCCATCACCTCGTCCTCGAGAACGACGCCGTCCGGGTGTTCGCCGTCACGGTGAACCCGGGCGCATCGACCCTCGTCCACCGCCACGCCCACGACTACATCGCCGTGGCGCTCGGCGACTCGGAGATCCTCAACACCAAGGCCGGCGCCGCTCCGGTCAAGGTCGCGTTCAAGGACGGCGGCGTGGGGTTCGGCGCGGCCGGCCTCGTGCACGCGGTGGCCGACGCCGGCAGCGGACCGTTCCGCAACATCACGGTCGAGCTGCTCGGCCCGACCACCGGGGAGCGCGCCTGCTCCGCCTCGTGCGACGTCAGCCCGCCGTGCGCCGCGGCCGACAAGAGCACCTGCCCCGTCGTCGAGGAGCTGCTGACGTCCGACCAGTGGTCCGTGCGGCGGTTGACGCTCCCGCCCGGCGGGCACGAGGCCCGCCACACGCACGCCGCGAGCTACCTCGTCGTCCCGGTGACCGACGCCGACCTGCGCCGGACCGACGCCAGCGGCGCGGTGGTCGAGGCGCATGTCGCCGCCGGCCAGGTGAGCTGGAGCAAGCCGGTCACCCACGAGGTGACGAACGTCGGCGCGAAGCCGGCGGTCGTCGTCGTGCTCCAGTTCAACGCCAAGCCGGCGGCGCCGCGGTAGGCCGTTTCGGTCGGCCGCCGACGCCTCGCCGGGGCCTTCCGGGCGCACGGGATCGCCGCGCACGGCGGCGCCGGCCGGGCGGAATCCTCTCGCGGACGACGAGGTTGCCCGGGATGATGCCGATCCCGAGGCGACGACTCGGCAGCTCCGGTCCCGAGGTCGCGGCGCTCGCGCTCGGGTGCATGGGCATGTCCGGCGTGTACGGCCCGAGCGACGAGCGCGAGAGCCTCGCGACGATCCACGCCGCGATCGACCACGGCGTCGACTTGATCGACACCGGCGACTTCTACGGCATGGGCCACAACGAGATGCTGCTCGGGCGCGCGCTCGAAGGGCGGCGCGACCGGGTGTTGCTGTCGGTCAAGTTCGGCGCGATGCGGGCGCCGGGCGGCGGGTTCATCGGCGTCGACGGGCGACCCCAGGCGGTCCGCAACTTCGCCGCCTACAGCCTGCAACGGCTGCGGACCGACCGGATCGACATCTACCGCCTCTCACGCCTCGACCCGCAGGTGCCGATCGAGGAGACGGTCGGCGCGATCGCCGACCTCGTCGCGAGCGGACACGTGCGCTACGTCGGTCTCTCCGAGGTCGGGGCGGCCACCATCCGGCGCGCCCACGCAGCGCATCCGATCGCGGACCTGCAGATCGAGTACTCGCTGATCAGCCGCGGTATCGAGCGCGAGATCCTGCCCACGGTCCGGGAGCTCGGCATCGGGGTCACCGCCTACGGCGTGCTCTCGCGCGGCCTGCTCGCCGACTCGCGTCCCGCCGGCGGGAGCGACTTCCGCGCCCACCTGCCGCGCTTCGCCGGCGCGAACTACGAGACCAACCGCGCCCTCGTCGCCGCCCTCGCGGAATTCGCGGCGGAGCGGGGAGTGAGCCCCGCGCAGGTCGCGATCGCATGGGTGCTGAGCCGGGGCGCGGACGTCGTGCCGGTGATCGGGGCGCGGACGCGCGCACAGCTCGGCGAGGCGCTCGGCGCGCTCGACGTGACGCTGGCAGCCGAGGCGCTGGCCCGTCTCGATTCGCTCGTGCACCCGGCGCTGATCGCCGGGTCGCGCTACGACGAGGGCCAGATGCAGATCCTCGACAGCGAGCGCTGACGCGATGGCGCGCGGCCGCGCCGCCGCCGCCGGCCGGTGATGCGCCGAGGCCTCGCGGCGGCGATCAGCCGCCGCCCGCCATCGCTCACTCCCGCGGCGGTGCGCCCCGCAGCAGGTGGCGCCCGAAGAAGCTGTCGAGCGAGCCGAGGTACTGGCTGCCGTACTCCCAACCCGCCGAGCCGGCCAGCTCGCCAAGCGTCGGGGCCGCATGCGTTGCGGTCACGATCGTCGTGTCGGCGGGGCGTCGCCCGACCTTGCCGAACGGCGCGAGGGCGCAGACCTTGAGCGAGCGCTCGGCGCTCAGCGCCACGACCGCGGCGAAGGCGAGGCGGGGAAGGAGCGGCCCGCCGCGCCGCCAGAATCCGACCGCCACGCGCGCGACCGCGAGGCGAAACGCCATCAGCGCCGGCATGCTGACCCGCATCACCCAGTCGTCCCAGTAGCCCATCACGATCACGGTGGTGACCGCGAGCCACGCCGCGGCAAGGAGGAACACGGTCCACTCGCGCGGAGGGGGAAGACCGGCGCGCCTCCGGACCAGCGAGACGGCCACGACCATCGCGCCGATGGAATCGGCGAGGAACAGAAGGTACCGCGCCCAGTCGAGCGCACCGTCGAACCTGGCGGGCAGGAAGCCGAGGTACTGGTAGGCCGCATGGGCGAGGAAGTAGAGTCCGGCGGGGAGCGCGAGCGCCGCGCCGCCGGCGAGGCCCGGCCAGCTCAGGCTCGCACGCGGCTGGCGCATCACGGCGAGCGCCGCGAAGGGGAGCAGGCCGACGGTCACGAACGGCGACCAGAGCAACGTCGCCGCGACGACGAAGCCGGCGTGTCGCGGCGGCTCGCCCTGCTCGAGCGAGCGCAGGATGCACGCGGTGGCGAGCCAGGCGGCGATCGCGTGCTGCGGCACCCAGAGCAGGTGGGTCGGCTCGCACTCGAGGAGCAGCCGGACGGGCGGGGCGCCGAAGCTCGAGATCCGCTCGGTGAAGAGAGCGGTGTCCCACCAGTGTCCTGCCGGGGTTCCGGGAGACACGCCGATCCGCTGGGCGAGGACGTAGAGGCCCGGGAGCCACGCGAACCCGTCGACGAAGAAGAAGGTGGCGAGGACCGCGCCGCCATGCGGGCGGCCGAGGCGGGCGACCCAGGCGAACGCGAGGAACACGCCGGCGAATGCCCACGCGAGCGAGGCCGGGGCGGTCCAGTGCGGCCCGAGGACCTTGCCGACGAGGCTCGCCGGCAGGTAGTACGCGACG
>DATIYW010000227.1:0-11675 GCA_035517415.1 Thermoanaerobaculaceae bacterium
CGCGGTCGAGGCGGGCGCGGTGATCACCGTCCACGCCGTCCTCGCTGCCTGCCGCGCGCGCCTCGCGCCGCACAAGGTGCCGCGCCGGGTCGTGATCGTGGACGAGCTGCCGGTGTCCGAGCGCGGCAAGCTGCGCAAGGACGCGGTGCTCGCCCTGCTCGGCGGCTCGACCCAGGCGTAGCCGCGGGCCGGACCGCGGCGCAGAGGTCCGCGACGGCGCCAATGCTATGCTCCTTCCATGACTTCCGGTTCGGGCGAGGGCGCCGTGCGTTACCTCCTCCTCCAGGCGGGCGAGGTGCTCTGCGCGCTCCCGCTCAACCAGGTGCGGCGGATCGTGCGTGCCCTCCCGGTTCAGCCGCTCCCCGGCGCGGCGGCCGAGCTGCTCGGCCTCGCCGAGTTCTCCGGCGAGCCGCTGCCGGTGCTCGACCTCGCCGCGCTGGTGGGCGCCCCGCCGGGAGCCCAGCCGGCGTTCCCGGTGACCGTGGTGGCATGGGCGGGGCCGCCGGCCGGCCGCGAAGTGGTCGGGCTCACCGCCGACGCGGCGCTCGAGATCGTCGAGCTGGCGCCGGCGGCCGTCGTCGCCGCGCCCGCCGGAGTGGTCGCCGGCGAGGCGCCGGTGGCGCGCGGCGCGGCGCGCGTGCTCAACCTCGAAGCGCTCGGTGCGCCGTGAGCGACGCCGCCTATTTCGTGCTGCGCCGCGGGAGCGCCGCGTGGGCGATCGCCCGCAGCTCGGTGCGCGGCCTGGCCAGGCGCGGCGAGCGGATCGACCTGGCGCTCGAGGGCGCCGCGATCGACGCCGACGCAGTGCTCGGCGTCGCCGCCGGGATGGCGGTAACGCCGCCCGGCGCGGTGCTGCGCCGCTACTGGCCCGAGCCGTGCGCCGGCCTCGCGGTGTGGGCCGGACTGCCGGTCGTGGTCGTGAACGCGGGCGAGCTTCCCGCTCCGTTGCGCCGATCCGAAGGAGACCCCCAGCATGGAAGACGAACCCACTAGCACCGCCTCCCACGCCCTGTTCGGCCTGCTCCTGATCGCGGTCCTCGGCCTGGTCGGCCTGGCCGGCCTGTCGGCGGGCCAGGCCCACGGCGCTCCGGGCTGGCTGCTCGACGGCTACCTCGCCCTCGGCGCCGGCATCCTCGTCCACAACGCCGTCTTCGTCTACCTCCCCAACCGCCGGCTGCAGAAGGAGCTGGCGCGGGTGAGGAAGCAGACCGACCAGCTCGAGGAGCTGCTCACGCAGGCGTCGTCGCAGCTCCAGTTCGGCGACCTCGTCGCCACGCTCAGGCTCTCGACCCGCCTCCCGCGCCGCCTCGCCGACGCGTTCAGCGCCGCCTCCAAGTCGCTCGGCGCCCTGGTGCAGCAGATCCAGACCAGCTCGATCGAGGTCGCCGGGGCGGGGAACGCCGTGCACGCCACCGCCTCCGAGCTGGCCTCGGGCTCCTCGCAGCAGGCGGCGGCGGTGGTCGAGATCACCGCCACGATGGAGGAGCTGGCGCGCACGGCGGCGCAGATCGCCGTCAACGCCGCGTCGCAGGCCGAGCTCGCCGCGCAGTCGGAGGCGAGCGGGAACACCGGCGCCGCCGCGGTCGAGCAGGCGCTCGCCGGCGTCGAGGAGGTGCAGAAGCGCATCTCCGGCATCGCCAGCCGGGCCGACGTGCTCGGCACCCGCTCGAAGGAGATCTACCGCGTCCTCGACCTCATCACCGAGATCGCCCAGGAGACCCACATCCTCTCGCTCAACGCCGCGATCGAGGCGGCCGCCGCCGGCGAGCACGGGCGGCGCTTCTCGGTGGTGGCCGACGAGGTGCGGCGCCTGGCGCAGCGCTCGCAGGAATCGGTCGAGTCGGTGCGCACGCTGCTCGACGAGTTCGCCGGCTCGATCCGCGCCACCGTCGTCTCGACCGAGGAGGGCGGCAAGGAGGCGGCCGGCGTGCTCGAGCGCGCGCGCGCCGCCGCCGCGACGATCGACGACCTGCGCGGTGCGCTCTCCGACACCGCCCGCACCGCCAAGGAGATCTCGCTCGCGACGCAGCAGCAGCGCACCGCCTCCGACCAAGTGGTGCTGACGCTCAAGGAGGTCAGCCAGGTGATCCAGCGCATGGCCGAGGGACTGAAGCAGTTCTCCGGCACCGCCGAGCGCCTCAACCAGCTCGCGCTCTCGATCCAGCTGCTCACCCAGTCGTTCCACCTCGAGTCGGCGCGCTCGCTCAAGCACCTCGCCGAGGGCTGGGCCGAGGACCTCGGGACGCAGAGCGGGCACTGGGGAGCGCTCGAGGGCCGCCTCGAGGAGGTCGCGCTCGCCTGCCCGTTCGTCGAGATGGTCTACGTCGTCGACGCGCAGGGCGCGATGATCGGCTTCTCCGTCAACCGCGAGTGGGCGACCGGCCGGCAGCTCCCCGCCGGCATCGCGGTGGGCGTCAACTACGCCGACCGCCCGTGGTTCCAGGCGGTGTCGCGCGACCGGCGCACGATCCTCATGCCGCTCTACGACTCGCTGCTCACCGGGCAGAAGTGCTTCACCGTGGCGACGCCGATCTCGAGCTCGGCCGGGGCGCTCGTCGGCGTGCTCGGCCTCGACGTCAACGCGAGGAGCTGGACGAAGATATGACGGCGTGGAGCGTGGCCCGTGACGTGTGGACCGAAGGCTGTCCACGGTCCACGAGCGCCGGTCCGCGGGATGGACGCCACGCCGCCAACCGGGCCGTCCGGACCACCGATCACGGACCACGGTCCACGGTCTTTCCTCATGGATCCTGAGTTCGCCGACCTCATCCCGCTGTTCGTCGGGGAGGCGCGCGGCCGCACCGAGCGGCTCGCCGAGCTCGCCGGCCGCCTCGAGCTCGATCCGCAGGCCGCGGCCGAGGCCCGCCGCGAGCTGCACACGCTCAAGGGCGCGGGGCGGATGCTGCGCCTGGCGCCGCTCGCCGAGCTCTGCCACGCCGCCGAGGACGCGCTGCAGACCGTGCGCCCCGGCTCCGGCCGGCTCCTCACCCGCGTCGTCGACCGGCTCGCCGCGATGGTCGACGCGGTGGGGCGCGGCGAGACGCCGGCCCCGCCCGCCGACCTCGGCGCGCTGCTCGCGCTCCAGCCGCCGGAACCGGCCGCCGCGGCGCCCGAGGGCGCGGCCGCGCCGCCGCCAACCGCGGCCGAGCCGGCGGCCAAGCGCACGTTGGGCGGCGAGCTCCGCCTCGAGCCCGCGACGGTCGACGCGATGGCGGACCGCGCGACCCGGCTGCGCATCCTCGCGCTCGGCGCCGAGCAGTTCGTCCGCCGCATCGGCGAGCTCGCCCGCCTCGCCGACGGCGGCGCGCGCGAGGGCGAGCCGGCGCGCGTGCTGGCGGTGCTGGCGAGCACGCTGCACCGCCTCGCGGCGGAGATGGACGCGGGGCAGAAGCGCCTCCACCGCAGCGCGGAGGAGCAGCTCGAGGCGCTGCTCGCCCTCCAGGTCCAGCCGCTGCGCGGCTTCCTGCTCTCGCTCGCCCGCCACGCGCGCGAGCTCGCCGCCTCGCTCGGGCGCGAGGTCGACGTCGACCTCCGCGGCGAGGACACGCGCCTGGACCGCCGCATCGTGCTCGAGCTCGAGGACGCGCTGCTCCACCTCATCCGCAACGCCGTCGACCACGGCATCGAGCCGCCCGCAAAGCGGCAGGAGAAAGGCAAGCCACGCGCCGGCCGGATCCGCATCGAGGCCGCGGCGGCCGGCAACCGGGTGCGCCTTGCGATTACCGACGACGGCGCCGGGATCGACCCCGCGCGGGTGTGCGAGGCGGCGGTCGCCGGCGGCTTCATCGACGCCAAGGCGGCGGAGGGGCTGAGCCGCGAGGACGCGCTGCGGTTGCTCTTCACGCCCGGTCTGTCGACGCGCGGCGCGGTCTCCGAGCTCTCCGGCCGCGGCGTCGGGCTCGACGTGGTCGCGACGGCCGCGGCGCGCGTCGGCGGCGAGGCGGTGATCCGCTCCGAGACCGGCCGCGGCACCACGGTCGAGGTCGAGGTGCCGGTGGCGCGGCGGGGCGAGGAGGTGCTGCTGGTGCGGACCGGTGTGCTGCACCTGGCGCTGCCGGCCGCGGCGGTGCGCCGCGTCGACCGGCTGCCGGCGGCGCAGGTGGTCGAGCGCGACGGCCGCTGCCTGGCGCGCATGGGCGAGCGCCTGATCCCGTTCGTGCCGCTGCAGCGGCTCTCCGGCGGCGAGGCCGGCGGCGAGCAGCTGCTGATCCAGGGCGAGCACGCGGGCCAGAGCCTGGCGCTCGCGGTCGACGCGGTCGAGGGCGGCGAGGAGGTGCTGGTGCGGCCGCTCGCGGCGGCCGCCGCCGCGGGACAGGCGTTCGACGGCGTCGCGCTGCTCGCCTCGGGCCAGCCGGTCGGCGTCCTCTCGCTCAAGGCGCTGGCGCGCGCCGAGCTCGGCCTCGGCCGCGGCGCCCGCCCGCCGCGGGCGGCGTCGCGCAAGCTGCGCGTGCTGCTCGTCGACGACTCGCTCGTCACCCGCGAGATGGAGCGCCGGCTGCTCGAGGACAGCGGCTTCGACGTGGTCGGCGCCGGCGACGCCGCCGAGGCGCTGGCGCAGCTCGGCGAGGGCGGGTTCGATTGCCTGGTGACCGACATCGAGATGCCCGGCATGAACGGCTTCGAGCTGGTCCGCCACCTCCGCGCCGTCCCGGCGCTGGCCCAGCTCCCGGTCGTCGTCGTCTCGACCCGCGACCGCCCCGAGGACCGGCTCGCCGGGCTCGAGGCTGGCGCGGACGCCTACCTCACCAAGCAAGGGCTCGACGCCAGCGAGCTGGCCTCGCTGCTGCGCCGCCTGGGAGGCCGATGATGCGCGCGGCGGCGCCGATCCGGGTGGTCGTGGTCGACGACTCGGCGACCGTGCGGGCGGTGCTGCGGCGCCTGTTGGGCAAGACCGGCGACCTGGTCGTGGTCGCCGAGGCCGAGGACGGCGCGCACGCGGTCGAGGCGACCGTCGAACTGGCGCCCGACGTCGTGCTGATGGACATCGAGATGCCGGCGATGGACGGCTTCGAGGCGACCGCGCGGATCATGGCGGTGCGGCCGACGCCGATCGTCGTGCTGACCTCGCGCGCGAACCGCGACCAGGTGGCGACCGCCTTCGAGGCGATCCGCCGCGGGGCGGTCGAGGTGTTCGCCAAGCCCGCGGACACGGCGGGATGGGACGAGCTGTCGGTCACCCTCCCCCCCGCGGTGCGGGCCGCCGCGGGGGCGCGGGCGGCGTCCGCGGTCGCGGCGCGGGCGCGCCCCACGCCGCCCCTCCACGCGACGCGCGTCGCGTCGACGGGCCAGCAGCAGCCGCGCGCTCCGATCCGCTTCGTCGCGATCGGCGCGTCCACCGGCGGGCCCAACGCGATCCACGAGTTCCTCAAGGCGCTGCCGGCCGCGGCGCCCGCGCCGGTGCTGATCGTCCAGCACATCGCCGCCGGGTTCGAGGAGGGCTTCGCGGACTGGCTCGCCAAGGACCTCAAGCGCGACGTGCGGATCGCCGGCGACGGCGAGGTGTGCCGCTCAGGGACGGTGCGGGTGGCGCCGGCCGGGGCGCACCTGCTGCTCGAGCCGCGCGGGGTGCTGCGCCTCGACGCCGCCCGCCCGCCGCGCGGCGGCCACCGCCCCTCCGCTGACGAGCTGTTCCTCTCCTGCGCGGCGAGCTGCCCGAGGGAGGTGGCGGGGGTGCTGCTCTCCGGCATGGGCGCCGACGGCGCCGAGGGGTTGCTCGCGCTGCGCCGCGCCGGCGGCCTGACGATGGTGCAGGACGAGGCCAGCTCGGTGGTGTTCGGGATGCCGCGCGCGGCGCTCGAGCGCGGAGCCGCCGACCTCGCGCTGCCGCCGCGCGAGCTTGCGGCCGCGATCGCCCGCCACTGGCAGGAGGCCCGGCCGTGAGCCGCCGCCGCGTCCTGGTCGTCGACGACAGCGACGTGACGCGCACGCTGCTGGTGCGCACGCTCGAGCGCGCCGGGTTCGACGTGCTCGCCGCGCCGGACGGGGCGCAGGGAGCCGTGACGGCGCTGCGGGAGCTGCCCGCGGTCGTGGTCACCGACCTCGAGATGCCGCTGATGGACGGCTACCAGATGCTGCGGCTGCTCAAGAACGAGCCCGCGAGCGCGCACATCCCGGTGCTGATCCTGACCAGCCACGGCGAGGCGCCGTCGCGCTACTGGGGCCTGCAGACCGGCGCCGACGCCTACCTGACCAAGGACTACGACTCCGCCGAGCTGGTCGCCGCCGTGACCAGGCTCGCCGAGCAGGACCGGCCGGCCCCCGCGCCCGACGCCGTCGTGCCGGCCAGCCCGATCGAGGTGCTGGCCCGGGTCGCGCGCCAGCTGGACGCCAACCTGCTCCGCGCCACCGTGGTGAACTCGCTGCTCGAGCAGGGGCTGCGGCCCGACGACCTGCACGGCACCGCGCGCGCGGCGCTCGAGGTGATCGGCCGGGTGGTGGACGCGCACGTGCTCGCGATCGGCATCAGCGCGCCCGAGTCGGTGACGCTCGACGTGCTGCTCAGCAAGGGGGTGTCGCTGTCGGCGATGGAGCGATGCACCCACGCCATCCTCGGGGCGCTGGAGTTCCAGCCCGGCGCCGACATCGACGCCAGCGTCAGCGGCGACCGCGACGGGGAGGGCGACGTCGATCCCGCCACCATCGTCTCGTTCCCGCTCCGCCTGCGCAGCGCCGCCGGCACCCTCGCGCTGTTCCCGCGCGACGCGGCGCAGTTCGCCGCCATCTCGCGCTCGCTCATCGAGTCGCTCGAGCCGCACCTGGCGATGGTGATCGAGAACGCGCACCTCGCCGACCGCCTCCAGGAGCTGTCCACCCACGACGGCCTGACGCGCGCCCTCAACCACCGCGCGATCCACGAGCGGCTGACCGAGGAGCTCGAGCGCGGCCGGCGCTACCACCACGCGCTGAGCGTGATCCTCTGCGACCTCGACTTCTTCAAGCGGGTGAACGACACCCACGGCCACCTCGCCGGCGACGCGGTGCTACGCGCGGTGGCATCGACGCTGCGCCGGACGCTGCGGGGCTCCGACCCGTTCGGGCGCTACGGCGGCGAGGAGTTCCTGGTGGTGCTGAGCGAGACCAGCCTGGAGGCGGGCCGCTCGACGGCGGAGCGGCTGCGGCGCGCGCTCGCCGACCACCGCGTCGCGCTGCCCGGCGGCGGCGGCCTGAAGGTCACCGCCTCGTTCGGCGTCGCGACGGCGAACGAGCTGGGCGACGACGCGAGCAGCGAGGCGCTGGTCTCGCTCGCCGACCGTCGCCTCTACGAGGCCAAGGCCGCGGGCCGCGACTGCGTCCGGCCGTGAGCGCCCCGCCCGCGCCCGTCGTCGAGCTCGCCGCCCTGGTCGAGAGGGTGAGCGGCAACGTCGTCCCGCCCGGCCACCTGCCGTTCCTCGGCGAGGTCGGCCGCCGCCGCGCCGCGAGCCTCGGGCTCCCCGACCTCGCCGCCTACGTCCGCGCGCTCGGCCTCGGGAACCTGGCGGACGAGTGGCGCTGGCTCCTGCCCCACGTCACCGTCAAGGAGTCGTACCTGTTCCGCACGCCGCAGCACTTCGCGGCGCTCGAGTCCACCATTCTGCCGAGGCTGGCGGCGGCGCGTGCCGGGCTGCGCGCGCTGTCGGTGTGGTCGGCGGGGTGCGCGCGCGGGGAGGAGCCGGCGAGCCTGGCGGTGGCGCTCGCCGAGCACCGCGCGCTGGCCGGCTGGCGGTGGCGCATCCTCGCCACCGACGTCGACGAGGACGCGCTCGCCGCCGCGCGGCTGGGGCGCTTCGGCGCGCGCGCGGTGGCGGGCGTGCCGCCGGCGCTCCTCGACCGGCACTTCGATCGCCGCGACGACATGGCCGAGCTGCACGCCGCGCTGCGCGAGCGCATCGACTACCGCGTCCTCAACCTCGTTCACGAGCCGCTCCGTCTGCCCGCCCCCGCCTACGACCTGATCTTCCTCCGCAACGTGCTGATCTACTTCCGCGTCGAGTCGCAGCGCCGGGTCGCCGCGGCGATCGCGCAGGCGCTCGCGCCCGACGGCTTCCTCTTCCTCGGGCCCGCCGAGACGCTCTGGCAGGTCTGCGACGAGCTGGAGCCCGTCGACCTCGAGGACTGCTTCTGCTACCGCCGCCGCGATCCGCCGCCCGGAGCCGGGAACGAGCGCGCCGCGGCGGGGCGCCGCGCGCGATCCGCCCGGCCCGCGCCGGCCGGTCCTGCCGCCGCCGGCGTCGCGCCGCGCGCGCAGTCCGCCCGCCCGGTCGAGAGCCAGCCTGCGCCCGAGCCGGGCGCGCCCGCGGTCCGGGCCGGCGAGGGGGGCGCGGCGGGCGGGACCGCGGAGCGCCTCGCCGCGGCCGCCGCCGAGCTCGCCGCCAACCGGCTCGCGGAGGCGGCGGAGATCGTCGAGGAAGCGCTGCGGGGCGACCCGGCCGACGCCGCCGCGCACGCGCTCGAGGGCCTGCTCCACGACGTCTCCGGGCGGTCGCAGATGGCGCTCGCCTCCTACCGCGCCGCGCTGTTCCTCGACGAGCGCCTGTTCCAGGTCCGCCTCCTGCTCGCCGACAGCCTGCGGCGCCTCGGCGGCGCGGCGCGGGCGGAGGTCGAGTACCGGCGGGTGATGACGACGCTCGCCGGCGGGCGGGCGCGCTCGCTCGACCTGCTCGCCCCGGTGCCGCTGCCGACCTCCGAGCAGGCGATGCGGCGCTGCCGCGAGGCGCTCGGCGCGTTCTGAGACTCCTCCGCCGTCCCAACCGCGACGGCCCTTTCGCGGCAGGCCGCACTCGCGGACCGTGAGTGGAGTCGCCGGCGGCGCGCCGCGCGGCTTCCGCCGGTAGGCTAGAATCCACGGTCGTGTCCCCGGAACGGATCGGGCGCTACCGCGTCGTTCGCCTCATCGGCAGCGGTGGGATGGGCGAGGTCTACGAGGGGTACGACGACCAACTGCAACGCCCGGTTGCGATCAAGGGGCTGCTCCACGAGCACTTCTCCGCGGACCGCCGCGAGCGGCTGAGGCGCGAGGCGCTCTCCTCGGCGGCGCTCTCCCACCCCGCCGTCGTCCACGTCTACGAGATCGTCACCGAGCGCGACGCCGACTGGGTGGTGATGGAGTTCGTCAGCGGCTCCTCGCTCGCCGACGTCGTCGCCGCCGGCCCGCTGCCGGCCAACGAGATCGCCCGCATCGGCCGCGAGATCGCCCGCGCGCTCGCCGAGGCGCACCGCAAGGGCATCGTCCACCGCGACATCAAGACCGAGAACGTGATGCTGACGCCGGCCGGCCACGTCAAGGTGCTCGACTTTGGCCTGGCGAAGTGGACCGGGCCGCGCGGCACCGACAGCGACCGCATCACCACCGACGGCCTCGTCGTCGGCACCTCGCGGGCGATGTCGCCGGAGCAGGCGCTCGGGCGCGAGCTCGACGCGCGCACGGACATCTTCTCGCTCGGCTCGCTGCTCTACGAGCTCGCGACCGGCAGGCCGGCGTTCCGCGGCGCGAACGCGCTCGAGACGATGCACAAGGTCGCGCGCGTCGACTTCGTCCCGTTGCGCCAGGCCGCGCCGCGCCTCCCCGACGCGCTGCGGGCGGTGATCGAGCGCTGCATGCAGCGCGATCCGGCCGACCGCTACCGCAGCGCCGACGAGGTGGCGGAGGAGCTGAAGCGGCTCGCCTCCGGCGACACCATCGCGACCGCGCCCGGGAGGTCGCACCTGACCTCCCAGATCGTCCTCCAGGCGCGCCGCCACTGGCTCGCCGGTCTGGTCACGGTCGCGCTCCTCAGCGTCGCCGCCGGGCTTGCGGTCAGGCTCGGGTGGATCTCGATCCGCCGCCCGCTGACCGTCGCGGTGCTGCCGGTCAAGACGGAAGCAGCCGGCGATGCGGCGCGCCTCGCGTCGGCCGCGATCGAGGACGCGTTGACCTCGCGCCTTGCCCAGCTCAAGGACGTCATCGTCGTCGCCGGGCGCGACGTTCGCGCGTCCGCAACCGAGGACAAGCGGGTACCCGAGATCGCTCGCGAGCTGGGCGTGCGGGAGCTGGTCGAGGCCACGCTGATGCCGGGAAAGGTCGGCGAGCCGGCCCGCATCAGCCTCGAGCGCGTCGACGGCGCCACCGGCCGGGTGACGTGGAGCGAGCAGCTCGACGTCGGCACCGACGACCTCATGCTGCTGCAGGACCGGATCGCGACCGCACTCGCCGACGCCTATCGCGGCATCCCCACCAGCGGGCACCCGGCGTCGCAGGACGCCACCCCCGCCGCGCTCAAGGCCTACCTCGAGGCCAACTCCCGTCTCGACGCGGGCCGGGCGTCCAAGGACTACGGCGAGGAGATCGTGCTGCTCGAGAAAGCCATCGCCGAGGCGCCCCGGTTCGTCGCCCCGCTCACCAAGCTGGCGTGGATCTACCGCTACCTCGGCTACGTTTACCGCCGCCCTGACGACTACGCGAAGTGCGACAAGCTCCTCGCACGCGCCAACGACCTCTCCCCCGGACACCCATGGGTCCGGACACAGGAGGTCGGCCTGGCGATGGACCGCAACGAGTTCCCGAAGGCGCTCGAGCTGGCGCGCGGGTGGACGGCGGCGCGGCCGGGAGACAGCCTCGCGTGGCGGTCGCTCGCGTCCGCGCTCGGCCGGGTCGGCCAGTTCAGGCAGGCGGAGGCGGCGTTTACCCGCTCGCTCGCGCTGCTCCCCTCCTGGTTCACGCTCGTCGACCTCGGCAGGGCGCGGGAGGACCACGGGGACTACGCCGGCGCTCGGGCGGCGCTCGCGCGGGCGCTCGAGATCTCCCCGGGGAACATGATCGCCCTCGCCAACCTGGCCGACACCGAGATGTACGCCGGCAACAACGCCGAGGCGGAGCGGATCTACCGCGACCTGCTCGCGCGCCGCGGCCAGCGGCTCGACCGCATCCACCTCGGCAACTGCCTCTACTACGAGAGCCGGTTCAAGGAGGCCGCGGCGCTCTACCGCGAGGCTTGGGAGAAGGACCGCACCGACTACCTCGCCCTCGCCAACCTCGGCGACACGCAGCTGGCGATGGGCGAGAAGGTCCTGGCCGGCGGGAGCTACGCCGAAGCGCTCCGCCTGTGCGAGGCCGAGTACGCCACCGGCGCGCGACGACGGGCGCTGCTCGAGACTCGCGCCCGCTGCCTGGCCCAGCTCGGCCGCGGCCCCGAGGCGACACTCGCCATCCAGGAGGCGCTGAGGGAGAACCCGGACAACCCGAATACCTTCTTCATGGCCGCGCTCGTGGCGGCCGTTTCCGGCGACACCAACGCGTGCCTGGCGTGGACCGAGAAGGCGCGGTCGCTCAACGCCCCGGCTGTCTTCTTCACCGGGCCGGAGTTCGCCGTGATCAGCGCCAACCCGCGCTTCGCCGCGCTCGTCGGCGGGCGCTGACCTGACGCGCCCTCAACGCTGCGGGCGCGAGAATGCGCGCTGACCCGCGAAACTCAACCGCCGCCGCCCGGGTTGTTGTCGCCGCCGGGGTCGGCCTGCGCGACGACGTCTCCCCTCCGGTCGAGGATCTTGACGTCGTAGGTGAAGAAGCCGGCCTTGCGGACGTTGCCGGAGGTGACGATGTCGGGCAGGTGCGAGCTGCCCGAGATCTCCGCATGGCCACCGCCGCGGTGCACCCCGCGCGCGCGGAACTTCGCGCCGGCGGCCTTCTTGTGCGCGTACTTCGCCGGCACCCGCTCGTGGAA
>DATIYW010000228.1:0-6776 GCA_035517415.1 Thermoanaerobaculaceae bacterium
TACGCGCCGTTCCAGGACAAGAAGACCGACATCGCCCTGATCAAGGGCAAGTGGGTCCTCAACGTCGGCAAGGGCGTCGACATCTTCTGGAAGGCGAAGATGATCAACGAGACCGACAAGCGCATGAACGACGCGAAGTTCCTGCCCTACCAGGCGGGCGACTGCCCGGGCAACGGCGTTGCCTGCGCGAACAACCTCAACTTCTACTCGCCGGGCAACTCGACCGGCTCGTACTTCTCCAACCCGCCGGTGATCACGGTGACCAACCCCAACGGCACCACCTCCACCGGCTACCAGTGGAAGCCGTTCAACAGCCTGTCGGACGACGACCGCAAGCTCGACTACTACACCCTGCAGCTGGGCGCGGGCTACCAGCTCACCAACGACCTCTACGCCTCGGTCGAGTACCACTACTACCACGCCAACCTCAAGGACGGGAACACCGCGTTCCAGGCCTACAACCTGATGGAGATGGCGTCCGGCCTGTCGGACAAGAACTTCGTCATCGTCAAGGCGAAGCTGCCGATCGGCGGCGCGGACATCGGCTTCGAGTACCAGTACGTGTTCGGCACCTTCAAGCCCGACTTCGGCACCGGCTTCGTCACGCAGTACGCCGACGCGGGCACCGCCGCGAACGTCGGCGTGCCGGTCGGCTCGCCTGGCTTCTCGGGCCGGTACGGAGGGTGGAACAGCCTGCTCACGCGCCACTTCGACCAGCAGCGGATCAAGGCGTTCATGAAGATCCAGTTCTAGAGCGCCATTTCGTGGAGGCAACGCGAGGGCCCGGCTTCGGCCGGGCCCTTCGCTTGCCCGCGACACCTTCGTCGCCCTCATCCGCTCCACGCTGGACATCGAACTGTGCCGGGCACGGACATTAGGCATCGCCAGGCGACCGGAGAGAGCCCATGTCCTGCGTGCATGGCGGTGAGCCGGCGACGCTTGGACTCCGCTAGAATGGCGCTGGCACGTCTCGTGAGGGAAGTCGGCGGCAACGCCCGTCCGACGTGGGTGCGGGAGGACTGATGCGAACGCGACCTTTCCTGACCTGGAGCCTCGCCATCGCCGTCTCGATCGCTGTGTGCGGAATCGCCGCCGCGGCGAGCGACAGCCCGATCTTCACGCTCGCGGACCCGCGCGGCGACGACCACGGCGACGGCACGCTGATCTATCCGCAGCGCGACGACCTCGACGTCGGCGAGCTCGACATCCTCACGTTCTCCGCCTACGCCGACAGGGCGGGGACGATCTTCGAGCTGACGTTCGCCAAGCCGGTGCGCAAGCCGGAGCGGCGGACGATCGACGAGATCGGCACCACGCTCGACGGCGTGGCCCGCCTCGGCTTCTACAACTTCAACGTCGACATCTACATCGACACCGACCGCGTGCCCGGCTCGGGGAGCACGACGACATTCCCCGGGCGCAAGGTCACGATCGACCCCGCGTTCGCGTGGGAGAAGGCGATCTGCCTCACGCCAAGGCCGACCGCGGCGCGCGAGGCGCTCGCCGCGATCTACGTCCGCGACCAGAAGAAGGAGTTCAAGCAGCGCGAGGGGCGCGTGACCGCGGAGGACGAGAAGCAGATCGCCGCCGGGGTCGCCCGGGACATCGCCTCCGACGTGTTCTTCCCCTCGCTGGTGTGGGTGACGGGCAATCGCATCCGCTTCCTGGTCCCGGCCTCGTTCCTCGGCGGCGTGGCGAAGGCGACCTGGGGCTATGTGGTGTTCGACACGGTGGCCGACATGCAGGAGCGCGTCGACGTGACCGCGGTGATGGGCGGGGAGGGGCGGACGCCGGCGCTGATGGTCGTGCCGGTGCAGCCCGGGCGCGGGCCGGACTTCATCGGTGGCGGCCGCGAGGACGACCCGTTCGAGCCGCCGCTGATCGACCTGATCGTGCCGCCGGGCATGAAGCAGGAGACGATCCTGCTGGACTACGACACGCGCGTCGACCGCATGGTCCGCCTGCCCGGCGTGGTCCCGGCCGCGCTGAGCGGCGTGCCGAAGTAGCGGGTGCCAGGCACGGACTTGCCGCGGTTGTGCAGGTGGAGTGCGCCCGGCGAAGCGCGGTAAGTCCGTGCCTGGCACCGGATCAGTGCAGGCGCCAGATCCCGCTGCCGCGCGGCGGGAGTGTCACGTGGGCGCTGCCGCCGCCGATCGAGAGGCTCGCGCCGCCGTCGGCGAATAGGGTGTCGGCCGAGGTCCCGGCGACGGTGAGCGACGCCCCGCCGACCAGCGAGTCGCCGAGGTTGTGGACGGCCAGCACCCGCTCCCCCGAGGTCGCGCGCAGGAACGCGAGCAGCGTCCCGTTGCCGCCCGGGAGCGGCTCGAGGTCGCCGCGCAGCAGCGCGGGCGAGGCGTGGCGGGCGCGGATCAGCGCGCGATAGCGCGACAGCAGCGAGCCCGGGTCGCCGGTCTCCGCCGCCACGTTGGCGGTGGCGCGGCCGGGGGCGTAGGCGGTCCACGGCGTGCCGGTGGTGAAGCCGGAGCCGTTGTCCCACGGCATCGGCGTGCGCTTGAGCACGTCGTCGGAGCCGGTGCCGCCGTTCTGCAGCCCGACCTCCTCGCCGTAGTAGACGAACGGGCTGCCGGGCAGCGTGAGCAGGATCGCCGCCGCGTTGCGCAGCCGGCCCGGGCTGTTCGCGAGCTGGGTCGCGACGCGGATCATGTCGTGGTTGGTGAGGAACGGCGCGTCCTCGGCGCCCGGGGGATAGGCGGCCTGCACCTGCGCGAGCGTCGCGGCGATCCCCGTCGCGCTCCCGCCGTTGACGGCGGCGACGATCGCGGCGGCGAGCGGGAAATCGAAGCACATCGGCAGCTCGTCGCCGCCGCGTACCGCCGAGGTCGAGCCGTAGTAGCGGGCGATCGTCGGCGTGTCGGCCCACACCTCGCCGACCATCGTCGCGTCGGGCCGCTCGGTGCGGATCTCGGTCGCGAACTCGCGCCAGAACGCGTGGGTCTCCGGGGTGTCCTGCTGCTGCGTGCCGCTGCCGTCCTCGATCAGGTAGCGCGCGGCGTCGAGGCGGAAGCCGTCGGCGCCGCGGTCGAGCCAGAGCTTCGCGAGCCGCTCCATCTCCACGCGAACGGCGGGGTTGCGGTAGTTGAGGTCGGGCATGCCGGACCAGAACATGCCGTAGTACCAATCGCCGTCGGCCGGGTTGAGGTGCCAGGTGTCGGCGCCGGTGAACAGGTCCCAGGGCTGGCGCCAGCCGAGGTCGCTCGGGCTCCACACGTACCAGTCGCGCGTGGGGGAGCTCGACGACGACGCGGCCGACACGAACCACGGATGCTCCGAGCTGGTGTGGTTCATCACGAAGTCGAGGATCACCCGCATGCCGCGCCGGTGGGCCTCCTGGCAGAGCTGGGCGAAGTCGTCGTCGCTGCCGTACGCCGGGCTGACGTTCTCGTAGTCGGAGACGTCGTAGCCGTGGTACGACGGCGAGCCGAACACCGGCATCAGCCAGATCGCGTCCACCCCCAGGCTGGTGGTGGACGACGGGTTGCCGTCGTTGAGGTAGTCGAGCTTGCCGATCAGCCCGCGCAGGTCACCGATGCCGTCGCCGTCGGAGTCGGCGAAGCTGCGCACGAACGCCTCGTAGAACACCGCGCCGGTCGACCAGCCGTTGTCCCACTGGCGGACCGGAGCGAGGTGCCGGCGGGGCTGCGCGGCGCTCGCCGGCGCTGCGCCCGGCGGCGTGCCGGCGATCGCGAGCAGCGCCGCCCCGGTCGCGCACCAACGACACACACGCCAGCCTCGCATCGTCGGCTTCCCTCCCGTTTCTACTTCCGCCGTGGCCGGAGCATTCCCCGGCGCGGGGTGCCAGGCACGGACTCACCGCGCTTCGCCTGGCGATATCCACGCGCCCAACCGCGGCAAGTCCGTGCCTGGCACCGGCTCAGTGCAGCCGCCAGATCCCGGTCGCGTGCGGCGGCAGGGTGACCGTCCAGGCGCGCGCCGCCACCGCCGGCGGCGCCGCGTCGGCGTCCGCGAACACCGTCGCCTCCACCGCGGACGCGCTCACGGCGTAGGGACCGCCGATCGCCGTCGCGTCGCCGAGGTTGTGCGCCACCAGCACCTTCTCGCCCTTGACGGCGCGCACGAACGCGAGCACCGGCGAGGGCTGCGTGAGCGAGCCGAGCAGCTCGAGGTCGCCGGTGCGCAGCGCCGCCGAGGCGTGACGCGCGCGGATCAGGGCGCGGTAGCGCGCCAGCAGCGAGGCCGGGTCGCCGCTCTCGACGGCCACGTTGTCCGTCTGCTGGCCGGGCGCGAACGGGAACCACGGCGTTGCCGAGGTGAAGCCGCCGCGCTCCGAGCCGTCCCACGGCATCGGCGTGCGCTTGAGGCGGTCGTCGCCGCCCGGCCCGCCGTTGCGCAGCCCGACCTCCTCGCCGTAGTAGAGGAACGGCGCGCCCGGCAGGGTGAGCAGCACCGCCGCCGCGCTCGCCTCCCGCCCGCGGTCGGTGCCGAGCTGGGTGGCGAGGCGGACCTGGTCGTGGTTGGTGAGGAACGGCGTGTCGATCACGCCGGCGGGGTAGCTGCGCTGGATCTCGGCGAGCTTGGCCGCGATCAGCGAGCCGTCGCCCGCCTTCACGCCGCGAACGATCGCATCGGCGAGCGGGAAGTCGAAGTTCATCGGCAGCTCGTCGCCGCCGGCGACCGACGCGGTGCTGCCGTAGTAGGTCGCGATCGTGTCCGTGTCGGTCCAGTTCTCGCCCACCAGCACCGCGTCCGGCCGCGCCGAGCGGACGGTGGCGGCGAACTCCCGCCAGAACGCGTGCGTCTCGGGCTGGTCGACCTGGAGCTGGCCGGGGCCGTTCTCGACCAGGTGGCGCGCGGCGTCGAGGCGGAAGCCGTCCGCGCCGCGCTCGAGCCAGAGCCCGGCGATGCGCTCGATCTCCGTCCGCACCGCGGGGTTGCGCAGGTTGAGGTCCGGCATCCCGGCCCAGAACACGCCGTAGAAGTACATCCCGCCCTTCTCGTGCCAGGTCGGGTAGCTCCCACCCCACGGCTGCGTCCAGCCCGGGTCGTCGGCGCGCCACACGTACCAGTCGCGCTTCGGCGAGGTGAGCGAGGACGACGACTCGAGGAACCACGGGTGGGCCGAGCCCGTGTGGTTGACGACCAGGTCGACGATGATGCGGATGCCGCGGCGGTGCGCCTCGCGGCACAGCGTCGCGAAGTCCGCGTCGGTGCCGTAGTCCGGGTTGATGTGCTCGTAGTCGGTGGTGTCGTAGCCGTGGTACGAGGGCGAGACGAACACCGGCATGAGCCAGAGCGCGTCGACCTTGAGGTCGCCGGTGCTCGACGGGTCGCCGGTGTTGAGGTAGTCGAGCTTCGCGATCAGTCCCTTGAGGTCGCCCTTGCCGTCGCCGTCGGAGTCGGCGAAGCTGCGCACGAACACCTCGTAGAACACCGCGCCGCGCGCCCACTCGTGCTGCCACTGAACCGCCTTGGCGGCGGTCGCGGCGGTGGTCGCCGCGGCGGCCGGCCTGGCCGGCGGCATCGCCGCCTTCTTGCCCCCGCCGCTGCCGGCGCACGAGGCCAGCGCGAGCAGGGCGGCGAGCACCAGCGGGGGATAGGCGGCCGCGAAGAGGCGGGGCCGCACCGAGGGTCGAGCGAGCTTTCGTCCGGGTCGCATGTTCACTATCCTAGCTCCGAACCACGAGGCGAGGAGAGGCGGGCGACGATGACCGAGTTCGACGCGGCGCGGCGCGCGGCGCTGATGCAGGACCTGCTCGCGACGCTCACCGGGCGGCCGCTCGACCTGCTGCCGTTCGACGCCGTCCGCGAGGGGCTCTGGCTCAAGCGTTTCGTCGACCGCGGCGTGGAGGAGGTGCCGCTCGACCGCGTCGTCGGCACGCTCGGCCGCGAGCGCGAGTTCAATCGCGCGTTCCTGCCGCGCGAGGAGTCGCTGCGCGAGCGCTGGGAGCGGATGCGCGGGCTGGCCGAGGGGCCGGCGGGGTTCGCGCCGGTCGAGCTGTACAAGGTCGGCGGCGTCTACTTCGTCGTCGACGGCCACCACCGCGTGTCGGTGGCGCGCGCGCTCGGCCAGGGCACGATCGAGGCGGCGGTCAAGGAGTACCCGACGCCGGTCCCGCTCGACGCCGGCGCGACCGCGGCGGACGTGCTGGTCAAGCGCTTCCTCGCCGACTTCCTCGAGGCGACCGGCCTGCAGCCCGACGACCCGGACGAGTACCGTCTCACCGAGGTCGACGGCTACGAGCGCCTGCTCGAGCACATCAACGTCCACCGCTACTACCGGGGGATCGAGACCGGGCGGCCGGTGGAGTGGCAAGAAGCCGTGGCGTCGTGGCGCGACTCGGTGTTCCGCCCGATGGTGGCGATCATCCGCTCGAGCGGCGTGATGGCGGAGTTCCCGGGCCGGACCGAGGCCGACCTCTACCTGTTCACCATGGACCACCTTCACCACCTGCGCCAGCGCTACGCCGCGGAGCGCGTCGGCCCGGCGCTGGCGGTGCGCCACTTCCGCCTCTTCGTCGCCGGCCGCTCGCGCCTGCGCGACTCACTGCGGGCGTGGTGGCAGCGGCGCCGCGCCGGCCGCGGCGCCGGAGCTGCAGACAACCGGGAGGCAGACCGGTGAGCGGCGTCCCGCGCCGGCCGTTCGGCCGCGCCGGGTTCGCGGTGCCGGCGCTCGGCCTCGGCGCCGGCCACATCGGCGGCGCGGAGCTGGCCGAGCGCGACGTCGCCGCGCTGATCGACGCCGCGCTCGACCTCGGCGCCGACCTGATCGACACGGCGCGCTCCTACGGCGCCTCGGA
>DATIYW010000229.1:0-10594 GCA_035517415.1 Thermoanaerobaculaceae bacterium
AGGCTCGGCGCGGACCCGCTCGACTTCCGCAAGTGGTAGCAGGGCGCCTTCACCGAGCCCGGCATCGGCGGGCTGGGCAGCGGTGTCTTGCCCTCGCACGGCTGCGGCCCTCAAGCGCAGCAGCACATGGCCGACCTCAGCCACAACGACGACCTCGGCCGCTACCTGATGGTGTTCGTTTGCGTCGCCGGGACGTCGGGGTCGCAGACGGGGTCGTGGTATTACTCGACCGCGACCAGCCTCGACCCGGAGGACTGGTCGGGGCCGGCGCTGGTCACCGGCTCGCAGTTCACGCTCACCTCGCCATGTCCGGGCCTGACCAACGGCCAGCAGTTCGACGGCTTCTACCCGTCGCTGATGTCGCCGGGGGTGGCCGCCGGCCACACCAGGCTGAGCGGAAAGGTGTTCTTCATCAACGGCTGCGACACCGGCAAGCGTACCTTCACCTCGCGCGACCTCGCCATCACGGCGGAGGCGCTCTCGCGGCCGCGCCGCGCCATCCCGGAAGCGCGCTGACCGTCAACCATGGTCGCCGCGGTCAGGACCGCGGCGGCGGGGCGGTCGGTGGTGCGGCCGGCGCGAAGTGCGCCGCGAGCGCGGACAGCACCCGCGGCCATGCGGCGGCGAAGTACGCCCGCACCTGCTCGAACTCGGCGCGGTGCTCGGGGTGGCGCTCCGCCAGCTCGCGGAAGCCGAGCTCGCGCAGGCGCACCCGTGTGACCGCGGGCGAGGGCGACTCGAGCGTGACCACCACCCAGGTGTGCTCGCCGCGGGCGAACGGGAACTTCGGCGGCGCGTTCCAGGTGTACGAGATCAGCTCCCCCGGCACGATGCTCAGCACCGTGCAGCCCTCCGACCCGCGCCTGCCCTCCGGCGCGCTCGGGTCGAAGAAGACCTCGAACTTCTCGCCGGGTCGGGTCCCGATCGTCGCCTGCGCGCCGAGGAAGTCGCGCCAGCCCTCGCCGGTGGTGAAGGCGCGCCAAACCCGGTCTCGGTCGGCCGCGACCACCGCCTGCACGTCGACGGGCGCGAGCGGCTCGTCCGCGTGTGCCTCGCCCGCGGGCGGCGGCACGGGCGAGTACGACGCCTGGAGCTTCTTCAGCACCCAGGCGTTGCCGGTGCGGAAGAACTCGCGCATCGCCTGCGACTCGGCGTCGGCGCCGTAACCGAGCATCGTCACCCGCACGTCGGTACGCCCGTCGCCGAGGTCCGCCATCGACACCACCGTCCACACGCTGCGGTACGCCGCCATGAACGGGAAGCCCTTCGGTGGACGATGGATCCGCGTCGCGATCATGCGCGCCGGCTCGTACGCGAGGATCTCGGTCTGGATCGCTCCCTCGCCGTCGAGCGCGACCGCGGGGTCGTAGGTGCTGCGGATCAGGCCGCCCGGCCGGAAGTCCATGTCCGCCTTGGCGACGCCGAGCTTGGCGTAGCCCTCGGGGGTCGAGAACACGCGCCAGATCTCGGCGACCGGCGCCCGCACCACCGCCTCGGCGACGAGCGGGTCGAGGTTGGGCGGCGCCGCGAGCGGGGTCGTCGGAGCCGTCTCGGCGGCGCAGACGAACGCGGGTACGAGAGGGAGCGCGGCGAGGAACGTCGGTCTCATCGGGCCTCCTTGTTGGGTCGGGTGTTCGGCGCACGCCGGGCGGGGGGCTGGGCGCCCCGCGGCGCGCGGCGGCGAGGCGCCCGCCGCCGGACCTCGGCACGAGCGCGCGACTCGAGGGCGTCGAAGTAGTCGCGCAGCTGCGCGACCGCCTCGTCGAACGGCGCGAGGCCGCCGGCGGCGCGCGCCTGCATCAGCCCGCCTTCCATCACGGTGAGGACGAACCGCGCCAGGCGCTCGCGGTCGAGCCCGCGCGGGAGCCGGTCGTCGGCGGCGTCGAGCCAGCCGCGCACGCGCGCCGCCCAGGCCGCGAAGTTGCGGTGGATCAGCTCGCGCGCCTCGGGGTGGTTGTCGCTCACCTCGAGCGCGAGGTTGCCGATCGGGCAGCCCATGCGGCAGCCGGCGAGCACCATGCCGGCGCGGTACTGCGCCATGAGCGCGAACACGCGCTCGACCGGGTCGGCCGCGGCCGCCTCGACCGGGTCCATCACCGCCGGGCCGAGCAGCTCGAGCGCGTACTCGAGCACGTGCTCGAGCAGCGTCTCCTTGCCGGGAAAGGCGTGGTACATGCTGCCCGGGTTCACGCCCGCCTCGCGCAGGATCGTCGCCACGCCGGTGGCGTGGTACCCCTGCTCGTGGAAGAGCTGGAACGCGGCGCGGAGGATCCGCTCGCGCGTGCCCGCCTCGTGCCCGGTCGGCTCTTGAGCGTTCACTCAACGAGGTTGAACGATCGTTCAACTGGTGTCAAGCCCCGGTGTCGGGCCTGGCACGGCGCGACCGGGGGAGGCGACCGCCGCCGTCGAGCCGGTCGGGCGCCTGCGCGGTGCGGTGGGGCGGGGACCCGATCGCGGGCCTGCCGCCGGCGCCGGTCGGCCGGGAAATTCTCCCCGAGCGTTCTTCCTCGCCGCAGGGGCAGACCGCGCGGCCAGGCCCGCCCGATGCCGCCAAGTCGTTCCGCCTCAACGTGGTCCGTCCCAGCGGCGAAATCCGCGCGCGCCCTCCGCCGGGTTTTCGCAACAGCCGACCGTAAGTGCATGCGGCGGCGCGCGTTGCCCGGCCGACGCGCGATGGCACCCAGGTTGCTCTCTGGTCGGACGGCGATCCGGCGCCGGCGCTTCCCGCGCCGCCCCGAGGAGCGCCCGCAGTCCCGTCATGCGAAGGGAGGCTACGAAATGAACAGCAGAACGATCCCGCTCGCGGCATGTGCCCTCCTCCTTGCCGCCGGTCCGCTCTTCGCGCAAGGGAACGTCGACCCGGCGACCCCGGCCGACGCCGCCGCGGCCACCGCCGCGACGCACGTCACCGGCTCCGTCGTCGGCGTCGGCGACCACTACCTCCAGGTCGCGGTCGACCGCGTGCTCGACGCGACGCCCGATGCGGCCGCGGCGCTGTCCGGCAAGACGATCACGCTCACCCTCGACGAGGCGACCGTGAAGCCCGGGGCGCTCAACCCCGCCGACCACGTCGAGCTGTGGTTCAAGGACGTCCTCAGCGCTCACCTCGCGACCCGTGTGGTCCTCGCGCCGGCGGCGGCGGCCCCGACGGCCGCCGGGACGGCTTCCGCGGACGTCACCGCGCCGGCGAATCCGAACGCGGCGCAGGGCGCCCCCGCTGCGGCGCCGAACCTGCCGGCGGGCGGCAGCTCTCCGGGTCCCGTCGCGGCCGGCGAGAGCGCGGCGCCGCAGCCCGCCTCGGCCTCGCCGGAGGAGGGCGCGGCGGCCGCCGAACCGGCCCGCCCGCTCGCCCCGGCCAGGCTCGCAGTGAAGCCCGAGGCGGGGGGCGACTGGGTCCTCCTCGGCGCCGCCGGTCTCGTCGCCCTGATGGCGCTGGTCGCGCTGCGACTGACGGTCAGGGCGAAGCCGGCCTCGACCGGGCTTCACCTCGGCCACGACGGCGACTGGCGGTGATCGGACGAGCCTGCGCCGCACGTTTCGGGAGCACCGATCCGCGGTCCCGGCAGCGTCCCGCCGGGCCGCGGATCGCTCCGTCTACTCGACCGGCTTGCCGTCGAGGAGATAGACCGCGCCGGCCTTCATCACGAAGCTGACGTGCTCGAGGCGCGTCACGTCCGCGGTCGGGTCGCCAGCCACCGCGATCACGTCCGCCCAGGCGCCGGGCGCGATCACGCCGAGCTTGCCCTGCTGGCGCAGCAGCTCGGCGGCGCGCGTGGTCGCGGCCTGGATCGCGGCGATCGGCGGCATCCCGGCCTCGACCATGAGCGCGAACTCGCGGGCGTTCTCGCCGTGCGGGAACACCCCGGCGTCGGTGCCGAACGCGATCCTCACCCCGCCGCGGTAGACGCGGCCGGCGGTGGCGATGATCTTCGGCCCGATCTCCGCCGCCTTCGCCGCGACCTGGGGCGGGAAGTAGCCGGGCTTGGCGGCCTGCGCGGCGACGGTCGCGCCGGCGATGATCGTCGGGACGAAGAACGTCCCGCGCTGCTTCATCAGCGCGATGTCGGCGTCGTCGGCGTAGGTGCCGTGCTCGATCGAGTCCACGCCGCCGACCACCGCCCGGCGGATCGCCTCCGCGCCGTGGGCGTGCGCGGCGACCGCGAAGCCGTAGTCGTGCGCCGCCGCCACCACCGCGTCGATCTCGGCCTGCGTCATCTGCGGGTTCTCGCCGTTGCGCCCCTCGTCGAGCACGCCGCCGGAGGGCATGATCTTGACCAGGTCGGCACCGTCCTTGTAGCGCTGGCGGACGGCCTTCCACGCGTCGTCGGGGCCGTCGATGATGCCGACCAGCGGGCCGGGGTCGCCCTCGAGGTCGAGGCGGTAGCCGTTGGTCGGGTCGGCATGGCCGCCGGTGGTGCCGATCGGCCGGCCGGCGACGAACATGCGCGGGCCGGGCACGATCCCGGCGTTGATCGCGTTGCGCAGTGCAATCGACTCGTTGTGCATGTCCCCGAGGTTGCGGACGGTGGTGAACCCGGCCAGCAGCGTCCGCCGCGCGTACACCGTGGAGCGGATCGCGTAGTCGGCGGGGTTGAGCCGGAACTGTTCCGAGTACCAGGAGGGGCCGAACTCCATCGTCAGGTGGGTGTGGGAGTCGATCAGCCCCGGCAGGCAGGTCATGCCCGCGAGGTCGACGAAGCGGATCGTCGCCCCGCGCGCCCTTGCCGCGCTCTCGAGCGCCGCCCGGTCGGCGGCGCCGGCCCGCACCTCGCGGATGCGATCGCCCTCGACCACGATCGTGCTCTCGCCGCGCAGCGTCCCGGCGGCGGTATCGAGCAGGCTGCCGCAGCGGACGACGGTCTCGGCTGGCGGTGCGACCGGCGTCGCCGCTCCCGCCCGGTACGCGGCGGCCCCGGCCGCCAGCAGGACGACAGCAAACCTCGTCGCGCGCTCACGCATGTCCGCCTCCGAACGGTGCAGCTTGACACAACCCCGTTTGTCTCCGCGCGTTCCCGGCGTCGTCGCCGCGCTCAAGGGTGCGCGTAGAACTCGACCGCGAACCGCCTCGCCGACTGCCACGCGCCGCGGTGGTGACGGAAGCCCGCCTGCACGCTGGTCGAGCTCCAGTTCTCGGCACCCGCCTGGATGATCTGCGGACCCTCGACCGCGATGCGGGCGGCGGACTTCTCCGACGGCCGCACCACCGCGATGTGGCCGGGCTTGGCCGGGTCCGGGCTGCCGTACACCGCGACCACGACCTGGCCCTGGTTGGCGAGGCGCTGCGCCTCGTAGGGCGAGCCGACCGGCCGCCAGCCGTGCGCGGCGCCCTCCCCGCGCAGCCACTCCTGCTGCGCGCTCGCCAGGTGCACCTGGCCGTGGTCGGGCGGGCGCAGGATGTAGACGCCGAGCCGCTCGCACGCCGCGGCGACGAACACGCTGCAGTGGCTCTTGAACGGCGTGCCGCGGTCCGGGTCGCCGGTCCGCCAGTCGACGTGCGCCCCGGCCAGCCAGTGGTGCTCGACGTCCATCGCGTCGAGGCGCTCGGCGAGCTTCTGGCCCGCCGGCGTGACCTCTCCCGCCGGCGCGGCGAACCCCGCGGCCGCGAGCAGCACCGCGGCGACGATGGCGCCGAACTTGACAACCTGCCGCCCACCGCCGGCCTCTCCCGGCGCCGCCGCGGCGGTTCGCCCTCTCTGCGGCTCGCTCATTCCGATCCCCCCACGTTCGGCTAGCCCACAACGCCTGATCGCGCCGCGATGTTTCATCCCCCCTGGCGCCTCGCCGGCGTTGCGCCGCCGCCGGGAATGGCGCTGCGCGGCGGGACGTTCGCCCTGGTGCACCGGACCGGAACACATCGTCAGTGGCTGTGGGGCGAAAGGAGAGGTTGAATGTCGAAGAGAAGCGTGACCGTTGTGCTGGGCGTCGTGCTCGCGGCCGCGGCGCTCGCGACGGCTGCCCGGGCGGCGAGCCCGGCGCCCAGCGGCGTTAAGGCCGAGATGCTGATGTTCATCAGCGACGCGGAGAGCAAGCTCAACCAGCTCGCCGAGGCGATCCCGGAGGACAAGTACAACTGGCGCCCGGGGGAAGGCGTGCGCTCGTGCGCCGAGGTGTTCATGCACGTCGCCGGCGCGAACTACGGCATCCCCAGCTTCTGGGGCGTGAAGCCGCCGGAAGGCTTCGACTTCAAGACCTACGAGAAGTCGCTGACTTCCAAGGCGGACATCCAGAAGGCGCTCAAGGCCTCGTTCGTCCACGTCAAGGCCGCGCTCGCCGCCACCAGCAACGCGGAGCTGGCGAAGCCGACCGACCTGTTCGGGATGAAGACGACCGTGCGCGGCGGCTGGATGCTCGTCCTCTCGCACGCGCACGAGCACCTCGGGCAGATGATCGCCTACGCCCGCATGAACGGCGTGGTGCCGCCGTGGACCGCGGCGCAGAACGCCAAGGAGGCGGCCGAGCTCAAGAAGAAGAACGCCGCCTCGCAGTAGCGCGCGGCGGCGCTGCGGACTTCGCGGACCCGTCCGTCCGGTTCTCCGACCGGGCGGGCGGGTCCTCGCTTCACGGAACCACCGCGGAAACCACCGGGACCATCCACACGCCGTAGCCGTCGGGGTCGCGCAGGGTGGCGATCATGTCGTCGAACGCGGCCTCGGCCCGCTCGGTGCTGATCGAGGTGTGCTCGCCGATCGCGCCGGCGTAGCCGTCGCGCCAGGCGGTGAGGATCGCCGCGAACGTCTCGCGCGGCACGCGCAACGGGTCGACGACGACGTAGTCGACGGTGATCTCGGCGAGGCCGAGCGCGCGGAGATGGGCGTAGCAGTTGCGGCCGACGAACAGGTCGGTCCCGGTGGCGGCGCCGAACGCGCGCGGGCCGACGCCCCAGAACTCGTCCGGGTCGAGGCGGCGGCGCGGGAAGTGGATCATGCCGTAGTCTTCGGCGATGAGGTGGAGGCGCCCGCCGCGCCTGGTCACCCGCACCAGCTCGGCGAGCGCGCGCCCGGCCCGGGGGATCGCCTGCAGCACGTGGCGACAGACGACGAGGTCGAACCTGCGGTCCGGTAGCCCAAGGTCGAAGACGCTGCGGTTCTCGAAGTGCACCCGCCGGCCGAACCGGGCGCTGCGGGCGCGCGCCATCGCGAGGGGGCCGTCGAGCACGTCGACGCCGAGCAGGCGCGCGCCGGGGAAGCGCTCCGCCAGGCGCGCGGTGATCTCGCCGGTGCCGCAGCCGGCGTCGAGGATCCGCGCGTCGAGCGGCAGGCGGTAGCGGTCGAACAGCGCCGACTCCTGCGGCCAGATCGCGAGCGCCTGCGCCGCCAGCGTCCGCACCATCGACTCGTGCGCCATCTGCTCGGCCTGGGGGTTGAGGTCCTCCCGCGGGCCGTCGCCCTTCCTCGACATGCGCTGTCGCTCCGCCAACCGCCACCGCCCTCGGGCTGAGGCTGCCCTCTGCGACTGCTAACTCGGCTCCGCGGAGGTTTCGTTCCCGCGCGCCGGCCGCCCGGCGCCGCCGCTGCGGCGGTGCGGCGTAGAATCCGGGGAGACCGCGAATGGCTCTCAGTCCGGGAACCCGCCTCGGGTCGTACGAGGTTCTCGCCCTCCTCGCCGCGGGAGGGATGGGCGAGGTGTACCGCGCCCGCGACCAGCGGCTCGGCCGCGAGGTCGCGATCAAGACGATCACGCCGCGCCTCGCCGCCAACCAGGAGGCGTTCGCGCGGTTCGAGCGCGAGGGCCGGGCGACGGCCGCGCTCTCGCACCCGAACATCCTCACCATCCACGACATCGGCCGGGAGGGGGAGACCGCCTACCTGGTCACCGAGCTGCTCCACGGCGAGACGCTGCGCGCGCGCCTGGGGCGGGCCCGGCCGGCTTGGCGGGAGGCGCTGGAGATCGCTCTGTCCGTGGCGTCCGGTCTGGCGGCGGCGCACGCTCTCGGCATCGTCCACCGCGACCTCAAGCCCGAGAACGTGTTCCTCACCGCCGACGGGCGGGTCAAGGTCCTCGACTTCGGACTCGCACACTGGGTCGCGGTCGGGCCGACCGAGGTCGGCGGCGACACGCCGGGGAGCACGCAGCTCACCGCGTCGGGGTCGATCCTCGGCACCACCGGGTACATGTCGCCCGAGCAGGTCCGCGGCGGCGCGCTCGACGCGCGGAGCGACATCTTCTCGCTCGGCTGCGTGCTCTACGAGATGCTCGCGGGCGAGGCGCCGTTTCGCCGCGCCACCGCGGCCGAGACGATGGCGGCCGTGCTCGACGCCGTGCCGGCCCCGCTGGCGGGCAGCCAGCTCGCGCTCCCGGTCGGGCTCGACGCCGTGGTCGCGCGCTGCCTGGCGAAGGAGCCCGAGGCGCGCTTCCGCACCGCCGGGGAGCTGGCCGCCGCACTCGCGGGGTTCACCGCGGCCGCGGCCGGCGACGGCCGGGAGCGCGCGCCGTCGGTGGCGGTGCTGCCGTTCGTCAACCTCAGCGCCGACCCGGAGAACGAGTTCTTCGCCGACGGGATCACCGAGGACGTCATCGCCCACCTCGCCAAGGTCCGCTCGCTCAAGGTGATCTCGCGGACCTCCGTGATGGCGTTCAAGAAGCGCGACGCGAGCCTGCGCGCGATCGGCGCCGCGCTCGGTGCCGGAACGGTCGTCGAGGGGAGCGTGCGGCGCGCCGGCAACCGCGTCCGCATCGTCGCGCAGCTGATCGACGCGGCGACCGACGAGCACCTCTGGGCGGAGACGTACGACCGCGACCTGACCGACATCTTCGCCATCCAGACCGACGTGGCGCTGAAGATCGCGGCGTCGCTCCAGGCCGAGCTCTCCCCCGGCGAGCGGGCGCGGATCGGGCACCGCCCGACCACCGACCTCGAGGCGTACCAGCTCTACCTCCAGGGCAGGCAGGCGTTCGCGCGCTTCACCGCCGAGGGCTACCGGCAGGCGATCGGCTTCCTCGAGCGCGCGGTCGAGCGGGACCCGCGTTTCGCCCTGGCGTACGTCGGCCTGGCGCACGTCCACACCCAGTTCGGCATCGAAGGCATCGTCGGAGAGCAGCCGGCCGCAGCCTACCGCAAGGCCAAGGACGCGATCGGCCGCGCGCTCGCGCTCGACGACGGCCTCGGCGACGCGCACGGCATCGCCGGCCTGCTGCGCTTTGTCTGCGACTTCGACTGGCCGGGGGCGGAGGCGGAGCTGCGCGTCGCGCTCGCGCTCAGCCCCGGCAGCGCCGATGTCCACGACCACTACGGCTGGCTGTGCTCCTCGCTGCAGCGCCACGACGAGGCGATCGCCGCGGTCCGCCGCGCGCACGAGCTCGACCCGCTCGCGCACCGCTCCGACGTCGCGAACGAGCTGCTGCGCGCCGGCCGCTACGAGGAGGCGCTCGCCGAGGCCACGCGCGTGGCGCGCCTTGACCCCGGCTACGGCCGGGCGCAGTCGGTCCTCGGCTGGGCGCAGATCAAGGTCGGGCGGATCGCCGAGGGCGTGGCCTCGATCGAGCTCGCCGCCCGCCTCTCGCCGGGCTCGACGAACTTCGCTGCGCAGCTCGGGCAGGCGTACGCCGTGGCGGGCCACCCCGACAAGGCCCGCGCGGTGCTCGCCGACCTCCACCGCCTGGCGGCGGGGAGCTACGTCGCGCCCTACCACTTCGCCTACGTCCACACCGGCCTCGGCGAGTACGACGCGGCGATCGACTGGCTGGAGAAGGCCTACGAGCAGCGCGCCGGCGCGGTGTACGGCATCAAGGGCTCGTTCCTGTTCGCCGAGCTTCGCCCTCACCCGCGTTTCGTCGCGCTACTGCGCAAGATCAACCTGGCGTGAGCGCCGTTGTGCCCGGCGTCGCGGCCTCGTGAGGGGCGCGGCGCGGCGACGGCGCAGGTTTTGCCATCGGCCCACCGCGGCGGCTTGGCCGCAGCGGGGGAATCAAGCGACAGCCGCACATCGAAGGGCTGAGCCTGGTCGCGGCCGCCTCGGGCCCGGGAGCGTCAGCCCGCCTTGCGCGGCGTCGTGATGCGGCGCGCGCCGCCGCGAGCGTTCTGGGCGGCGCGCTTCCACGGCTGGTTGGAGGCGCGCGGTGGGGGCGCGGCCTGCGGCGCGGGCTGCTCCTCCTCCGGCGCCGGCGGAGCCGCCTCGCTCGCCTGCTTGGCGCGCGCGGCGCGGTCCTCCTCCTCGTCCGCCGCGAGATGGCAGTGCTTGTACTTCTTCCCGGACCCGCAGTGGCAGGGCTCGTTGCGGCCCGGGCGATGCGGGATCGTGTCGGTCATCACTGCCTCCTCTCGACTCCCACGTTAACACGTCGCCGCCGCGGGCGACGTCCCCGCCACGCCCTCGGACCCGCTGGTTCCAGTAAGTGGCAGCAGGCGGTGCAGCCGGTCCGCAGCAATGGGAACCAGTCCGCGATGGACCGCGGCTGCGCCAAGGTGACGGTGACCGCCGGCTCCGGCATCGTGGCGACCGCGTCGGTGATCAACAACGTCACCAACGACCCGACCACAATCACGATGCACCCGTCGGCGCCCGCCCCGGCGGCGCCGAAATGCGACCGCCCGGGACGACGTTGAGGTAGTCAATGCGAGCCGGCACAACGATCCTCGCGACCGTCGCGGCGCTGG
>DATIYW010000230.1:0-3946 GCA_035517415.1 Thermoanaerobaculaceae bacterium
CGCGAAGCCGCAGGTATCGACGGCGACGTGCAGGCCGGCGGCGCGGCAGGCGTCGAGCGCCGCCGTCAGGAAGCGCGGCTGCGCCAGCGGCTCGCCGCCGGAGAACGTCACGCCGCCGCCCGACTCCTCGTACGTCATCCGGTCGCGGAGCAGCTCGGCGAGCAGCTCGTCGACGCCCCACGCGCGGCCGGCGACCTGTCGCGCCCCGGTCGGGCACGCCGCGACGCAGCGCCCCTCCGCGGCGCACCCGTCGCCGCCGACCGCGGCGCCCGCCGGCAGCGGGCCATCCGCCCGCGGGCACGCCGCGACGCAAGCGCCGCACGAGAGGCAGCGGCCCTCGTCGACCATCACCTCCGGCGCGAAGGCAATCCCCTCCGGGTTGTGACACCACGGGCAGCGCAGCGGGCAGCCCTTGAGGAACACCGTCGTGCGGATCCCCGGCCCGTCGTGGAACGAGGCGCGCTGGACGTTGAAGATCGTGCCCCGGATCTCGCCGCCTTTCGGCGTGCCGGGGGTGGCGCGGTCGCAAGTCGGGGCGGCGCTCATGACCGGGGTCGAACATAGCAGATTGGCGGCCGCCCGGCCGCGGTGCCATGATGGCCGCGCCGCCGCCGCACGCGGCCGGCGCACCTGGGAGGGCCTGATGGATCCGGAGCAGTTCCGCCGCGCCGCGCACCGCATCGTCGACTGGATCGCCGACTACCGCGCGGGGGTGGCCGCGCTCCCGGTGGCGTCGCAGGTCGAGCCGGGCTCGGTCCGGGCACAGCTGCCGGCGTCGCCGCCGGAGGAGCCGGAGCCGTTCGACGCGATCTTCGCCGACCTCGACGCGATCATCGTGCCGGGGCTCTCGCACTGGCAGCACCCGCGCTTCTTCGGCTACTTCCCCTCCAACGGCGAGCCCGCCTCCGTGCTCGGCGACTTCCTCTCGACCGGGCTCGGCGTCCTCGGGCTGTCGTGGCAGTCGAGCCCGGCCGTGACCGAGCTCGAGGAGGTCGTCACCGACTGGATGCGGCAGATGCTCGGCCTCTCCCCGGCGTGGAGCGGCGTGATCCAGGACACCGCCTCGACCAGCACGCTGGTGGCGCTGCTGTGCGCCCGCGAGCGCGCCACCGACTTCTCGCTCGCCCGCGGCGGGCTCCAGGACGAGCCTGCGCCGCTCGTCGTCTACGCCTCCGCGCACGGCCACAGCTCGGTCGACAAGGCGGCGCTGCTCGCCGGCTTCGGCCGCGACAACCTCCACCGCGTCGCGACCGACGAGCGCCACGCGATGCGGCCGGACGCGCTCGTTGCGGCGATCGAGGCCGACCTCGCCGCCGGGCGCACGCCGTGCGCGGTCGTCGCCACAAGCGGCACCACCACCACCACCGCGCTCGACCCGCTCGCCCCGATCGCGGCGGCGGCGCGCCGCTTCGGCGTCTGGCTGCACGTCGACGCGGCGATGGCCGGCTCCGCGATGATCCTGCCCGAGTGCCGCTGGATGTGGGACGGCATCGAGGGCGCGGACTCGCTCGTGCTCAACCCGCACAAGTGGCTGGGCGCGGCGTTCGACTGCTCGCTCTACTACGTCCGCGACCCCGAGCACCTGGTGCGGGTGATGGGCACCAACCCGAGCTACCTGCGCACCGCCGTCGACGAGCGGGTCAAGAACCTGCGCGACTGGGGGATCCCGCTCGGGCGCCGCTTCCGCGCCCTCAAGCTCTGGTGCCTGATCCGCGAGCGCGGCGTCGCCGGCCTCCAGGCGCGCCTGCGCCGCGACCTCGCCAACGCCGCCTGGCTCGCCGAGCAGGTCGCCGCCGCGCCGGGTTGGCGGGTGCTCGCGCCGGTGCCGCTGCAGACCGTCTGCATCCGCCACGAGCCTCCCGGGCTCGCCGGCGAGGCGCTTGACCGCCACACGCTCGGCTGGGTCGCACGGGTCCACCGCTCGGGCGGCGCCTACCTCAGCGCGGCGCAGCTCGACGGTCGCTGGATGGTGCGGGTGTCGATCGGCGCGCTCGCCACCGAGCGGGCGGACGTCGCCGCGGCCTGGGAGCTGATGCGGCGCGAGGCCGAGGGCGGGACGGCGGCATGATCGCGATCACGCGCAAGGTCAGCCCGGCGATCGCCCGCTGCGAGCTGACCCACCTCGCGCGCGAGCCGATCGACCTCGCGCTCGCCGAGCGCCAGCACGCCGACTACGAGCGCACCCTCGCCGCGCTCGGCTGCCGGGTGGCGAGCCTGCCGGCCGAGCCGGACTTCCCCGACTCGGTGTTCGTCGAGGACGCCGCCGTCGTGGTCGACGAGCTGGCGGTGATCACGCGGCCGGGTGCGCCCTCGCGGCGCGGCGAGACCGAGTCGGTCGCCGCGGCGCTCGCGCCGCACCGGCCGGTCGTCGCGATCGAGCCGCCCGCAACGCTCGACGGCGGCGACGTGCTCCGCCTCGGCCGCCGCGTGCTCGTCGGCCGCTCGAGCCGCAGCAACGCGGAGGGCGTCGCGCAGCTTCGCGCCCTGCTGGCGCCCCACGGCTACACCGTCGAGGGAGTCGCGGTGTCGGGCTGCCTCCACCTCAAGTCCGCCGTCACCGAGGTCGCCCCGGGCGCCGTGCTGCTCAACCCGGCGTGGGTCGATCCCGCTATCTTCGCGGGGACTCGCTTGATCGAGGTCGACCCCGGCGAGCCGTTCGCCGCCAACGCGCTGCTCGTCGGCGGCACCGCGATCTACCCGAGCGCGTTCCCGCGCACCGCCGCGCGGCTGGAGCGCGCCGGCGTGCGCCTGGCGAGGGTCGACGTCTCCGAGCTCGCCAAGGCCGAGGGCGCCGTCACCTGCTGCAGCCTGATCATCGGTGCCATGTGCGGACCTGCCGCGGTTGCGAGCCCGTCGGCGAGAGCGAGAGTCGCTCCCGGTGAGGAACCGTCCGCGAACTCTCGTGGACCGACCGGGAGCTGCGTTCGCAGGTGCCTCGATCTGGTGGAACCGAGCTGCAAGCGCGGCAAGTCCGTGCCTGGCACCCTGACGTGATGAAGGCAGACGTGATCAGCTCTGAAGACCCGCAAGCCGCCGCCGAGCGACCGGCCCTGATCGCGCGCGGGCGGCGATTGGAGCGCCTGACGCTGGCCTGGAACGGCTTCGAGGCGGCCGTCGCGCTGGTCTCCGGAATCGCCGCAGGCAGTGTCGCCCTGGTCGGCTTCGGTCTCGACTCGGTGATCGAGACCACCTCGGCCGCCGTCATGCTGTGGCGGTTTCGCGCCGACGCCGACGCCCAGCGCCGCGAGCGCGCCGAGCGGACCGCCCGCCGCCTCGTCGGAGCCTGCTTCCTGCTTCTGGCCGCGTACGTCGCCGTCGAATCGGCCCGCGCGCTCTGGATCAAGGCCATGCCGTCGCGAAGCGTTCCCGGCGTCCTGATCGCGGTGGCTGCGGTGATCGTCATGCCGCAGCTCGGCCGCGCCAAGCGCCGCGTCGCCGCTCGGCTCGACAGCCGCGCGCTCGAGGCCGATTCGCGCCAGGCGGACTTCTGCGCCTACCTCTCCGCGATCCTCCTCGCCGGCCTGCTGCTCCACGCGCTGCTCGGCTTGTGGTGGGCCGATCCCGCCGCCGCGCTGGTCATGGTCCCGATCATCGGCCGCGAGGGCGTGCAGGGCCTGCGCGCCCGGCCCTGCGACGACTGCGCCTGATCGTTCCCTCACCTCGACGCCGCCGCACCATGGCATCTCCATTCAGGGCATCAGGGTCGGAACCAGGCCCGGCCTGCCCCACGGCCCGATCCTCGACCTGGCGCTGCGCGAGCGTGTGGAAGTCGACGTCGACGAAGAACGGGGGTGTGCGGGCCGCGCCGATGTTGAGAAGTGACGCCTGCGATCGGGTGACGCCGACCGCCTGCAGCCGCCGGCAAGTCCGTGCCTGGCACCCGTTCGGTGCGATACTCGCTCAGGCGGACCGGATGGCAGGCGCATGACCGCGGTTCTCTTCGCAG
>DATIYW010000231.1:0-4783 GCA_035517415.1 Thermoanaerobaculaceae bacterium
CGGCACCCGCCGTCGAGGAACGCCTGGTGGCGGCGGACCTCGGCGAGCAGCTCGCCGATGCCGCTCCCGCGCGCCGCCGACACCGGCACGACGCGCGGCTCCCACTCGGCGCGGGGGGCAAGCGAGAGCGCCGCCTCGAGCGCCGCGACCTGGGCGTCGGCGCCCGGCAGGTCCGCCTTGTTGACCGCGAACACGTGGCCGATCTCCATGATCCCCGCCTTCGCCGCCTGCACCTCGTCGCCGGAGCCGGCGGTGGTCACCAGCACGACGGTGTCGACCTCGCCCGCGACGTCGACCTCGTCCTGGCCGACGCCCACGGTCTCGACCAGGACCGAGGCGAAGCCGGCGGCGTCGAGCACGTCGACCGCGTCGGAGGCCGCGACCGCGAGTCCGCCGAGCGCACCGCGGGTCGCCATCGAGCGGACGAACCCGCCGCGCGCGACCAGCTCCGGCATGCGCAGGCGGTCGCCGAGCAGCGCCCCGCCGGTGAACGGGCTCGACGGGTCGACCGCCAGCACCGCGACCCGCCCCCCGCCGCGCAGCAGCTCGATGCCGAGCGCCTGGACGAGCGTGCTCTTGCCGACTCCCGGCGGGCCGGTGACACCGATCGTGCGCGCCGGGCCGACCCGCCCCTGGAGCGAGCGCAGCAGCGCCTCGGCCTCCTCGCCGCCCCGCTCGACCAGGGAGAGCGCCTTGGCGACGCCCCGACCGTCGAGCTCGGCGAGACCGCGGGGGGCGCTCATCGGAGGGTGCTCAGCTCCCGATCAGCTCGCGGGCGATGACGAGGCGCTGGATCTCGCTCGTGCCCTCGCCGATGGTGGCGAGCTTGCTGTCGCGCCAGAACTTCTCCACCGGGTAGTCCTTGATGTAGCCGTAGCCCCCGTGGATCTGCACCGCCTCCTCGCTCACCCGCACCGCGGTCTCCGAGGCGAACAGCTTCGCCTGCGACGAGAGCAGCGTGGTCTTCTCGCCCGCGTCCTTCGCCTCGGCGGCGTGCGCGGTGAGGAGCCTGGAGGCCGAGACCGCGGTCGCCATGTCGGCGAGCTTGAGGCGGACCGCCTGGAAGTCCGCGATCGGGCGGCCGAACTGGCGGCGGAGCTTGGCGTAGGCGAGCGCCGCCTCGAACGCGCTGCGCGCGATCCCGACGCTCATCGCCGCGATCGAGATGCGGCCGCCGTCGAGCACCTTCATCGCCTGGTGGAAGCCGTCGCCGAGCTTGCCGAGCAGCGCCTCGGGGCCGAGCCGGCAGTCCTCGAACAGCAGCGAGGCGGTGTCGGAGGTGCGCATCCCGACCTTGTCCTCCTTCTTCCCGACCACCACGCCCGCGGCGTCGAGCGGGACGACGAACGCGGAGATCCCGGAGTGATCCTTGCCCGCGCTGGTCCGCGCCATGATCACGGCGACGCCCCCGACCGACGCGTTGGTGGTGAAGTTCTTGCTTCCGCGCAGCACCCAGCCGCCCCCGGCGGGCGTCGCCACGGTGCGCGTCCCGCCCGCGTCGGAGCCGGCCTCCGGCTCGGTCAGCCCCCACGCGCCGAGGATCTCGCCGGACGCCAGGCGGGGCAGCCAGCGGCGCCGCTGCGAGTCGTCGCCGAACATGAGGATGTGGTTGGTGCAGAGCGAGTTGTGCGCCGCGACCGAGAGCGCGACGCCGCCCTCGACGGCGGCCAGCTCCTCGATCACGCGCACGTATTCGCGGTAGGGCAGCCCGGCGCCGCCGAACTCCTCGGGGACGAGCACGCCGAGGAGGCCGAGCTCGCCGAGCTTGTGAAACACGTCACGGGGGAAGTGCGACCGCTCGTCCCACTCCCGCGCGTGCGGCGCGATCTCCGCGCCGGCGAACTCCCTCACCAATGCCTGGATCTCGCTGGCCTCAGCGTGGCCCGTGCCGCTCATGGTCTCCCCCTTCCCACCGAGCGATCTCGACGCCAGTGTAGTAGGTCTTGAGGATCTCGACGTAGCCGGCCCCGCCCCGCGCGAGGCCGTACGCACCGTTCTGGCACATGCCGACGCCGTGCCCCCAGCCGCGCCCGACGAAGCGGATCGCCGGCGGCGTCGCGTCGGCGCGGGCGACCGGCACGAACAGCGTGTCCGGCAGCTCGAGCGCGCGGCGGAACGCGAGACCCGGGAACGCCCTCACCCCACCGGCGGCATCGACCTCGACCGCGAGCGCGCGCCCCGACACGCCGCGCCGCGTCACCCGCACGCCGCGCACGCCGGCGACGGCGAGGCGGCGACCGATGTCGTCGAGCGTCAGCTCCCGCACCCACCACGTCCAGGCCGAGGCGGCGTCGGCGTCGTCGAGCGGCTCGACCTCGACCATCGGGCAGAGCGCGTCGGCGCACCACAGCATCCCCGCCGCTCCCGGGTGGAACGACACGGCGCCGGCGCGCCAGCGCTCGCCGCGGCGCTCGAGGACGGCCGGAACCCCGGCGAGGCCGCGCGGCGGATCCTGGCCGTCGCGCACCAGCGCGATCCCCGCCGGCGACGGCAGCACCCTGCCGGCGAGCGTCTGGACCCGGCCGGCGAGCTGCGCCAACCGCACCGCGGCCGCCATCTCCACCGCCGCCCGCGGCGTCCCGCGCGGCGCGTCCGGGAGCGGCAGGCGGTAGAGCGCCAGCAGGCTCCGCAGCGTCTCGTCGTCGGCCGGGCCGCCCGGGATCCGCAGCAGCGTCAGCGCCGGCTCGAGGCCGAACGCGTGCAGCAGCGCAGGCGCGCCGGCGACCTTCACCGACTGACCGGTCAGACGCGACGACAGGGCTGCGGCGGTCGGCGCCACTCCGAGCGCGTGCGCCAGCGCCTCCCCGACCGCGACGAGGTGCGCGAGCGGCCCGAGCCACGGCCCCGGCGCGCCGCCGGTTCCGAGCGTGAGTGATCCCTCGCCCCGGCAGGGCACGCCCTTGAGGTACGGCTCCTCCCGCTGCGGGAACACCGCCCCGCCGTCCTCGGTGTGGCCGGCGCAGGTCGAGTGGTACATCGCGTCGATCGGCCGCCCCTGGTAGGTGACGATCTCGTCGGCGGTCTCGCGGATCGCCTGGTCGCTGAGCGGGTGCTCGACCCCCGTGCCCTCGTAGTCCTGGCAGAACGGCGTGTCGCAGAGGTCCCAGCCGTCGGCGGTGTGGTCGCCGAGGTGCGCCACCGCGTAGGTGCGGGCGGCGACCGCCTGCGCCTTGAGCGCGTCCAGGCTGGCGAACGTGCGCGGCCCCATCTCGGCCGGCACCACGCCGCGCAGGTACGCCTCCAGGCTCACGACGTCGATCACCGCCAGCCCCTCCCCGCCGGCGCGCAGCTCGAACTCGCCGCGCACCGACTTCCCGCCGACGCGCACCGGGTCGGGGTCGACCGGGACGATGCGCAGCCGCTCTCCGGCGACGGTTGCGCCCCCCTCGCCCTGCACGGTCACGCGCCCACCGGCGGCGGCGGCGATCCGCTTCTGGTCCGCGAAGCCGGCGGCGGCGAGGCGTGCGCCGAGCGCGTCGCCGCTCTCCCCCGCTCCGGCCAACGCGACCAGGCGAGCGAGCGCTTCGCCCTCGCCCTGGATCTGCCCGGCGAATCCGGCGGCGACGAGGCGGGCGAGCGCGGCGCGGGCGTTGGCGGGATCGACGTAGGCGCCGACCTGGATCGCCGGCCGGCCGCCCTCGACGCTCGCGGTCAGCGGTCCGCGGACCAGCGTCGGACCGGCGTCGCCGACGCACACGTAGCGGCGGCCGGGCTCCGGGAACGCCGGGCTGCCGACGCCATGGAGGAGCACGCGCACCACCGGCGGCCTGGTCTCATCACGCACCGGAATCTCCGGCGACACCGGAGGCGTGGGCACGTTCGCGGCCGGCGGCGTCGCGGCGGGGGACGGTGCGGCGGTCGGGAGCGCGCTCGGCCGCGGCGTCGGCGCGGTGACGCGCGACGGCGCGCTGCGGCAGGCGCCGAGGGCCAGGAACGCGGCGGCGACGGGCGCTGCGATCGCCGCGGCGCGCGGCCGGCGCGCCATCAGCGCGGCGATCCCGGCCGTGCGGACCGCCTCGCCCGGTAGTCCTCGCCGTACAGCTCGACCACGTCGCACATCTCGTGCAGCCGCGAGCGCAGCCGCTCGGAGATGCGGTCGGCGAGGGTCTCCTCGTAGCGGTCGGGAGGGCGCGGAACGGCCACGACCGCGTCGAGGTTCTGCGGCCCGGCGGGCCGGGCCGGCGTCTCGTCGCGGTAGTTGGTGGTGACGATCGTCAGCCGCCGCGCCATGTAGCGCGAGTTGATCACGTAGTAGAGCAGGTCGCGCACCCAGTCGGTGAGGCGGCCGGTCCCGACCTCGTCCAGCACCAGCACGTCGGCATCGGTGACCGGGCCGAGGATCGCCTCCCGGCTCGGGCCGCCGCCGTCGAACGAGATCTGCAGCTGCTGCACGAGGTCGACGGCGTTGACGTAGAGGCCGCGCAGCCCCTTGACGAAGGCGAGCTCCCGCAGCGCGGCGACCGCGAGGTGGGTCTTCCCCGTCCCGACGCTGCCCATGAAGAGCAGGCCGCGCTCGACGCCCGGGTAGAGGTCGACGAACTCGCGGGTACGCCTCCGCGCGTTGAACTGCTGGCGACGCGACTCGGGCAGGCTGCTCCAGACCTCGAACCCCTCGATCGTGCAATGGCGGTAGCGGGACGGAATGCGGCACGCCCTGAGGACGCGCTCGGCGCTGACCGCGCCGCGACAGGCGCAGCGCACCACGAACTCCACGCCCTCCCGGGTCGAGACCGCCCAGCCGGTCCCGCCGCAGACCGTGCAGCGCTCCGTGTTCGCCGCCATG
>DATIYW010000232.1:0-24495 GCA_035517415.1 Thermoanaerobaculaceae bacterium
GAAGACCAGCCCGCCGACCACCAGCGCCGGCAGCGTCCAGCCGGCGGGGAGGAGATCCGCCGGCGTCCGCGTGCCGAGCGGGCGTCCGTACCACAGCCAGGTGACGCCCAGCCCGACCGCAGCCGTCGCGGCGAGGGCCGCGGCGGCGGTCGCGAGCCGGCGCGCGCCGCGCCGCGGTCCCCACCACGCCGCAACCGCGATCGGGAAGGCGACCAGGCCGAGCCTGGTCTTGACCGCGGTCGCGACCGCCGCCATCCCCGCCACGGCGGTGCGTCCGCGGCCTCCCGCGTCGGCGAGGACGAGCGAGGCCGCGACCGCCATCACGCCGACGATCTCCACCCAGATCTGGGTCGAGAACGTCGCCAGCGGGTAGGTGGCGAGGAGGAGCAGCGCCATCACCGCGGCGGCGGAGCGCCGGATGCCGAGCTGCCCGGCGCGGCGGGAGAGCAGCGCCACCGCGGCCGCCCCGGCGAGGGCGAGGCCGACGAGCGCGCCGGTCCGTCCCGCGGCGAGGTAGGCCGGGAACAGCAGGAGCGCGAGCGCCGGCGAGTGGAGCGGACTGCCGGGCTTCGCCGGCGGGTAGTGCGCCGACAGGTCGACGGTGTGGAAGCGCGCGAGCGAGTCGAGCATCACGAGGTGGTACGGCTCGTCGCCCCACAGCGGCGGCGTCAGATGCGGGGTCGCCAGCGCAAGCGGGAGGAGCAGCGCGGCCGCGGTGCGGAACACGCGGCCCCCGGCGAGCCAGAGGCGGGCGGCCGGGACCCAGGCGGCAAGCAGCGCGGCGAGCGCGAGGTCGACGGCGTGGCGCTCGGCGAGCACGCGCAGCGGCTCGACCGGCATCCGCGCCGCCAGGCTGCCGACCGCGAGCAGCGCCCACGGCACGGCGGCGCCGCGCCGCCGCCAGGTGCCGGCGGCGAGCTGCAGCAGCGCCACCACGGCGGCGCCGCCGAGCAGCCAGGCGGGCAACGCCCAGTCGCGCGGCGGCGTGGGCCGCGCCGACCCCGCGGTCGCGACGACCACGCCCACCTCCGGCGGCAACCCCGCGGCCCGCGCGATCCGCGGCGTGACGCCGGCCGGAAGCGGCACTTCGGTGCGGCCGGCGACGCCGAAGAAGGCGCCCCGCCCGCTTCCCGCCGCGCGCCACACCGGCCGGCGCGGCAGCGGGTGCGCCACGGTCGCGCGCACGTCGGGTCGCGCCCAGGCCCACTCGGCGGCGTTGATCCCAGCGCGCAACACGAGGCGGTCGCTCCCGGCGGTGGCGATCGCCACCGGCGTCTCCGGCGGCAGCGCTGCGGCGTGGTCGAGAGCGATGTCGAGCAGGTACGGCCCGCCGCGCGATTGCGGCAGCGCGACCCCGCTCGCCGTGGCCGGGAGCGTGAAGCCGGCGACGTCGGGCGGCGGCGGCGAGGCGGGCCCGAGCGCGAGCGTCGCGGCGAGCCAGGCGGCCCCGGCGGCGGCCGGCGGCAGGAACGGCGTCAACGCCGCCGCGCCGCCGGCCGCGGCGAGCGCTGGCCAGCCGGCCGCCGGGAACGCCCGTGCGACGCCGAGACCGCCCCAGGGGGCGAGCGCGGCGCCGACGACGGCGAGCGCGAACGCCGCCGGCATCCAGCTGCGCGCCACCCGATCCAGGCCGCCGAGCCGTGGGGCGAGGAGCCCGAGCGCGGCACCGGCCGCGAGCATCGCGAACGCTGCCGCCGGCCTCGTCGGCAGCTGGAGGCCCGCGACGAGTAAGACCGCGCCGGCTCCTACCGCGGGTCCGCCGGCGCGGGTGGCGCCCCAGGCCATGGCCGCGCTTCCAACCATGCCGAGCGCGAGCGCCGCTGCGCCGCCTGCCGGCGCGCCGGGCCCGAGCGCGAGCGCGACGGCGAACGCGGCGACGACCGCGGGCTGCGCGCGCCGCGGGGCGCGGCCGAGCGCCGCCCAGCAGGCGAGCGCGTTGGCGGCGACGAGCAGCGCCGCGACCCCCATCTGCCGCATCGACGGGTCGTCGAGCATCGTGAGCGCCCAGGCGACGGGCAGCAGCGCGGTCTCCGCCGCGCGGCGCCGCCAGCCCGCCGGCGCGACCCAGCCGGAGGCGAGAAAGCCGGCGGCGACGCTCGCGGAAGCCCCGAGCGCCTCGGCCGGGGCGATCGCCCCGACCGCGGCGAGGACGCCGGCGAGCGCCGCGAACAGCAGCGGCGGCGCCAATGCACCGATGCGGACCGACGTCACGTCGCGGAGTATACGTAGCGCGACGGTGCGGGCGTCACGGTCGCACGACGACGAGCCGGTCGAGCACCGCCTCGCCTCCGCCCGGGGCGCTGAGGCTCAAGCGCAGGCGCAGCCGGCCGCCCGCGCTCGGCGCCGGGAGCATCACCTCGCGCCGCGGCCAGCCGGTGAGCGGGATCCGCACCGGCGGAGCGCCGGGCCAGGAGGCGATCACGGCGCCGCTGCTCCCGGCTGCGCCCTCCGCCCAACCCTCCAGCCGCAGGCGCGAGCCGCTGGCGAGGTGGAGCGGCACCTCGACGGCCTCCCCGTCGGCGAGCCGCCAGCCGTTGGGGACGGTGAAACGGGCGAAGGTGCCCTCCGGCGGCTCGAGCTTGCCGCCGAGCGCGACGACCTGGGGGTCCTCGAGCTCGACCACACGGTCGAAGCGCGCCGTCAGGACCGCCACCGTGCCCGCCGCCGCCAAGAGCCAGATCGCCACCGCCGCCCGCCTCCCCGCGCGCGCCGCGCCGGGCCAGACGTTGGCCAGCCAGGCCGCAGCGGTGGCGAGCGCCAGCACCGCGAGCGGCACCGTCCAGGTCGCCGTCGACGGGCGCAGGAAGGAGGGGAACAGGTGGCGGGCGTCGGCGGCGAAGCGGCGCGCGAGCGCGTCGGCGAGCCAGAACCCGCCCTCGCCGGTGTCGACCGCGAGGTGCGGCCGGGTGACGAACACCCAGCCCACCAGCAGCGTCGGCGGGAGGACGATCCAGGCGAGCGGCCGCCAGCGCGCGGCGCGGGCGAGCAGGAGCATGCCGGCGAGCGCGGCGGCCGGCAGCAGCGGCACCAGGTAGCGCGCCGGGGGCGCATCGCCGCCGCGCCACTCGGCGAGGTTGAGGAGCGGGATCAGGGTCGCCGCCGCGCCGACCAGCAGCGCGCGCTCGCCCCGGCCGCCCTCCCTCCACAACCGTGCCACGCCGGCGAGGGCGATGAGGCCGAGCGGCGCGGCGAAGAGCAGCCCGCCCGCAGGGTCGAAGGCGAGGCCGCCGAGGGTGGACACGGCCATCGCGGCGGAGTGCGGCAGGAGGCTGGCGAGGGTGCGGCGGCCGAGCGGGTCGAGCGGGTCGCCGAGCATCGCCCACGCCAGCGCCAGCCCGCCTCCCGCGGCCGCGAGGCCCACCAGCGCGGGCAGGCGCAGATCGCGCCAGCGCCAGCGGCGCGGCCACCACGCGGCGGCCAGCAGCGGCACGAGCACGAGGCCGAGCCGGGTCTTGAGCGCGATCGCCGCCGCCGTCGCGAGCGCCACCAGCCATGGCCGCGGGCGCTCGGCGGCGATCCAGGCGAGCGCGAGCGCGGCGAGCAGCGCGCCGGGCAGCTCGACCCACAGCTGCGTCGCGAACGTCGCGAGGGGGTAGCCGAGCAGCAGCGCCAGGGCGGCGAGCCGCCGCCGCGAGCGGCCGACCCCGAGCCGGCCCGCCGCGCGCAGCAGCAGCGCGAGCAGGCCGGCGCCGGCGAGCGCGACGAGCAGGATCGCCCCGGTCCGCCCCGCCAGCTCGTAGCCGGGATAGGTGGCGAGGGCGAGTACCGGCGAGTGGAGGAGCCGGTGAGCGAACGGCAGATAGATGCGGTCCTGCGGATCGTGGCGGAGGTCGAAGTTGTTGGCGAGGTCGAGGTCGTGGTCCTGCTTGAGCGAGGTCAGCAGCAGGAGGTGGTAGTTCTCGTCGCCGATCGGCGGCGTGAGGTGCGGCGTCGCGACCGCGAGCGGGACGAGAAGGGCGGCGGCGGCGACGAACGTCCGCCCGCGCGCGAGCCAGCGCAGCGCCGGCGGCAGCCAGGCGAGGAGGAACGCGGCGAGCGCCAGGTCGATCGCGTGGCGCTCGGCGAGGAGGTGGAGCGGCTCCACCGGCATCCGCGCCGCCAGCGAGCCCGCCGCGAGCAGCGCCCACGGCATGCCGGCGCCCGGGGCGCTCCAGCTCCGTCCCAGGAGTTGGACGAGCGCGACGGCCGCCGCCGCGGCGGCGAGCCAGGCCGGCAGCGGCCAGTCGCGCGGCGGCGACGGCCGGGAGGGGCCGGCGGTGGCGATCCACAGCCCGGTGCCGTCCGGCAGCCGCGGGCCGAGCTCGACGACCGGCGCGACACCGTCCGGTACGGAGAGCACCGCCCGCCCGGCGACTCCTCGCACCGCGCCGCGTCCGACCCCGCCGGGCCGCCACACCGGCAGCGTCGCGAGCGCGGCGCCGCCCGGGGCACCCGCCGGGATCGCAACCTCGTCGCCGGCCTCGAGGAGGAAGTCGTGGTCGCCGATGTGCACGGTCGCCACCACCGCGCGGTCGGCGAGCGCCGCGCCGCCGGTGGACGCCGATTCCAGCAGGTAGGGGCGGCCGTCGCCGGGCGTGAGCGTGGCCCGCGGATGGGCGGCGTCGATGCGGCAGCTCGGCATGTCGGGCGGCGGCGGCTGGGTCGGGCCGAGGGCGAGGGTCGCGGCGAGCCAGCCGGCGCCGGCGGCGGCGGCCGGCAGCCAGGGCGCGGCCGCGACGCAAGCGACGCCGGCGACCACCGCCACCGCTCCCGCCGCCGGGAACGCCCGCACGGGTGCGATCCCGCCCCAGGTGGCGAGCGCGCTCGCGACCAGCGCGACCGCCAGCGCGCCGGGCAGCCAGCCGGCGCCGATCCGGTCGAGGTCGAGGCGCCCGGGGACGGCGGCGAGCAGGCCGGCGAGGACGACGACGGCGGCCAGCCACGGCAGCGGCGCGCGCTCGAGCGGGAGCGCGCCGGCCAGCAGCGCCGCCACCATGCCGAGGCGCGGACCGGTTCGCGCCGCCGCCGTCCATGCGAGGACGCCGACCGCGACCACGACCGCCGCGAGCTGCCACTTCGGGAACCCCGCCAAACCCATCGCGCCGGCGCCGCGGACGGCGAGCGCGAGGGCGACGACCAGTGCCGCCCGCTCGCGCGGCGCGGCACGCGGGATCGCGGCCGCGGCGGCCGCGAGCGCGGCGCCGACGAGCAGCGGCGGCACCGCCATGCGCTGCAGCGTCGGGTCGCCGACCAGCACCAGCGCCATCGCCGCGGGCAGCATCGCCGCCTCGGCGGCGCGCCGCCGCCACCCGGCGGGAGCGACCCAGCCGCTCGGCAGGTAGGCGAGCGCGACCGCGAGCGCCGCCGCCGTGGCGTCGCGCGCCGGCAGCGCGCCGACCGCGGCGAGGGTCGCGCAGAGGAGGGCGAAGGCCACGACGGGGAGGGACGCCTGACACCGTGCCGCGCTCATGCCGGGGAGTATACGGGCCTGGCGCGCCCGCCGATGGGGCGAGGAGCCGCGCCGCGCGGAGCGGTTGACTCCGCCGGCGCGGCGGCCAACAATCGCGCCTCTGGAGGTCGTCCATGCTTTCGCGAGAGCTGCTGCGCAACGCTCCCGACCGGGTCAAGGCCGCGCTCGCGGCGCGGGGGAGCGACGCGCCGCTGGAGGCGCTGCTCGCCGCCGACGCCCGCTGGCGGGCGGCGCAGGCCGAGCTGGAGGCGCTGCGGGCGGAGCGCAACCGCGGCTCCAAGGAGGTCGGCAAGCTGTTCGCCGCCGGCCAGCGGAGCGAGGCCGAGGCGCTGCGCGCGCGGATGTCCGAGCTGGGCGAGCGGATGGCCGCGACCGAGGAGGCCGCGGCGACGCTCGCCGAGGCCGTGGCCGGGCTCGAGCTCGCCATCCCCAACCTCCCGCACGCCTCGGTGCCGGTCGGCCGCGACGAGACGGCGAACCGGGTGGAGCGGAGCTGGGGCGCGCCGCCGCGCTTCGACTTCGAGCCCCGGGCGCACTGGGACATCGGCCCGGAGCTCGGGATCCTCGACTTCGACCGCGCCGCGGCGATCAGCGGCGCGCGCTTCGCCGTGCTGTGGGGCGCCGGAGCGGCGCTCGAGCGGGCGCTGGTGGCGTTCATGCTCGACCTGCACAAGTCGGCCGGCTACCGCGAGGTGTACACGCCGTTCCTGGTCAACCGCCAGGCGCTGACCGGCACCGGTCAGCTGCCCAAGTTCGAGGCCGACCTGTTCCACGTCGAGGGCAGCGACCTCTACCTCGTGCCGACGGCGGAGGTGCCGGTGACCAACCTCCACCGCGGCGAGGTGCTCGAGGAAGGCACGCTGCCGCGGCGCTACTGCGCCTACACGCCATGCTTCCGTGCCGAGGCCGGCTCCTACGGCCGCGACGTCCGCGGCCTGATCCGCCAGCACCAGTTCGACAAGGTCGAGCTCGTCCACCTCACCACGCCGGAGACGAGCTACGACGAGCTCGAGCGGCTGACCGCCGCGGCCGAGTCCGTGCTGCAGCGGCTCGAGCTGCCCTACCGGGTGGTGACGCTCTCGACCGGCGACATGGGGTTCTCCGCCGCCAAGACCTACGACCTCGAGGTGTGGCTCGCCGGCCAGGGGTGCTACCGCGAGATCTCGTCGTGCTCGAACTGCGAGGACTTCCAGGCGCGCCGGGCCGACCTCAAGTACCGCCCGACGGCGGGGGGAAAGGCGCGGCTGCTCCACACGTTGAACGGTTCGGGCCTGGCGGTGGGGCGCACCCTCATCGCGATCCTGGAGAACTACCAGTGCGGCGACGGCACGGTCACGGTCCCCGCCGCGCTGCGCGGGTATCTGGGCGGGCTGGAGCGGCTCGAGCGCGAGCCGCAAGGGGTGACCCGATGATCGCCGCGATGATCGTTGCCGCCGCCGCCGCGTTGCCGCTCGGGGTCTGGCCGCAGGACACCGGACGGCCCGCCAACGTCGTGCAGGACGTGGAGTTCTACCTCATCGAGCCGGAGGACGACTACTCGATCGTGGCGGTGCAGCCGCTCACCAGCTCGCTGACCAAGGCCGACCCGGCGGAGGTCAAGCGCCTGGCGGAGCTGGCCAAGCGCCTCGGCGCCGACGCCGTGCTGCTGCTCGGCGAGCTCTCCGAGAAGGCGATCCCGCCCGACCCCGACACGCCGCTGCCGACCACCGGGCGCTACTCGATCGCGGTGTTCCTCAGCTTCGACCAGGCCGAGGGGTGGGAGAACAAGCCGCCGGTGCCGAGCGCGCTCGGCCTCCGGCATGCCGCGCGCCACCTCCACCCCCACGTCCGGCAGGCCCGGCGCGGGGTCACGGTTCCGGCGGTGCGCTGAATCGTCACGCCGGCCGCGGACGACCGGATGGAAGGCGGGACGGCGCGCCGCTCAGTCCTGGCCCACCGGCTCGTCCGCGACGTCGTCGCGCGTCAGCCGCTCCGCCGGCGGCAGGCGGCCGAGCTGCTCGCGGACCAGGCGCTGGTGGTCGACCTCCTCGTCGGCGAGCTCGGTGAAGAGGGCGTGGACCTCGGGGTGCGGCGTGACCGCGAGCGCGTCGCGGAAGAAGCGCTCCGCCTTGGTCTCGGCCGCGAGCGCCATCTCCATGCAGGCGTGCGGCGTCATGAACGCGCCGGCGGCCTCGTACTCGGGCGCCTCGACGTCGAAGAGCATCGCCGCCGTCACCCGCGCGGGCGCCGTTGGGTAGAGCCGCTGGCGCCGCTCCAACAGCTCGCGGCCGTGCCGCTCCTCGTTCGTCACCATGGTGCGGCAGAACGCCGCCGCGGCGGCGTTGTGGTGGACCTCGTCGAGGACCTCGGCGAACTCGATGTAGCGCTGCCGCGCCTCCTCCTCCATCAGCACGGCGAGGTCGAGGGCGTCGGCCGGTTCCAGGGTGCGAAAGTCGAGGCGGACCGCCATCACGTTCCTCCCGGATCGCGTTTCGGTGCGTCCAAGGATACCGCGACTCCGGCGCGCCTGGAAGCGCAACCGGGGCGCCCGCGCTCGCGGTCGTCGGGCGCGGGGCGCTTCCTAGTGGGCCGCCGCGGGCGCGACGGCACCGGGCGCAAGGAGCTCGACGACGGCCTCCGTCATCGCCGTGACGCCGGTCGCGATGGTCGCGGCGGGCGAGGGCGCGAAGTTCGAGGCGTGGAGCGCCGGCAGCGGCGTGCCGCTGCGCTCGCTCTCGGCGATCCGGGCGGGGTCGACGCTGCCGAGCCGGAACATGCAGATCGGGATCCGCGGCTCGAGGAGGCCGTAGCGGGCGAAGTCCTCGCCGATCATCTCCGCCTTGAGCTCGACGACGTGATCCGCACCGAGCACCGTCCGCAGCCGCGCCGCCAGCCGCGCGACCAGTGCGGGGTCGTTGTAGACCGCCGGGGTGAACCCCTCGGCGAGCTTGACGGTCGGCATGCGGTCGGCGGGCACGCCGGCGGCGAGCGCGATGCCGCGCGCGATGCGCTCGATCGCGGCGAGGATCGCCTGGCGCACCTCCGGGGCGTACGAGCGGACCGTGATCTGCAGGCGCACCTCGTCGGGGATGATGTTGTAGGTCGTGCCGCCGTGGATCGAGCCGACCGTGACCACCGCCGGGGTGGTCGGGTCGGTGGCGCGGCTGACGATCGTCTGCAGCGCCGTCACGATCTCGGCCGCGATCACGATCGGGTCCTTGGTGCGGTGCGGGCTGGCGCCGTGCCCGCCCATGCCGCGCACGGTGAGGTCGACCGAGTCGACGTTGGCGAAGGCGTAGCCGGGCACGAAGCCGACGCTGCCGACGGGCAGGCTCGGTGAGACGTGGAGCGCGAGGGCGAGGTCGGGCCGCGGGAAGCGCGTGTAGAGGCCGTCCGCGAGCATCGCCGCCGCGCCGAGGCCGCGCTCCTCGGCGGGCTGGCCGATCATCACCAGCGTGCCGCGCCAGCGGCCCCTCGCCGCGGCGAGCGCCCGCGCCGTGCCGACGAACACCGTCATGTGGGCGTCGTGGCCGCAGGCGTGCATCACGCCCACCTCGCGGCCTTGGTCGTCGGTCGCCTTGACCGAGCTGGCGTAGGGGAGGCCGGTCGCCTCGACCACCGGCAGCGCGTCCATGTCGGTGCGGACCAGCACGGTCGGGCCGGCGCCGTTGGCGAGCACGCCGACCACGCCGTGGCCGCCGACGTGCTCGGTGACCGCGAACCCGGCGGCGGCGAGCTCGCCGGCGATCCGCGCTGCGGTGCGCTCCTCGCGGAGCGAGAGCTCGGGGTGGGAATGGAGGTCGCGGTAGAGCACCTCGAGGTCGGCGGGCGCGGCCGCTTTCTGGCCGTGGCTCGCTCGCGCGCTCACGAGCGCGAGCACCGCCGCACCGGCGATGCCGGCCGCGGGGATGAGGGCGAGAGGTCGCCGGGTCGTTCGCATGCGCTTCCACCTCCTCGCAGCGCGCGTCGCGCGCCGGCCGGTCGCGTCATCGCCGCCTACCGAGCTGGGGCGGCCGCGGGGGCGATCCCCAGGCGCGTCCGCATCTGGCCGACGTGATCGGTGTCGTGGGCGAGCATCATGGCGACGAGGTCGGCAACCGACATCTCGCCGCGGGTCGGGTGCGTGCCGGTGCGGGCGAGGTCCTCGGCCGAGCTGTCGGCGAGGATTTCGAGCGAGTCGCCGCGGCGGAGGCGGAAGCGCTCGAGCGCCAGCGACGGCGGCCACTCGAGGTAGCGCGCCCGCCGGGCGAGCGCGGTCTGGTCGAAGCGCGGCAGCGCCGGCCGCTCGGCGGTCAGCATCAGGCGCAGGCGGACCGCCTGCACGAGCTCGACGTCGGCGAGGTGGGCGAGCACCTCGACCGGCGCCCACACGCCCTCGCCGGGCCGCCGCGTCCACGCCTCCGGCGCGGCCTGTTCGACCAGCGCCGCGGCGCGCGCCGGGGTCTCCTTCAACGCCTTGATCTGCAGCAGGCACTCGAGCAGGTCGGCCATGCGCGCAGCCTCCCTCGCTCAGTGTACCGTCCGCGGCGGCTCGGTGCGGTGCAGGCGCTACAATCCGCGGCCATGGACACGCCCGAGGCCCCCCAGGTCATCCCCGGACTCCCCGACAACGCGTACCGCCCGCTCGCCCCCGGCGAGCGCTACCTCCCGCTCGTCGCCCCCGAGGCGTCGGTGCCGGAGCTGACGCCGCGCGCGATCGTCCTCGGCCTGGCGATGACAGTGCTGTTCTCCGCCGCCGCCGCCTACATCGCGCTCAAGCTCGGCCAAGGCGTCGAGACCGCGATCCCGATCGCGATCCTCGCGGTCGGCTGCTCGGCGCTGATCGCGGCCGCCGGCCGACGCCCCTCGAGCATGCTCGAGAACCTGCAGATTGCGACGCTCGGCGCGACCGCCGGGATCGTCGTCGGTGGCTCGGTGTTCGTCATGCCGGCGATCTTCGTGCTCAAGCTCGAGGACCGCTCGGGGTTCGGCCAGATCTTCCTCGTGCCGTTCCTCGGCGCGGTGCTCGGCGTGCTGTTCCTGATCCCGTTCCGCCGCTACTTCGTTGCCGAGATGCACGGCAAGCTGCCGTTCCCCGAGGCGACCGCGACGACCGAGATCCTGGTCACCGGCGAGAAGGGCGGCAAGGCCGCCGGCGTGCTGCTCGGCTCGATGGGCCTGGGCTTCCTGATCGACTACCTGGCGGCCGGGTTCGAGGCGTGGCGCGACACCTTCTCGACCGCGCTCGTCCCCGCCTTCGCCACCTTCACCAACAAGCTGAAGGCGATCTTCACGCTCAACACCTCGGCCGCGGTGATGGGACTCGGCTACATCATCGGCGTGCGCTACGCCGCGATCATCTGCGCCGGCTCGTTCCTGTCGTACTGGGTGCTGGTGCCGCTGGTCGCCCGGATCGGCGCGCTGGCGCCCGGCGGGCTGTTCCCCGGCATGCCGCCGGTGGGCGGCCTGGACGCCGAGGGGGTGTTCGGCAACTACGTGCGGCTGATCGGCATCGGCGGCATCTTCGCCGCCGGGCTGATCTCGATCGGCAAGATGTCGCCGGTGATCGTCCAGGCGCTGCGCACGGTGCTCGGCGAGCTCAAGCGCCTGCGCGGCGCCGCTGCCGGCGCCGAGGCGCCGCGCACCGAGCGCGACATCCCGATGGGGCGGGTGGCGGTGCTCACCGCGGTCACCGCGGTCGGGATCGGCCTCTACTTCCGCCTCGTCGTGCTGCGCGGGATGCCGGGCGCGACCTCCAAGACGCTGATCGCGCTCGGCCTCACGCTGCTGATCTCGTTCCTCTTCGCGGCGGTGTCGGCGTGGGCGGTGGCGATGATCTCGATCACGCCGGTGTCGGGGATGACGCTGACCACGCTGATCGTCTCCGCCGTGGTGCTCGCCCGGCTCGGCCTCTCCGGCGAGGCGGGCATGCTCGCGACGCTGCTGATCGGCGGGGTGGTGTGCACCGCGCTGTCGATGACCGGCTCGATGGTGACGCTGATGAAGATCGGCTACTGGGTCGGCGGCACGCCCAAGCGCATCCAGTGGTCGCTGCTCGGCGGCGCGGCGCTCGCCTCGCTCACCGTCACCGCCGTGATCCTGCTCTTCGCCCACACCGACGGCTACGTGCTCTCCGCCGCCCATCCCCGGCCGCTGCCGGCGCCGCAGGCGAACGCGATGGCGGCGGTGGCGCGCTCGATGATGGCCTCCGGCGAGGCGCCGTGGTTCCTCTACGGCTTGGGCGCGGTGATCGCGGTGGTGGTCGAGCTGATCGGCGTGTCGGGCCTCGCCTTCGCCCTCGGCATGTACCTGCCGATGGACCTCAACACGCCGCTGCTGGTCGGCGCGATCGTCGCCTGGCTGGTCAAGTGGTCGGCGCGCGGCGACGCGCCGCTCGAGAAGGCGCGCGGCGAACGGGGCACCCTGGTCGCGTCGGGCCTGATCGCCGGCGGTGCGCTCGCCGGCGTGTTCAAGGGGGCGGTCGACGCGCTGCAGGAGAAGCTCGGCCGGCAGTTCGTCCACCAGTTCGGCAACACCGAGTGGGGCGGCAACTGGCTCGGCCTCGCCGTCTTCCTGCTCCTCGGCGCGGGCATCTTCCTCGACGCGCGGCGGGCGAAGCCGAGCGCGTAGGCCGGCTCCCGGCGCGTCGCCTCGCGGCTCGACCCGCCGGCCGCGATGCCGCGCCTGCGCCTAGTACCGGTAGCCGATCCAGAACTCGGTGTTGAAGCCGGTGTCCTGGGTGTGCTTGAAGTCCCAGCGCTTGGCGAAGTCCCAGTGCGCCGGCAGGCCGAACAGGTCGACCGACACGCCGAAGCCGTAGCTCGAGACGCAGTCCTGCAGCTGGCCGTTGTTGATGCAGCGGAACTGCTGCTTGAACCCGGGCACGTCGAACCACGCGCCGCCGACGTCGAGGAAGAAGCGGCCGCGCAGGCCGGCGAGGTGGAGCCAGGGCAGCACGAGGTGGTCGACGAGCGGGAAGCGCCACTCGGCGTTGAGGTACGAGGCGCGGTTGCCGACCAGCGAGAGGTAGTCGAAGCCGCGCAGCGTGTCGAGGCCGCCGAAGTAGAAGAGGTCGGGCTGGTTGCCGTCGGAGACGCCGGCGAAGAGGCGGAACGCGAGCTCGTTGCGGCGCGACAGCGGCACGTACTCGCGCCCGTCGAACGTCACGTCCTTGGTCAGCGCGCCCCCGCCCGAGGTCGAGAAGCCGTACAGCCCGGTGATCTCGTAGCGGCGCCCGGCGTGCGGGCCGTAGGCCTGCCAGAACGTCGTGTCGCCGGTGAACGAGGCCTGGACGAACGGGATGGCGTTCTTCACCGAGATGAACGCGATCCCCTGGTCGGTGAGGAACGGGTAGTCGATGTTCTGGTTGATGTAGCCGACCGACACGTCGGTGCGGTGATAGAGGTTGAGCGGGTACTCGGCGAAGACGGCGCCGCCGGTCTGCCGGAACAGGCGCTGGCGCTGGATGCTGCCGTCGACCGGCGAGGCGTAGAGGTAGTAGCTACGGTTGTCGAAGATGCTGACGCCCCAGTCGGTGCGCTGCGAGAGGTTGATGTACTGGAACTGGAAGTTGGTGTAGTCGGCGACCGAGTCGAGGAAGACGTTGAAGCGGCGGTCGCCGTAGTTGTCGGTCAGCGCGACGAAGGTGCGGGAGATGAGGATGTTGTCGCTGGTGAAGCCGACCAGCACCTGGGCGTCCTCGACGAACAGCTTGTTGCGCTTGACCGGCTCGACCTTGTCCTTGTTGATGGTCACGCTCACCGCCGGCACGAACGCGGGGCGCTCCTTGACCTGCTGCGGCGTCTCCTCCTTCGCGACCGGCTTGCCCTGGGCGGGGTCGGTCTCGTAGAGATCCCAGCGGCCCTTGGTGTACGCCTGGTAGACCACCCGCTCGCCGTCGCGGGTCGGCACCGCGACCGGGTTCAAGGCGGCGCCGATCACGCGCGTGAGGCGGGTGAGCGCCTGGGTGGTGAGGTCGAGGCAGTAGATGTCGTACACCCCCTGGTCACGGTCGGAGGCGAAGTAGAGCCGCTTGCCGTCGCGCGAGAACGAGGCGCCCTCGTCGTCGCCGTCGCCGAACGTGAGCTGGCGGCGCTGCTTCGGGTCGGCGAGCGAGATCTCGAACAGCTTGGCGTGCTCCTCGCTCTCCGAGCTGTAGACGAGGTGCCGGCCGTCGGGGGTGTAGGTCGGGTCGGAGTCGTACGCCTCGTCGTCGGTGAGGTTGGTGACCTTGCCGCTGGCGACGTCCATCAGGTAGATGTCGGCGCGGCCGTGCGCGAACGCGTGGAAGGCGATCGTCTTGCCGTCGGGCGAGTACGCCGGCTCCATCGCCTGGTCGACCGGCTTGGGGATCGGGATCATGCGGGTCACGCCGCCGTGCAGCGCGTTGAGAAGCACCAGGCGGCGGCCGCGCTCGTGGCGGCCGAACACCGCGATGCGGTCGCCGTCGGGCGAGAACGCGAGGTCGCGGCCGCGGTCCGGGCCGACGGTGAGCGCCTGCGCGACGAGGTACTCGTAGTCGAGCGTGTTGCCGGGCGTGAGGTTGCGGTAGAGCTTGCGGTTCGGCACGCCGAGCAGGACCACGTCGATGTCGTCCTTGTAGGTCGAGAAGGCGGCGATCAGGTCGCCGGAGGGCGAGGCGATCGGCGAGGTCTCGAACGAGCGCACCCCCTCCTGGCCGACGCGGAACAGGGGGCCGAACTCGCGCGGCTCGCCGCGATCGTCGTACTTCTGGTAGTACTTGCGCAGCCAGGAGCGGAACCGCGCGTCGAACTCCTCGACGTCGAGGTCGAACGCGCGCTTGATCGCGCGCTGCACCCCGCTGCCCAGCGTGTTGCGGAACTCGAACACGAAGTCGCGCAGCCCCTCCACGCCCCACTCCGCCTCGACAAACTGGAACACCATGTGGCCGAAGCGGTAGGAGAAGTAGCCGTAGACGTCGTCGTTGACCGAGGGCACGCGGTCGGCGAGCACGGCGTCGCGCATGTAGGCGCGCGCCTTGTCGTCCTCGTCGTCGCCGCAATACGACGCCATTCCCTCCATGAACCACTGCGGAGGGGAACTGGCCAACGCCTTGCTCAGCTTGCCCTGGAACAGGATCTCGTACTGGAAGATGTGGGTGAGCTCGTGCCGGATGACCTTCTGCAGCTGCTCGTCGGGCATGTCGATCGGCAGCACCATGCGGTTGCGCGCTGGCACCGCGAACGCGCCGACGCCCTCCTCGATGAAGTCGACGATGACGTTGGTCTGCTCGAACTCGGTGTGGTTGGCGTAGGCGATCAGCGGCACCGGCTCGTTGATCTGGAAGTTGAGCTTGCGCGCCAGCTCGTCGTAGGCGCTCTCGGCGAACGAGGCGATCTTCGGCAGCGAGGGGGCGACCCGGTCGTAGAACGAAATGCGGAAGTGCGGCGTCGGGTAGACCTTCCAGTCGAAGACGTCGTAGCGGATCTTGTTCTTGCCGAAGTACTGGGCCGCCGCCGGCGTCGCGAGCAGCAGCGCCAGAGCGGGAACGAGGAACCATCGCCGCATTGCGCCCTCCCACCCGGGGGCATCGCCCATCTGGCTCCGCCGCCCGGGCTGCGTCACGGTGTGAACAGCAACCGCTTGGTCTTCACGGTGCGCGGGACGAACACGCCGATGAGCTGGTTCTCCAGCGCGAACAGGTTGGAGAACATGCCGGTGAACTCGTCGAAGTTGCGCTCCGGCTTCTCCTGGAAGTCCTTCAGCGGCTCCTCGAAGATCAACGCGCCGGTGCGGGCGTCGTAGACGTCGAGGAGGATGTCGTATGCGAAACCGGTCTGCTCGACGAGCTCGTTGCTGTAGTACGTGTGTCCGTCGATGGGCGAGGTGTACGACTTCATCTGGTAGGCGGTGCGGTCCTTGACCTCGAAGTCGATCGCGCCGGCGACGATGTAGTCCGCCTCGGTGCGCGCGCCGAGCTGGCGCCAGAACTCGGTCTCCTTGACCAGGCGCAGCGGGTCGTTGGTGGGCGGGCGCACGCCCTCGAGCGGCGGCACGAGGATGAACTTCGCCTCCTTGCGCAGGAGCTTGCGCATGTAGCGCTCGAACTCGGCCGCCACGTCGAAGGAGAGCTGCTGCGTCTTCTCGTCGCCCTTGCGCTCGCGGATGAACGGGCCGATGTAGAGCTTCTCGTGCCCGGTGAGGGCGAGCTTGGAGCGGATCGGCAGCGAAAGCTGCACCTCGCGCACGCCGGCGGAGGCCGCCGAGGCGATCAGGAGCAGGGCGCAGGCGAGCCTAGCGGGCCGCATCGGCGTCCTCCTTCTTCGGCTTCGCACCCTTGGCGTAGCTGGTGTAGAACTCCGCGAAGCGGGCGTAGTTCTTCTTCAGGGCGATCGACCTCGGCGAGCCCTTGAGCGCCTCCTTGTAGGTGGCGAGGGCCTCGTCGAAGCGGCCGAGCGCCTCGTAGGCGACCGCCACATCGTTGAGGACCTCGGGATCGGCGGGCACGAGGGCGCGCGCGCGCTCGAAGCGGAACAGCGCCTCCTGCCAGTAGTTGCGCTCCGCCGCACGCACCCCCGCCTTGAGCTCGGCGTTGGCCTTGCCCTGCGGTGAGCCGCTGCTCGCGCATCCCGCCGCGAGGACGACCGCCGCCATCAAGACTCCCGACCCCAACCGCATATCACCCCCGAAAACTCCGGCTATTATAGGCGCAAAGGGAGGATCGCATTCCCGCAGTCTGTCTCGCTTTGGCCGCTCTCCTTGCGCATCGCGAGGGCGGACGCGCGGCCCGCGAGCAGGCGCGGGCGTGGCTCTCCGACAGGCAGCGTCGGGGCGACCGCAGCGCGGACGCGCTCGGGCCGCTGGCGGATCAAGTGTCTGAGACTGAGGCGCAGATGGCCGGTCTGGGCTGGCGCTTCGTCGCCGCGGGCGGCGGCGGCTTCCCGGCGGCGCTCGCGGACCTCGCCGACCCGCCGCTCGGCCTGTTCGTGCGCGGAGACTTGCCCGCCGCGAAGGCGGCGGCGCTGGTCGGCTCGCGCCGCGCCGGGGCGTACGGGCTCGAGGTGGCGGAGTACCTTGGCCGCGAGCTCGCGCGCGCCGGCGTCACGGTGGTCTCGGGGATGGCACGCGGCGTCGACGCCGCCGCGCACCGCGGCGCGCTCGCGGCCGGCGGGCCGACCGTCGCGGTGTGGGGCGCCGGGCCCGGCCGCGTCTACCCCGCCGAGCACGCCGCGCTCGCCGAGGAGATCGCGGCGCACGGCTGCCTGCTGAGCGAGTACCCGCCCGGGACGCCGCCGGAGGCGCACCACTTCCCGGAGCGCAACCGCATCATCGCCGGGCTCGCCGACGTGGTCGTGGTGGTCGAGGCCGACGAGCGCTCGGGCGCGCTCATCACCGCCCGCCTCGCGCTCGAGGAGGGGCGCGACGTGATGGCGGTGCCGGGCTCCGTGTTCTCGCGCCTGTCCGCCGGACCCAACGGGCTGCTCCGCGCCGGCGCCGCGCCGGTGCTCTCCGCCGACGACGTGCTGGCGGCGCTGCAGATCGCACCCCAGCCAGCGCTCGATGAGGGCGGCGAATCGGCGCTCCTCGCCGCGCTGCCGCACGGGGAGGCGGTGTCGGTCGACCGGCTGGCCGCCAGCACGGGCCGAGCCGTCGCGCAGGTGCTGCAGGAGCTGTTGCAGCTCGAGTTGGCGGGCCGCGTGGCGCGCGAGGCCGACGGGCGCTACCGCCACACGCGCGCGGCTCACGAGTCCTGACCCGACCCGAGGCGGAACGGGATCCGCACCTTGCTCTCGGGCAGGTCGATGCGGAGCTCGTAGCGCCCCGGCTGGACCCCGCCCGGCAGGAAGAAGTAGAGGTGCCCCTGGTAGACGACCTGGTCGTTCACCCACTCCGAGGGGAGCGAGAGGCCGGTGCCGGGCACCTTGAGGAAGTCGAGGCTCGCCAGCCGCCGCCCGGCCCAGTAGTCGAGCGGCTCCTCCGCCACGCTGGCGCGCTGCAGCGCGGAGGCGAGCTCCGGGTAGGCCTCGCCGAACTCCTGCTGGCTGGCGAGGCCGACGACGTCCCCGGACGGCACGCGCACGGCGATGCGGTCGCGCTTGACCTCGACCGAATCGCGCGTGTTGCCGCTGATGGCGAGGTCGAGGAACAGCCAGTCGCCGCCGACCCCGAGCGACGGCATGCGATAGCTGAGCACGACGTCGACCTCGGGTCCGCGGTAGCGCAGCACGGTGGTGCCGAGGCGGTCCACCCCCGGCGTCTCGGTCGGCGTCGCCGTCGTGCATCCGAGCAGGGCGAGCGCGGAGCCCGCCGCCAGGGCGGCGGCTGCGATGGTCCAGGTTCGCGGCGTTCTCATGGTTCGATCTCCCTCCGTCGTTCCGGCGGATCGTTACGGCACGGGCTAGCAAGCGACGTGCCATCATCGCGCCAATCGAGACGCAACCTCAACCCAATTCTACGCCCGCCCGGGCCTCCGCGGACGCGCGCCCGTCCCCGATCGAGGACGGTACGTTCCCGGCGCGGTGGGCGGGCCCGACCGCGACCGGCGCGCCGGGTCCGCGGCCGCGGCGCCGCGTCGCGTCCGGCCGCAGCCGGCCGGGAGTCGCTTGACACCGCTGTTAGAGTCTGGCACCGGAGGAAGCTTGGCCGACTCGCTGGTGATCGTGGAATCGCCCGCCAAGGCGCGGACGCTCGGCAAGTACCTGGGCAAGGGCTATCACGTCGTGGCCTCGGTCGGCCACGTGCGCGACCTGCCCAAGAACGACCTCGGCATCGACGTCGAGCACGGCTTCGAGCCGGTCTACCAGGCGCTGCCCGCCAAGCGCCGCGTCATCGCCGACATCCAGTCCGCCGCCCGGCGCGCCGAGCGCGTGCTGCTCGCCACCGACCCGGACCGCGAGGGCGAGGCGATCGGCTGGCACATCGCCGCGCTCCTCGGCGAGCTCGACAAGCCGGTCGAGCGCGTGCTGTTCCACGAGATCACCAAGCGCGCGGTCGCCCAGGCGGTCGCCCACCCGCGCCCGCTCGACCTCCACCTCGTCGACTCGCAGCAGGCGCGGCGGGTGCTCGACCGGCTGATGGGGTACAAGATCTCGCCGCTGCTGTGGGACAAGGTCAAGCGCGGGCTCTCCGCCGGGCGGGTGCAGTCGGTCGCGCTCAAGATGATCTGCGACCGCGAGGGCGAGATCGAGGCGTTCGTGCCGGAGGAGTACTGGCACCTCGACGCCCACCTCGCCGCCGCGCAGCCGCCGCCGTTCGTGGCGCGCCTGGCGCTGCGGGGCGGCAAGAAGTTCACCGTCCACGACGCCGACACCGCCGCCGCGGTGAGGGCCGAGCTCGACGGCGCGTCCTTCGTCGTCGGCAAGGTGGCGAGACGCCGGCGCCAGCAGCGCGCGGCGCCCCCGTTCGTGACCGCGAAGCTCCAGCAGGCGGCCTACGCGCGCCACCACTTCCCGGTGCGCAAGACGATGCAGCTGGCGCAGAAGCTCTACGAAGGCGTGGACCTCGGCGGCGGCGAGCGGGTCGGCTTGATCACCTACATGCGCACCGACTCGGTGCGGGTCGCGGCCGAGGCGCTGGCGGCCGCCCGCGAGCTGATCGCGGCCACGTTCGGCGCCGATTCGCTCCCGGAGAAGCCCAACTTCTTCAAGAACCGCTCCGAGGCGCAGGACGCCCACGAGGCGATCCGCCCCACCGACCCGGCGCGCACCCCGGACGTCGTGGCGCGCTGGCTCTCAGCCGACGAGCTCAAGCTCTACACCCTGATCTGGCAGCGCTTCGTCGCCTCGCAGATGACCCCGGCGCAGTTCGACGTCACCGACGTGGTGGTCGAGGCGGGGCGCTACGGCTTCAAGGCGAAGGGCGAGGTCGAGGTGGCGCCCGGCTTCCTCCGCGTCTACCGCGAGGAGGAGGCGCCGCCGAGCGAGAAGCCCGCGCAGGAGCAGGAGGACGAGGAGCCGACCGCCAAGCGGCTGCCGGCGCTCGCCGAGGGCGACGCGCTGCGGCTGAAGGAGCTCGCCGCGGCGCAGAAGTTCACCCAGCCGCCGCCCCGCTTCACCGAGTCGACGCTGGTCAAGGCGCTGGAGGAGAACGGCATCGGCCGGCCCTCGACCTACGCCCAGATCATCGCCACGCTCTCGGACCGCTCCTACGTCGAGCGCCAGAAGGGGTCGTTCTACCCCACCCAACTCGGCAAGCTCGTCAGCCGGCTGCTGGTCGGCTCGTTCGGCGACCTCATCAACGAGCGCTACACCGCGCGGATGGAGGAGGAACTGGACGAGATCGCCGAGGGCAAGCTCGACTGGCGGGCGGCGCTGGCGCGGTTCTGGTCGAGCTTCACCGCCGACCTCGAGCGGGCGCGGGAGGGCATGGCGTCGGTCCGGCGCGAGGGCGTCGAGACGAGCGAGAAGTGCCCCACCTGCGGCTCGCCGATGCTGCTCCGCTTCGGGCGCTACGGCGAGTACCTCGCCTGCTCGCGCTACCCGGAGTGCAAGACCACGCGCGAGCCCGGCGCCCCGGCGGCGATCGCGGAGCAGGCGCCCGAGTGCCCGGAGTGCGGTTCGCCGATGGTGCTCAAGCGCTCGCGCTTCGGCCAGTTCTGGGCCTGCTCGCGCTACCCCGCCTGCAAGGGTACGCGCCGCATCGTCGCCGGCAAGGCCTCGCCCAACACCCCCTCCGGCGTGCGCTGCCCGGAATGCGGCGAGGGCGAGGTGGTCGAGAAGCGCTCGCGGCGCGGGCGCAGCTTCTGGGGGTGCAACCGCTACCCCAAGTGCACGTTCACGCTCCCCGCCAAGCCGGTGCTCCACGCCTGCCCGTCGTGCGGCGCGCCGTTCGTGATGGAAAAGAAATCGGTCCGCAAGGGTGTTGAATGGGTGTGCGCGAAGGAAGGCTGCGGCTGGCGCGGTCCCGCCGAGGAGCAGGGGTCCGGGGACCGGGGACCGGGGACCGGGGCGAGCCCCGCGGAGCGCTGACGCCTCGCGCGCGGCGCCCGCCGCGATCGAACCCGGATCGAGGAGTCGCTCGCTCGTGAAGCGTTGCCCGCAGGCAGCTGCCCGATTCGGTCCCGCGCGGGTCTCGGCGCGACCCGAAGGCGTGCTTCCGGACCCCGGACCCCGGACCCCGGACCCAGGTCCATGAGCGAGCGGATCGTCACGGTGGTCGGAGGCGGGCTCGCCGGGTGCGAGGCGGCGTGGCAGCTCGCCGCCGCCGGCGTCCGCGTCCGCCTGCTCGAGATGCGCCCGCGCGTGACGACGCCGGCGCACCGCACCGGCGAGCTCGCGGAGCTGGTGTGCTCGAACTCGCTGCGCTCCGACAACCCCGAGAACGCGGTCGGGCTGCTCAAGCGCGAGATGGAGGCGATGGGCTCGCTGGTCATCGCCGCCGCGCGTGCCGCCGCGCTGCCCGCGGGCGACGCGCTCGCCGTCGACCGCGCCTCGTTCGCGGCCGCGGTCGGCGCCGCGATCGCCGCGCAGCCGCGCATCGAGGTGGTGCGCGAGGAGGCGCGCGAGGTCCCGGACGGCGACGCGATCGTCGCCACCGGCCCGCTCACCGCCCCCGCGCTCCACGACGCGCTCGTCGCCCTGCTCGGCGAGGGCTCGCTGGCGTTCTTCGACGCGATCGCGCCGGTCGTCGCCGCGGACTCGCTCGACCTCGATCGCCTCTACCTCGCCTCGCGCTACGGCAAGGGCGGCGGCGACGACTACCTCAACGCGCCGATGAGCGAGGCCGGGTACGTCGCCTTCGTCGCCGCGCTGCGGCAGGCCGAGAAGGTCCCGCTCAAGGAGTTCGAGCAGGGCGTGCCTTACTTCGAGGGCTGCCTACCGGTCGAGGTGATGGCGGAGCGCGGCCTCGACACGCTGCGCTACGGTCCGATGAAGCCGGTCGGCCTGCGCGACCCGCGCAGCGGCCGCGTGCCCCACGCGGTCGTGCAGCTCCGCCGCGACGACCTCGCCGCCGAGCACTGGAACCTGGTCGGCTTCCAGACCCGCATGACGATCCCGGCGCAGCAGGCGGTACTTCGCACGATCCCCGGCCTCGAGCGCGCCCGCTTCGTGCGCTTCGGCATGATCCACCGCAACACGTTCATCTGCGCGCCGCGCCACCTCGACGCCCAGCTCCGCCTCGTGGCGCGCCCGCGCGTGCGTCTCGCCGGCCAGTTCACCGGCGTCGAGGGGTACGTCGAGTCCGCCGCCACCGGGCTTCTCGCCGGCCTCTTCCTCGCCGCCGAGCTGGCCGGCGCCGCGGTGGAGCGGCTGCCGGGCTGGACCGCGCACGGCGGCCTCATCCGCCACCTCACCGAGCGCCCGCCGCACCGCTTCCAGCCCGCCAACGCCGCCTGGGGCCTGATGGTCGACCCGCCGGTCGAGCTGCCGCGCGACAAGGGAAACCGGCGCAAGGCGGCCGCCGCGTTCGCGCTCGAGGCGGTCCGGCGCTGGCGCGCGGCGCTGCCATGGCCGCTGCCGAACGCGGTGCCCCCAGCGGCGAGCCTGCCGAGCGCGGCGCCCGCCTTCCCGCGCGCCTGAGCCGTCCTCGGGTCGACGAGCCTCACGCCGGAGCGCGCGGCGGGAGCTCCGCCACCAGCGCCGCGACCTCCTCGGCGGCGAGCTCGCGGCTCGCGCCGGCGGCGAGCTCGCCGAGCCGGATCGGCCCGACCGCCACCCGCACCAGCCGCCGCACGCGGAACCCGGCGGCGGCGAACAGCCGCCGGATCTCGCGGTTGCGCCCCTCGCGCAGGACGACCTCGAAGCGCGTGCCGCCGCGCGGCGCCTTGCCCAGCCGCCGCACCGCGACCGGCCCGACCGGCTTGCCGTCGATCACCAGCCCGCCCGCGCGCATCGCCGCGAGATCCTCATCGCGGGGGAAGCCGGCGACGGCGACGACGTAGGTCTTGTCGAGGTTGCCCGGGTCCATCAGGCGCTGCGCCAGCCGCGTGTCGTCGCAGAACAGGAGGAGCCCCTCGGAGTCCTTGTCGAGCCGGCCGACCGCGAACCAGCCGCGGCAGCCGGACGGGAGCAGGCCGTGGACGGTCTCCGCGCCGCCCTCGCGCACGGTCGAGCAGAGCACGCCGCGCGGCTTGTGCAGCGCGAGGACCCGCATTCAGATGCCGTCGGCGGGGCGGAACGCCATGTCGTAGAGGCGCCGCGCCCAGCCGCGCATGCCGAACTCCTCGCCCTTGCCGCCGCGCTCCCCGCCCAGCATCCACTGGCGTACCGGCACCGAGAAGCCGGTCTTGCCGCGGGTGTGGATCGCCGCGGGCAGCCCGCCGGAGGGGCTGCGCGTGAGGTAGAGCTTGCGGTCGCCGCGGGAGTGGACGAGCAGCGGCGCCGCCTCGCGCAGGAGGTGGTGCTCGACGAGCGGCACGCGCACCTCGATCGAGTGCGCCATGCTGGCCCAGTCGATGTCGCGCAGCAGCTGGTCGCGCATGTAGATGCACGACTCGAGCGCGACCATGCGGGCGAACGGTTGGCGCGGGTCGGGGGTGAGCGCGCGGGTGATCACGCCGAGCATGTCGAGCCGCTCGAGACCCTCGCGCGCCGCCTCCGCGCCCATCAGCTCGGGCAGGTCCCAGGGCATGAACACCGCCCGCTTGAGGAAGTAAGCGCCCGGGTAGGTGCCGCCGTACTTGAACACCGCGCCGCTCTTCTGGCTGATGTGCGGGCTCTTGTGCGGCACCAGCGCGAGGTAGCCGCGGTGCACCGCCTCCGGCAGCAGCGGCACCTTCGCCGGCCAGCGCGCCAGCCGCACGATCCACGGCACCTTGCGGTAGGTGCCGTAGCCGCCGAGCAGCTCGTCGCCGCCGGTCCCCGAGAGCGCGACCTTGAGCCCGGCCTGCTTCGCCGCGCGGCTGACGAAGTATGAGTTGACCGCGTCGACGGTGGGCTGGTCCATCGCCTCGATCACGCGCGGGAACTCGGCGACGAACTCGGACTTGCTGACGAGCAGCGTCGAGTGGTCGGTGCGGTAGTGGCGCGCGACCTCCTCGGCGAGCGGGGCCTCGTCGCGGCGCGTGCCCTGGTACTCGGCGAACGTCAGCGTCACGGTCTTGAGATCGGTCGCGCCCGCCTCGCGGGCGAGCGCGACGAGCGAGGTCGAGTCCCGCCCCGAGGAGAGGAACACGCCGACCCGCACGTCGGCGACGAGGTGGTAGCGGACCGACTCGAGGAACGCGTGGCGGAAGCGCGCCTGCAGCTCCTCGTCGGAAAGCGCCGGCGCGCGCTCGACCGCGTCGGCGAGGATCGCCGGCACCGAGGCGAACGCCTCCGGCTCGCTCACGCCGCGCTCGTCGACCCAGGCGAACGAGCCAGCCGGCAGCGCGCGGATCGCGCGGTAGAGCGTGAAGGGCTCGGGGATCACGCCGCGGAGGAAGAACCCGGCGACGCCGGCGGGGTCCTGCCGCCGGCCGACCCGACCGCCGGCGAGCAGCGCCCGCACCTGCGACGCCACCCGCGCCGTCCCGTCGGCGGCGGCGACGTAGAGCGGCTTGATGCCGTAGAGGTCGCGGGCGAGGAGCAGTCGGCGCTTGGCGGCGTCCCACAGCGCGAACGCGAACATGCCGCGCAGCTCGGGGAGCATCGCGGCGCCCTTGGCGCGGTACATCTCGAGGAGCACCTCGGTATCGGAGGTGGTGCGGAAGCGGTGCCCGGCGGCCTCGAGGCCGCGGCGCAGCTCGCGGTAGTTGTAGATCTCGCCGTTGAAGGTGATCGCGCAGCTGCCGTCGGCGGCGAGCATCGGCTGGGCGGCGGCGTCCGACAGGTCGATGATGGCGAGGCGGCGGTGGGCGAGGCCGACGCGGCCGTCGGCGGAGAGCCACTCGCCCTCGCCGTCGGGACCGCGCGTCGCCATCGCGTCGCGGATCCGCCGCAGCTCGTCGCGGTCGACGGAGCCGGCGCGCGGGTCGAAGGCGAAGATCCCGGCGATGCCGCACATCCGCTTGAGCCCTCCTCCGCGGCGCGCGACGAGCGCGTGGGTCGCGCCGCCGCCGCTGGTCGCGGCAAACGGTACCACCGCGCGGTGGCCCCGGCCAGCGCGCCGGCGGAAGGCGCGCGCGTGCGGCGACCGGGGCTGTGTCTATAATCCGCGCCGTGTTTTTCCCGCAGAACCGGGTCTCGGTCTCACCCGCGGGCGAGCGCGAC
>DATIYW010000233.1:0-7894 GCA_035517415.1 Thermoanaerobaculaceae bacterium
CAACTCAGTCGAAATCGCTCGGACGCCCGCGGCGCGGCCGCCGGGGCGGCGGCGGGAGGGCGGCATGGGTGGGGAGGCGATCCTCCGAACCCGCGGGCTGACCAAGGAGTTCCGCGGCTTCGTCGCGGTCAACCGCGTCGACCTCGAGGTCCGGCAGGGGGCGATCCACGCGCTCATCGGTCCCAACGGCGCCGGCAAGACCACGGTGTTCAACCTCGTCACCCGATGCCTCCAGCCGACCCGCGGCGCGATCGAATTCAACGGCGAGGACGTGACGCGGCTGCGGCCGGCCGAGGTGGCGCGCCGGGGGCTGGTCCGCTCGTTCCAGATCTCGGCGGTGTTCCCGCGCCTGAGCGTTCGCGAGAACGTGCGCGTGGCGCTGCAGCGCTCGCGAGGGGGCACGTTCCGCTTCTGGCGCTCGTCGCGCAGCCTGGCCGCGCTCGACGGTCGCGCGATGGAGCTGCTGGCGGCGGTCGACCTCGCCGACGCGGCCGACGCGCCCACCGTGGAGCTGCCGTACGGTCGCAAGCGGGCGCTCGAGCTGGCGACCACGCTCGCCCTCGAGCCGGAGCTGCTGCTGCTCGACGAGCCGACGCAGGGGATGGGCCAGGAGGACGTCGCGCGGGTGGTGGCGCTGATCCGGCGAGCCTCGGCGGGCCGGACGGTGCTGATGGTGGAGCACAACCTCTCGGTGGTCGCCGACCTCTGCGACCGCATCACCGTGCTCGCGCGCGGCAGCGTGCTCGCGGAGGGGAGCTACGCGGAGGTCTCGCGCGACCCCGCCGTGCTCGAGGCGTACATCGGGGGCGAGCCGTGAGCAGCGCGTTCGCGCCCCGCCACGAGCTGCTGCGCGTCACCGACCTGCACGCGTTCTACGGCGAGTCGCACGTGCTCCACGGGCTCGACCTCGCGGTCGGCCGCGGCGAGGTGGTCACGCTGCTCGGACGCAACGGCTCGGGGCGCTCCACCACGCTCAAGGCGATCCTCGGCCTGCTGCCGCGCCGCTCCGGCTCGGTGATGATGAACGGCCGCGAGACGATCGCCTGGCCGCCGCACCGCATCGTCCACCTCGGCATCGGCTACTGCCCGGAGGAGCGCGGCATCTTCGCCAGCCTCTCCGCCGAGGAGAACCTGCGGCTGCTGCCGCGCCTCGGCTCCGGCGGGCTCGGCGACGCGGAGATCTACGCGATGTTCCCGGAGCTGCACGAGCGCCGGCGCAGCCCGGGGACGCGGCTGTCGGGCGGGGAGCAGCAGATGCTGGCGATGGCCCGCGTCCTGCGCGTCGGGGCGCGCCTGCTGCTGCTCGACGAGATCACCGAGGGGCTGGCGCCGGTGGTGGTCAAGACGCTCGCCGGGGCGGTCCGCGGCCTGCGCGAGCGCGGCCTGACGATGATCCTGGTCGAGCAGAACTTCCGCTTCGTGGCGCCGCTCGCGGACCGGCACTACCTGATCGAGCACGGGCGGATCGTCGACATGGTCCCGCGTGCGGACCTGGAACGGCGCATGGACGGGCTCCACCGCTTCCTCGGGGTGTGAGGGAGCGGGGCGCAGAAGGGGGGAACGATGGCAAGGCTGATTCGCAACTCGACGTTGGGCGTGCTGCTCGTGCTCGGCGGTGCCGCGTCGGCGGGCGCCCAGGTCTCAGGCGGAGTGGTGAAGCTCGGGGTCCTGACCGACATGACCGGCGCCTACTCGGACCTCGCTGGGCCGGGGTCGCTGATCGCGGCGCAGATGGCGGTCGAGGACTTCGGCGGGAAGGTGCTGGGCAAGCCGATCCTCGTCATCAGCGCGGACCACCAGAACAAGGCGGACATCGCCTCGAGCATCGCCCGCAAGTGGTTCGACGAGGAGCAGGTCGACGCGATCGCCGACCTCGTCACCAGCTCCACGGCGCTGGCGGTGATGCCGATCGCGGCGGAGAAGAAGCGCATCACGCTGCTCTCCGGCCCCGGCTCGACGCCGATCGAGGGCGCGAACTGCACCGCCTACAACGTGCACTACACCTACAACACCTACGCGATGGCGGCCGGCACCGGGCGCGCGGTGGTCCAGCAGGGCGGCGACAGCTGGTTCTTCATCACCGCCGACTACGTCTTCGGCAAGTCGCTCGAGGCGGACACGACCAAGGTGGTCCTCGCGGCGGGCGGCAAGGTGCTCGGCGACGTGCGCGCGCCGTTCCCGACCACCGACTTCTCCTCCTACCTGCTGCAGGCGCAGGCCTCCGGCGCGAAGATCGTCGGCCTCGCCAACGCGGGCGCCGACACGATCAACTCGATCAAGCAGGCGAACGAATTCGGCCTGACCAAGAAGCAGAGCCTGGCGGGGCTGCTCGTGTTCCTCTCCGACGTGCACAGCCTCGGCCTGCAGACCGCCAAGGGGATGTACCTCACCACCGCGTTCTACTGGGACCGCGACGACGCCAGCCGCAAGTGGTCGAAGCGCTTCTTCGAGCGCGCCAAGCGGATGCCGACGATGGTGCAGGCCGGCGTGTACTCCGAGGTGTCGCACTACCTCGCGGCGGTCAAGGCGGCGGGCACCGATGGCGCCGACGCGGTGATGGCGAAGATGCGCGAGATGCCGGTCAACGACTTCTTCGCCCGCGGCGGGCGCATCGGCCCCGACGGGCTGCACCGCCACGACATGTACCTGGCGCAGGTGAAGTCGCCGGAGGAGTCGAAGTACGCCTGGGACTACTACAAGATCGTCAAGACGATCCCGGCCGCCGAGGCGTTCCAGCCGCTCGATCCGGCGTGCCCGCTGGTGAAGAAGTAGCGTCGGCGTCGGGACCGCGGCCGGGATGATCCAGGCGCTCGCCGGGCAGCTCCTCGTCGGGCTGATCAACGGCTCGTTCTACGCGCTGCTGAGCCTCGGCCTGGCGATCATCTTCGGCCTCCTCAACGTGGTGAACTTCGCCCACGGCGCGCAGTACATGCTGGGCGCGTTCCTCGCCTGGATCGCGCTGCGTTACCTCGGGATCGGTTACTGGTGGGCGCTCCTGCTCGTGCCCGCAGCGGTGGGGCTGCTCGGGATGGCGTTCGAGCGGCTGATGCTGCGCCGCCTCTACCGCCTCGACCCGCTCTACGGCCTGCTCCTCACCTTCGGCGTCGCCCTCGTCGTCGAGGGCGTGTTCCAGAACCTCTACGGGATCTCGGGCAACTCCTACCCGGTCCCGGCGTGGCTGCGCGGCGGCTACGACCTCGGCTTCATGTTCCTGCCGCGCTACCGCGGGTGGGCGGTGCTGGTCGCGCTCGCGGTCTGCCTCGCGAGCTGGGCGGTGATCGAGAGGACCAGGCTCGGCGCGTACCTCCGCGCCGGCACCGAGAACCCCACGCTGCTGCAGGCGTTCGGCGTGAACGTGCCGCTCATGTTCACGCTCACCTACGGCTTCGGCGCGGCGCTGGCGGCGTTCGCGGGCGTGGTGGCGGCGCCGATCTACCAGGTCACGCCGCTGATGGGCTCGGGCGTGATCATGGTGGTGTTCGCCGTGGTGGTGATCGGCGGCATGGGCTCGATCCTCGGCTCGATCGTGACCGGGATCGGCCTGGGCCTGGTCGAGGGGCTGACGAAGTTCCTCTTCGCGCCCGCGTCCGACGTCGTGATCTTCGTCGTGATGGCGCTCGTGCTCCTGCTCCGGCCGGCGGGGCTGTTCGGCAGGACGCAGTGAGCGCGGCGGGCGGGGACCGCGCCCGGCCGCGATGGCGCTCCGACCCAACGGCGTGGGGCTATGCGCTGCTGGTGGCGCTCGGCCTCGCGGCGCCGTTCCTCGTCTACCCGGTGTTCGCGATGGACGTCCTCTGCCTGGCGCTGTTCGCGAGCGCGTTCAACCTGCTGCTCGGCTTCGCCGGCCTGCTCTCGTTCGGCCACGCCGCGTTCCTCGGCGCCTCCGCCTACCTCGCCGCCGAGGCGGTGAAGGCGTGGGGCCTGCCGGTCGAGCTCGGCATCCTCGCCGGCACGCTCGCGGCGGCGCTGCTCGGCCTGGTCTTCGGTGCGCTGGCGATCCGCCGGTCCGGGATCTACTTCGCGATGATCACGCTCGGCTTCGCGCAAATGGTCTACTTCCTCGTCCTCGAGATGCCGTGGACCGGCGGCGAGGACGGGCTGCAAGGCGTGCCGCGCGGCGCGCTCCTCGGCGTCGTCCGCCTCGACGACAACCTGGCGATGTACTACTTCGTGTTCGCGCTCTTCCTGCTCGGCTTCTGGATCATCCACCGCACCATCCACTCGCCGTTCGGCCACGTCCTGCGCGCGATCCGCGAGAACGAGGCGCGTGCGGTGTCTCTCGGCTACGACGTCGAGCGTTACAAGCTGCTCGCGTTCGTCATCTCGGCCGCGCTCTCCGGCCTGGCGGGGGCGATGAAGGCGCTCGTGTTCCAGTCGGCGACGCTCTCCGACGCGCACTGGCACCGCTCCGGCGCCGTGGTGCTGATGACGCTGCTCGGCGGGATGGGCACGGCGATCGGCCCGTCGGTGGGCGCGCTGCTCGTCGTCTCGCTGGAGAACTACCTCGCCGGCTTCGGCTCGCTCGTCACGATCATCACGGGAAGCGTGTTCGTCGTCTGCGTGCTGGCGTTCCGGCGCGGGATCGTCGGCGAGGTGATCGCGCTGCTCAAGCGCTCGTTCTAGGAGGTGGGGGATGGCGGGACGGCTCGCGGAACGCGTCGCGTTCGTGACCGGCGCCGGCAGCGGGATCGGCGCCGAGGTCGCGCGGGGGCTGGCGCGCGAGGGCGCACGGGTGTGCCTGGCGGACCTCGACGGGGACGCGGCGCGTCGCGTCGCGGCCGAGATCGGGGAGCGGGGCGACACCGCCGCCGGCGTCCGGTGCGACGTCACGAGCGAGGCGCAGCTCCACGCCGCGATCGACTCGACCGCGGCCGAATGGGGCGGCGTCGACGTCCTCGTCAACAACGCGGGCCTGCAGCACGTCGCGCCGCTCGAGGAGTTCCCGACCGAGAAGTTCGAGCTGCTCCTGCGCGTCATGCTGGTCGCGCCGTTCCTCGCGACGAGGACCGTGTTCCCGGCGATGAAGCGGCGGCGCTGGGGGCGGATCCTCAACATGGCCTCGATCAACGGCCTGGTCGGGTTCGCCGGCAAGGCGGCGTACAACAGCGCGAAGCACGGGCTGATCGGCCTGACCCGCGTCGCGGCGCTGGAGGGCGCGGCACACGGCGTCACGGTCAACGCGCTGTGCCCCGGCTACGTCGACACGCCGCTGGTGCGCAACCAGCTCGCCGACCTCGCGCGGACGCGAGCCGTGCCGGTCGAGCGGGTGCTCGAGGACGTGATCTTCCCACTCGTGCCGATGCGCCGGTTGCTGACGGTGGAGGAGGTCGCGGCGTACGCCGTGTTCCTCGCGAGCGACGAGGCGGCTGGCATCACCGGCCAGGCGGTGGTGATCGATGGCGGTTACACGGCGCAGTAGGGGGCGCCTCGGGTCCGGTCGAGGCGCGGTCGGCGACGGGACGCGGCGACCGACGACAGGGTCGCGGACGGCGACCGGCGGCGGCGCGCGACAGGCCCGGCTCGAGGACGCGCGTCGCCGGGCGAGGCTAGTGGCTGTTCCAGAACCAGTGCGCCAGGTAGACGACCAGGGCGATGCCGATGATCAACCACATCAGCTTCATCCAGACCTCGCTGGCCGTGTGGTGCGGACGCATCTCGTCGAACATGTTGTCCCCCTGGGTCGCGAACCCGTTCGAGGGCTTGGACGGCTGGCCCCCGACGGCCCCGGGAGCAGGCGGGTCAGCGCGACGCGTTGGCCCGGGCTGGCCGGGAGGCGGCCCGATTCCCCGCGACTGACCTCCGGCGGCGACGCGCCGCCGGATCTTCGAGGAGCCCGCCGCAGCACTCGACCGCAGCGGCCTCCATGAACAAATCTAGGAGCGATATCAGGATTCGTCAAGATCTGGCAATGTCGGTCCTGAGAAGTCATCTCGAAACGGTCCCCGCCCTTGCGCCGGCGGAAGCCTCCGCCGCGAGGCTCTCCGCGGAATACGCCCGCGCCGCGAGGAGGTTGGCCCGGTCGTGGCGACGAGCCTGGCGGAATCCCGATCCCCCTCTGGAGGACGAATGGCGAAGGTGAACCCGACCCCGAAGGGCCTGCACACGTTGACGCCGAACCTCACGATCAAGGGGTGCGCGAAGGCGATCGACTTCTACAAGGCCGCGTTCGGCGCCGAGCAGCTGATGCTCGCGCCGGCGCCGGACGGCAGCTCGGTGTGGCACGCCGAGCTCAAGATCGGCAACTCGGTGATCTTCCTCAACGACGAGATGCCGGGAATGGGGCCGGGCGCGCCGTCCGCCGAGCGCCCGGCGCCGGTCGGCCTCTGGCTCTACGTCAAGGACTGCGACGCCGCCTACGACCGTGCGGTCAAGGCCGGCGCCAAGGGGGCGAACCCGCCGATCGACATGTTCTGGGGCGACCGCTGCGCGTTGGTCGCCGACCCGTTCGGCTACCGCTGGACGATCGCGACGCGGGTCAAGGAGATGACCGAGGAGGAGCAGAAGCGGGGCGCCGAGGAGTTCGCCAAGCAGATGGCCGCGAAGCACTGAACCCGGCGCGGCCGGGGGCGCCCGCAGCGCGCCGTGCAAGCGGTCACAGCCTGAGGAAGACGCGCCGGTACAGCTCCCAGCTGGTGTTGTCGAAGGGGATGATTCCCTTCCAGTACTGCACCATCTGGAAGATCGAGAGCGCGATCAGGGCCGCCGCGACCGCGCCGACGGTCCAGCGAGCTCGGACCGAGCGGAGTGTCGCGAAGAGGCTCGCCAGGCCAAGCGCGAAGAACGCGTAGAGGTCGACGAAGCCGCGGTGGCCGAAGCTGCCGCCATAGGCCCACGCGTGCCAGCTCGCGATCACCCACGTGCCGAGCGCCAGGGTGGCCGCCGTCGGCGCGACCCACTCGCGAGCGAGGCGGCGCATCGGCCAGAGGCCGGCGACCGCGCCCACCAGCATCGGCGACCAGAAGAACAGACCCTTGCGGACGCTGAACAGCACCTTGAACAGGCGCGGCGACAGCAACTCGAACCCCTGTCCCAGATGCGGGTTGACGAGCCACGACCCGGTCGCGCCGTGCCAGATCAGGAGCTGCGGGGAAAAGGCGAGCAGCACCGTCGCCGCAGCGAACGCAACCGCGGAGCGGTGCTCGAGTAGCCATCTCCGGCGGGCGGCGAGGTCCGAGATGCCGGCGATCCCGAAGAGGGGGACGGCGACGAAAACGACCGCGTTGGTTGGCCGGATCAGCGCGACGGCGGCACAGACCGCGCCGAGCGACGCGGAAGTCCGCCACGAGGGGTTCTGGTACCACCTCGGGATGACGGCAAGCAGCGCCGTCACGGCGCAGAACGAGAACGCGTGGCTCAAGGCGCTGTCGTAGGTCGCATAGTGGAAGAGGTTCGTGCCGAAGCACAGGCAGCAGAGGGTCGCCGCCACTACCCGCGCGGAGAACCACCGGGCGAGCAGCCGCTGCGTCAGATACAGGCCGAGGAGGGCGTACGCGAGACCGGCGAGGGACACCGCGAACTGGTAAGGCCAGGTGAACCCGTCGGGTGCGACGCCGGCGGCACACGCGACGGCGTGCGCGAGGGCGAAGAACGGCAGCAACAGCACCGCCTCGCCGATGGTGTACTGATCGAGCCGGCGCCCGGTCCCGGCGACGGGCTGCAATCCTGTCCACGCCGGCGGTTCGTCGGTTGCGGCGTAGCCGTGCCGGCGGAGAAGCGGACCGATCCTCGCGAACCAGGGATCGCGAAGGAGGATGTAGCTCGGGAGGTAGGCGTAGTAGCCGACCGCGTCGGAGCGGATCGGCGGGCCGTTGAGCTCGTAGCGGTAGACGGCGGCGTAGCCAACGAGCGCGAGCACGCCGATCGCCGGGACGAGCCAGCGCTGCAGCCACCGCGC
>DATIYW010000234.1:0-3973 GCA_035517415.1 Thermoanaerobaculaceae bacterium
GCGAGGCGGCGGCGCTGGCGGAGGCGCTGACCGCCGCGCTCCGTCCCGAGGAGCGCGAGCGCCTCCGCGCCGCCGCCCGACGGCGCGCCGGGGCGCTCGGCTGGGCGGAGCCGCTGGCGGCCTGGCGGCGGCTCCTCGCCCGCGTCGCCGAGCCGCCGCGGCGGTGAGACGAGCGCGGCGCGGAAGCGAAGTCGCGATTCGGCTTAGAATGTCGCGCGATGCGACGGGTAGGCGTGGACGCGCGGAAGCTCGCCGACTACGGGATCGGCTCGTACCTGCAGGGCCTGCTGAGCGAGCTTGCGCGCCTCGAGCCCGACGGCGGCCTCGTCCTGCTGGTGGGCAGCGAGAACCGCCACCTGCTCCCGGAGATCCCGGAGAGCTGGCGCCTGGTCGAGGTCGACGCGGCGGGGTACACGATCCGCGAGCAGTTCGCCGTCCTCGCCGCCGCCCTGCGCGCCGGCGTCGGCGTGCTGCACGTCCCGCACTACATCGTGCCGGTGCTGTTCCCGCGCCCGATGGTGGTCACCGTGCACGACATCATCCACGTGCTCTTCCCCGAGTTCCTGCCCCACTCGCTCGGCTTCGCCTACGCCCGCATGTCGATCCGCCTCGCGGTGCGCCGCGGCCGGGTGGTGGTGACCGGTTCGCGCACCACCGCGGAGGACCTCAAGCGGCTGTTCGGCGCGACCGAGGAGCGGCTGCGGGTAATCCCCCACGGCGTCCACCCCGAGTTCCTCGTCGACGGCGAGCCGGCGGCGGACCGGGCGGCACGGGAAGGCCTCGGCGTGACCGGGCCGTACCTGCTCCACGTCGGCAACCACAAGCCGCACAAGAACGCCGAGGGGCTGCTCAAGGCCTACCAACTTCTCGTCTTCGGCCGGCGCGGCGGCGTCCCGGACCTGCTCATGGTGGGCGGCTTCCCGCCCGACGGCGAGCTGGCGCAGCGAGCCGGGACGATGGGCCTGGGCGGGAGGGTGCGTTGCCTCGGTCACGTCGAGCGGCGCGAGCTGGCGGCGCTGTTCCGCGGCGCGACCGCGTTCGTCTACCCGACGCTCTACGAGGGGTTCGGGCTGCCGGTGCTCGAGGCGATGGCGTGCCGCGTGCCGGTGGTGGCGGGCGACATCGCCGCGGTGCGCGAGGTCGCGGGCGACGCGGTGCTGCGCGTCAACCCCCGCGACGTGGTCGAGCTCGCCGGCGCGGTGCGGCGGCTGCTCGAGCAGCCCGACCTGCGCGCCGAGCTCGGCGGGCGCGGCGCGGAGCGGGCGCGCGCGTTCTCCTGGCGCAAGACGGCGGAGGCGACGCTCGCGGCCTACCGCGTCGCGGCGGAGGCGGCCTGATGCGGGTGGCGCTCGTCCACGACTGGCTCACCGGGATGCGCGGCGGCGAATCGGTGCTCGCCGAGATCGCCAGCTTCTTCCCGGGCGCGCCGATCCACACGCTGTTCTGCCGCCGCGACCGCCTCGACGGCGAGCTGCTTCGCCACCCAGTGCACACGACGTTCCTGCAACGCCTCACCTTCGGCGGCCGCGCCTACCGCAAGCTCCTCACCCTCATGCCGCACGCCGTCGCCGGCATCCAGCTCGACGGCTACGACCTGATCATCTCCTCCAGCCACTGCGTCGCCAAGGGCGTGATCCCGCCCCCCGGCGCGGTCCACGTCTGCTACTGCCACACGCCGATGCGCTACCTCTGGGACCAGCGCGAGGACTACGCGCGGACGATCCCCCGCGTGCTCCGCCCGCTGCTCCGCTCCCGGCTCGAGCGCCTGCGCACCTGGGACGTCGTCTCCTCCGCCCGCGTCGACCACTTCGTCGCCAACTCGCGGCTGGTGGCGCGGCGGATCGAGCGCTACTGGCGGCGCGACGCGGAGGTGATCCCGCCGCCGGTCGACACCGAGTTCTTCACCCCCGGCGGCGCGCGCGGCGCTCACGTCTTGATGGTTGCCGCGCTGGTTCCGTATAAGCGGGTAGACGTGGGCATGGCGGTGGCGAGGGAGCTCGGGATCGACCTGCACGTGATCGGCGAGGGGCCGATGCGCCGCTCGCTCGCGCGCGCCGCGGGGCCGAGGACGCAGCTGCTCGCGCGGGTGAGCCGGGAGCGCCTGCGCGACGAGTTCCGCGCCGCGGCGCTGCTGCTGGTGCCGAACGTCGAGGACTTCGGCATGGTCACGGTCGAGGCGCTCGCCTGCGGCACGCCGGTGGTCGGCATCGACGGCACCGGCACCGCCGACGTGGTGGTCAGCGGCGAGCACGGCGAGCTCGCGCCCGACGGCTCGGTCGCGGCGCTGGTGACCGCGTGCCGCAAGGTGCTCGCGCGCCGCCACGACGCCGCGGCACTGCGCTCGCGCGCCGAGAGCTTCTCGCGGCAGCGCTTCCGCCGCCGCTTCGCCTACCTGCTCGAACGGGTCCTGCCGGACGGCGCGAAATGATCGGCGAGAAGCTCCGCATCAACCGCAGCGGCCTGGTCGCAACCGACCTCGTCGCCACCTACGTCGCCCTCTTCCTCGCCTACTACCTGCGCTTCACCGCCGAGGTCGTGCCGATCACCAAGGGCGTGCCGCCGTTTCGGCCGTACCTCGCGCTGTTCCCGATCATCACGCTGATCTGGCCGGTGGTGTTCTACTTCCGCGGCCTGCTCCAGGGCCGGCCGCTGCGCTCGCGGGTCGAGGAGGCGTTCGCGATCGTCGTCGCGGTGGTGATCGGCACCCTCGTCCTCAACGCCGGCCTCGCCTTCTACCGCGACTTCACCTACTCGCGCGTCGTGCTCGCCCTCTTCGTCATCCTCGACGTCGGGCTCGTCGTCGTCGGCCGGATGCTGTTCTGGAGCGCGATGGCGCGGGTGTGGGCGTCCACGCGGCACCGCCAGCGGGCGCTGGTGGCGGGTGCCGGGGTGCTCGGGCGGATGGTCGCCGAGAAGCTGGTCAAGCACCGCGAGCTCGGCCTGGATGTCGTCGGCTTCCTCGACGACGACCCGGGCAAGCTGCAGTCGGATTTCGACGGGCTGCCCGTGCTCGGCACCCTCGAGGACCTCGAGCGGGTGACGCGGGAGCGGGGCGTCGACCTCCTCTACGTCGCGCTCCCGCTCGGCGCGCAGCACAAGACGATCAAGCTGCTCAAGCACGCCGAGCCGCTCCTGCTCGCGGTGCAGGTGGTCCCCGACCTGCTGCAGTACTTCGCGCTCCGCGCCGGGGTCGAGGACCTCGACGGCATCCCGGTCATCAACCTGACGCAGATCCCGCTCGCGGGCTGGAACACGCTCCTCAAGCGGGTGATGGACCTGACGATCGGCATCCTCGCACTGCTGCTGCTCGCGCCGGTGCTCGCCGTGATCGCGGTGCTCATCTACCTCGAGGACCGCGGCCCGGTGTTTTACCGCCAGCTGCGCATGGGCCTCGACGGCGAGCCGTTCCGGATCGTGAAGTTCCGCACCATGATCCCGGACGCGGAGGCGGCCACCGGGCCGCGCTTCGCGCGCGCCAACGACCCGCGCGCCACGCGCGTCGGGGTATGGCTGCGCCGCACCTCGCTCGACGAGTTGCCGCAGCTCGTCAACGTGGTGCGCGGCGAGATGTCGCTGGTCGGCCCGCGCCCGGAGCGGCCGGAGTTCGTCGCGCGCTTCCGCGAGCGCTACCCGGAGTACATGTCGCGCCATCGCGTGCGCGCCGGGATCACCGGCTGGGCGCAGGTCCACGACCTGCGCGGCCAGACCTCGATCCGCAAGCGCATCGCGTACGACCTCTACTACATCGACAACTGGTCGCTGGGGCTGGACTTCAAGATCATGTGGCTGACCATGATCCGGTTCTGGCGGCACCGTCACGCCTACTGACCGGGAGCGCGGCCGGCGTCGGACGGCGCCGCCGACAACGGACCGTCTGCGTTGTTGCACTCGCCGGTTCGCATCCTCAACGTCCCCTCCGGGTACGCCTCCGGGGCGACCGGCTCGCGCGCCTAGCATCCGGCCCATTCTCGGC
>DATIYW010000235.1:0-17647 GCA_035517415.1 Thermoanaerobaculaceae bacterium
CCGTCCCCACCTCCCGCCGCATGCGCCGGTCGCCGCGCGACCCCGACGGGCGGCGGCGTCGAGCATTGACTGCGCCCGCGCCGCCGCTAGAATCGCTCGGTCCGAAGAGGAAAGCTTGGCGTCTCGCGAATGACCGCCCGCCGCAGGAAGCCCGCGAAGGAGGCACCCGGCGCCAGATCCGGCGCTCCGGCGCAAACGCAGCTCTCCCTCGTCCAGGCGGCGTTCTCCGGCGGCGCACTCTGGCTCTCTCTCGCGCTGGTCGCAATCACCGCGATCGTCTACGCGCCAGTAGGCCACTTCGGCTTCCTCAACTGGGACGACCAGGACTACGTGACCGACAACCCGCACGTGCTGCACGGTCTGACCTGGCGGGGCGTGGCATGGGCGTTCACGACGGGCCATGCGTTCAACTGGCATCCGCTGACATGGCTCTCCCACATGTCGGACGTCGATCTCTTCGGCATGAACCCGGGCGGGCACCACCTGACCAGCCTCGTCCTGCACCTCGCCAGCACCGTCCTCCTCTTCGGCGTCCTGCATCAGATGACGGGGGCGCGGGGCTGCAGCGCGTTCGTGGCCGCGCTGTTCGCCGTCCACCCCCTCCACGTCGAATCCGTGGCCTGGGTAGCCGAGCGCAAGGACGTCCTGAGCGGGCTGTTCGCGATGCTGACGCTCGCCGCCTACGTGGCGTACGTGCGTCGCCCCCACGTGCGGCGGTACGTGACCCTGGTCCTCGTGTACGCCTGCGGCCTGATGGCGAAGCCGATGCTGGTGACGCTGCCGTTCGTGCTGCTGCTGCTCGACCTCTGGCCGCTGCGCCGCCTCCCGGCGACGGACCAGGGGAGCCTCTCGGCGTGGCGCGCGCGGGTGAGGGAGAAGATGCCGCTCTTCGCGCTGGCCGCTGCCTCGAGCGTGATCACGCTGCTCGTGCAGCGACGGGGCGGATCCGTGGTGCCGCTCGACCGGATGCCGCTCGGCTTCCGTCTCGAGAACGCCGCCGTCTCGGCCGTTGCCTACGTCGTGAAGATGCTCTGGCCGTCGTCGCTCGCCGCCCTCTATCCGCTCCCGGCGTCGATCCCGGGGTGGCAGGTGGCGGCCGCAACGCTCTTCCTCGCCGGCGCGTCACTCGCGGCGGTCCTCCAGGTTCGCCGCCGCCCCTACCTGTTCGTCGGTTGGTTCTGGTACGTCGGGATGCTGGTGCCGGTGATCGGGCTGGTGCAGGTGGGAGGCCAGGCCAGGGCGGACCGCTACACCTACCTGCCGCTGATCGGCCTCTTCATCGCGGTCGCCTGGCTCATCCCCGAGCTGCCGCTGCCGGAGCGCCTGCGCGGCGCCCCGTTGGGAGTCGTCGCGGTCGGCGCGGTGCTCGCCTGCGCCGCCTGCGCGAGGGCGTACCTGCCGAGCTGGACGAACACCATCACGCTGTGGCAGCGGGCGGTCGAGGCGACGCGCGACAACTACCGCGCGCACGACGAGCTCGGCATCGCGCTCGCGCGCGAGGGCAACGTGGACGAGGCGATCGCCCATTACGCGGAGGCGCTGCGAATCAGGCCCGACTTTGCGCCGGCGCACAACAACCTCGGCAACGCCCTGACGAGGAAGGGCCGGTTCGGGGAGGCGGTGAACCAGTTCGCCGCCGCCCTCCGTGTCGATCCCAACTACGCCGAGGCGCACAACGGGATGGGAGGCGCCCTGGCGCGCCAGGGCGCCCTCGACGCGTCGATTCGGGAGTTCGCCGAGGCGATCACGATCGACCCCAACGTCGCCGGCTACCACTACAACCTCGGCCTCGCGCTCGAGAGGGCGAGGCGGGACGGAGACGCCGCGGCGGAGTACGAAGCCGCGTTGCGGCTCGACCCCCAGCACCAGGGCGCGCTCCAGGGCCTCAGCCGGACGAGGCGCTGAGCGAGCTCCGGGGTGGCCGGCGCGCGGCCGCGCCGGGGTCCGCAGCCGCGTTGACAGCCGCAACCCCACGGCCTAGAGTGCCGCCCGGAGTTCAGGTGCCGATGCCGTTCGACCGCCGCGCGTCCCGTCCAGACTGGTTCTGGTTCGGCTACTTCTACGCCGGCGAGGCCGGAGGGTCCGTGGCGGCCTGAGCCCCAGGCGGATTCGCAACCACGGCCCTCCCGGACGGGAGGGCCTTTCGTTTGCGGGGGGAAACGCGATGATCATCATCCTCGAGCCCGACCTGGAGACGCAGAAGGCGACGGTGCAGGCGATCCACGCGGCGGCGGCGCGCTATCCGGGCGTGACGGTGCGGCCGTACGAGTTCAAGGGGACGACGCACCAGTTCACCGAGGTGCACCTGGTCGGCTCGACCGCGGCGATCCCCACCGCCGCGTTCGAGGGTCTGCCCGGGGTGCGCCAGGTGGTGCGCGTGTCGGCCAAGTACCGCCTGATCGGGCGCCACGACCCCAACCACGAGACGGTCGGCTTCGAGCACAACGGCGTGCGGATCGACGACCGCAGCCTGCACCTGTTCGCCGGGCTGTGCGCAGTCGACACGCTCGAGCACGTCGAGGCGATGATGGCGGCGCTCGCCACAGCGGGGATCGTCACGACCCGCATGGGCGCCTACAAGCCGCGCTCCTCGCCCTACGACTTCCAGGGGCTCGGCAAGGCGTGCCTGCCGTGGGTGTTCGAGGCGGCCGGCAGGTACGGCATCAAGCTGATCGCGATGGAGGCGACCGACGCGTCGCAGCTCGACGAGATCTGGGACGCGCTCGAGCGCGCCGGGCACCCCACCGGCGTGATGATCCAGGTCGGCACGCGCAACGCGCAGAACTACGAGCTGCTCAAGCAGGTCGGCCGGCAGCGGGAGTTCCCGGTGCTGTTCAAGCGCGGCATGGGGATCACGCTCGAGGAGTCGCTCAACGCCTGCGAGTACGTCGCGAGCGAGGGCAACCCGCGCATCCTGTTCTGCCTGCGCGGCGTCAAGTCGCACCTCGGCGAGCCGCACCGCAACCTCGTCGATTTCGCCCACGTGCCGGTGGTGCGGCGGCAGACGCGCCTGCCGGTGTGCGTCGACCCGTCGCACAGCGTGGGGACGCGGCTGGCGTCCCCGGACGGCATCCCGGACGTCTTCCACGCCGCGGCGCAGGGCGTGGTGGCAGGGGCTTGCGCGGTGCTGGCGGACTTCCACCCCCGGCCGGAGGCGGCGCTGTGCGATGGCGGCCAGGCGCTCACCCTCGACCAGCTCGGCCCGTTCGCCGACCACCTTCGACGCGTCCGCGCGGCGTACGAGTCGACCGCCGCGGCGTTCGAGTCGCGCGTCGCCTCTCCGCCATGACGCCCGCGCGCCCAGGCGGCGCGCCAGGCGCGCATCGTGGCCGTGTTCCGCGAACCGGGTGAAACCCGGCCGCCGGGCCTGCGTAGACCCCATCAATGCTGATGAGTCGCAGCTTCACCCCGAGTCCAGCCGCGAGGGCAGCGGCGTCCGGTCCCGGCCCGGGCGCACGCATCTCGCGCGGGGTGCGGCGCGGCGTCGGCGCCGGGAGAGGAGGCGTGGCATGAGAGCTCGGAGCGTCCGGGTGTTGGCGCTTGCGGTTGGAGCCGGTGTGGTCGCGCTGGCGGCGGGGCCGTGTCTGGCGGCGGGGGACCAGTCGGTCAAGGTGCCGATCACGACCACCTCCGCGGAGGCGCGCAAGGCGTACCTCGATGGGCGCGACGCGGTCGAGAAGCTGCGCGCCACCGACGGGTACGCGGCCTTCACCCGCGCGGTGACGCTGGACCCGAAGTTCGCCCTCGGCTACTACGGACAGGCGACGAGCGCGCCGACCGCCGGCGACTTCTTCGCCGCACTGCGCAAGGCCGCGGCGCTGGCCGACGGCGCGAGCCCGGGCGAGGCGCACATGATCCGCGCGCTCGAGGCGGGCACGAACGGGCGGCCGAAGCAGGCGCTCGACCACCTCCGTGCGCTCGCGAGCTCCTTCCCGGACGACGAGCGGGTCCACAACCTGCTCGGCGGCTTCTACTTCGGGCGCCAGGAGTGGCAGCGCGCGATCGCCGAGTACGAGAGGGCGACGGCGATCAACCCGGCGTTCTCGCAGCCCTACAACCAGCTCGGCTACGCGCTGCGCTTCCTCGAGCGCTACGGCGAGGCCGAGAAAGCGTTCCAGAAGTACATCGAGCTGATCCCCAACGAGCCGAACCCGCACGACTCGTACGCCGAGCTGCTGATGAAGACGGGCCGCTTCGACGACTCGATCGCGCAGTACCGCAAGGCGCTGGCGATCGACGCCAACTTCGTGCCCTCCTACGTCGGCATCGCCAACGACGAGGTGTTCGCCGGGCGGCCCGAGGAGGCGCACCAGGCGCTCGCCAAGCTCGAGTCGATCGCGCGCAACGACGGCGAGAGGCGCGTCGCGCACTTCTGGGGCGCGGTCGCATACCTGCACCAGGGCGACGGCAAGTCTGCCGTTGGCGAGGTGGAGCGCGAATACGAGATCGCGAGCAAGCTGAACGACCGGGTGGCGATGTCCGGCGACCTCAACTTCATCGCCACCATCCTGCTCGAGTCCGGCTCGCCCGACGCCGCGCTGGCGAAGTACGACGAGGGCCTGAAGACGATCGACCTCGCCGACGCCAGCGCGGAGGTCAAGGAGGCCGCCCACCGCAACAACCTGGCGAACCGGGCGCGCGTCGCGCTCGCGCGCAAGGACGTCGCCGGCGCCGCGACGCTGGCGCAGCAGTACGCGATGCAGGTGGAGATTCACAAGGTCCCGTTCGAGCGCTGGCAGTCGCACGAGATTGCGGGACTGGTCGCGCTCGCCAAAGGCGACAACGCGGGCGCGGTGCGCGAGCTGCAGCAGGCCAACCAGCAGGACCCGCGCGCGCAGTTCGAGCTCGGCGAGGCCTACGCCGCCGACGGCAACGCCGCGGCGGGACGGGCGGCGTTCGAGCGCGCCGCCAGCTTCAACGGGCTCGCCGTCAACTTCGCGTACGTTCGCGCCAAGGCCAAGGCAAAGCTCGGCGCGTAACCCGGACGGGTTGGCGAGCCTCGGGGCGATCGCCGGGTCGGGCGCATCGCGGAGACGGGTTCGCCGCGCCGAGCCCGGCGGCATCGGCTAACCTGAAGATGCGGTGTTCTTCCGGTCGCAGCGCGCGCCGCGCGTGAAGCGCGGCTTTGCCGCAGCCCTCGGCCTCGCCGCCGTCGCGACGGCCACCTGCGCCGAGGCCGGCGCGGCCATGCCGGTCTTTTGGGTCGAGGCCTCGCCGGGGCTCGAACGGCAGGCCGCCGCGGTGCGCGCGCTCGCGGGCGAGGACCCCACGCCGTTGCTGCGCCTGGTCGGGCTCGCGTCGTTCGGGACGCCCGTCCGCGTCGTGCTCGCCGGCGAGCGCTCGCCGCAGGCGGGCGACGCGCCGGCGTGGGCGAGCGGCTACGCCCTCCCCGCGGCGGACACCGTGGTCCTCTTCCCGGCGCGCGTGCCGTCGTACCCCGACCGCACGCTCGAGGCGCTGCTGCGGCATGAGCTCGCCCACATCCTGCTGAGCCGCGCCGCCGGCGGCCGCCGGGTGCCGCGCTGGTTCGACGAGGGCACGGCGACGGTGGCGGCGCGCGAGTGGGGGATCGAGGACGGCGCCCGCGTGGCGCTCGCCACGATCGGGCGCGGCCCGGCGACGCTCGACGAGGTCGAAGCCGCGTTCGGCGGAGACGGCACGAGCGCAGCGCGGGGCTACGCCGTGGCGGCGGCGCTGGTGCGCCACCTGCTGCGCTCGGCGGGCGACGACGCGGTCGGTCGGATCCTGGCCGAAGTCCGGCGCGGCGAGCCGTTCGACGGCGCGTTCCGCGCGGTGACGGGCGAGTCCCTCGAGTCGTTCGGCGCCGTCTACTTCCGCCGCGAGGCGCTGTGGAACACCTGGGTGCCGTTCCTGACCAGCGCGACGGCGCTGTGGATGGGCATCACGCTGCTCGCCCTGCTCGCGATCAGGCGGCGGCGCGAGCGCGACGCGGCGCTGCGCCGCGCCTGGGCGGCCGGAGATGCCGGGTCGACGGACCGGGCGACTGGCGACGGCGACCCTTCGCGCTGGAACTGAGTTCGCGCGCCGTCTAGCTCAACGCGGGAAGGCGACGAGCGCGAGCGGCACCCGCCGCCACCCCCGCCAGGCGTGGAGCGCGCCGGCGGCGTCGCGCAGCGCGAGCTGGGCCGAGACGCCGCCGTCGAGCGCTAGCGCCCGCCGGCAGCCGAGCGCCCCCATCAGCGCGGCCATCTCCGGCACGGTGGGCCCGAACGGGAGCGAGCCGAGCGCGTCGCCCGCCGCGGCGAAGCGGGTGAGCGCGACCAGCACCCGCCCGTCGCGCAGCTCGCCGATCGCGAGGCGCGCGTCGCGGTGCGCGAGGTCGACGCCGAGGCCGGGCGCGGCGAGCTGGGCCGGAACCTCGCCGTCGCCGCCGAGCAGGACCGGGTACGACTGGAACGCCCAGGCGACGGGGCCCCGCGCCGCCGCCGGAATCGCGTCGACAGGGACGAACCGGAGCGCGCCGTCGGCGAGGGCGCAGAACGCCATCGACAGCGGCCCGGCGCCCGGCGGCTGCGCCTGGCGGCCGTCGCGGACGAGCCAGCCCCAGGCGCGGCCGCCCGAGAACTGGCCCGCGTTCACGCCCAGCACGGCTCCGGCCGGCAGCCCGTCGAGCGTCCAGTCCGCCACGGTGCCGCCATCGCGGCTCGCCTCGACCAGCTCGAAGCGCAGCCGCGCCGGGTCGAGGCGCGCGGCGACGACGCGCAGCCGCCACGCCTCGCCGCTGCCGGCGATCGTCAGCTCGGCGAGGTCGAGGCCGGGTCCCAAAGGCGCCCACTCCAGGGCCCGCAAGACCGCCGGATCGGCGGCCGGCCAACGCGCCGGTGCCGACGCGGAGCGCCACCAGGTCACGAACCTGCCGCCGTCGAGCACGGCGAGCTTCGAGTCCGGCAGGTCGGCCGCGAGGCCGGCCGCGGCCGCCGCCACGGCGGCACCGACGGCGAGCACCGTGCGCCGCATCGCCGGCAAGCGGTCCGCGCGACTCGCCACGCCGGCTCAGTTGGCGGGAGGCTTGAGCGCCTTGAGGAACGACTCGCAGCGCGGCCGCAGCGCCTCCGCCTCCGCGGCGGTGTAGACGAACGAAGCGTTGCCCTGGCCCGGCAGCTTCACGCCCTTGGCGCCCGGCGGCGTCGGGTCGGAGAGGCAGAGCGGGAGCACGCGCTCCTTGAGGATCGCGAACTGCCGCGGCGTGAACCCCTGGCCCTTAGCGGCGGCCGTCTCGGCGTCGCGGAGCAGGTTCGGCAGGCTGACGCTCGCCGCCGCCGGGTCGGGACCGCACGCCTTCTCCGTCATCGCGTCCATCTTGAGCTTCATCGCGGTCGCCGCCTTCTGCATCGCGGCGAAGTCGTTGGGGTGGGCGTTCACCGCCGTGTTGTAGTCCTCGAGCAGCTTCATCCCCTCCGGCGTCATCATCACGTTGCTCTTGCACTGGTCGTAGTCGGCCTGCGACTTGATCGCCGCGGACTTGGCCGCGATCGCCTTGCGCGCCGTCTCCTCCGCCGCCAGCCCGGCGGCGAAGCGGTCGAGGACCTCGGGTGAAATCTCCAGCACCTCGCCGCCGTAGCGCGACCCGCCCTCGTCGGGCGAGCTCCACGCCGGGGCCGGCCGCTTCTTGGCCGCGGCCGGCGCCGGCGTCGGCGTCTGTGCATCGAGCGCGACCGCGCCCGCCAGCGCCGCAGCCGCGGCCGGGATCAGGATCGAACTCCAGCGGTTGCCCATCGCCGCCTCCTCCACCGGACGCGCGCGGTAGGGTGTCCGCAACCGTCGGGTCTGTCCGGTGATGGTCCCATTGTACGGCGCGTCCGGGCGGGCCCGGAGGGGTGTCGGGCCCTCAGTCGCGGCCCGCCACCATCGTCGCCACCGGCGGGCGCGAGTGGAGGCGGAGCACCGGGTAGGCGGCCGGCTCGCTGCTCCACTGGCGGACGATCACGCGGTCGAAGAAGCCCCACGCCGCCAGGCTGTCGGGCGCGGCGGGCTCGAGCAGGGTGGGGATCAGGCGCGCCAGCGGCTGCCGCATGTCGACGTACGTCGATCCGGCGGGGACGTCGGTCTCGGCGGTCTCGAAGTGCCCGGGCAGCGACAGGCGCACGTGCCCCTGGAACACGCTCTTCGCCGGCTCGACCCGCTCGATCGTCCAGCGTTCGGCGGCCAGCCGGCAGGACGCGAGCAGCTTCTCGACGACGAGGCCGTGCGCCCGCAGGTTCGCCACCGCGTCGTCCTCCCCCGGGAGGATCACGTACCCGGCCGGCAGGGCGATCGTGCGCGTCGCCGTCGGGCGCGCGAGGTAGGGAACGGTGTAGTCGCGCGGCACGTCCGTCGGCTTGACCTTGAACTCGCCGAGCCAGGAGTACTTGGAGCGCTCCTCGGGGGTGGTGGGCTCGGTGGTGAACCCCCAGCCCTTGACCGTAACGTCCCACAGCTTCTCGGGCACGGCGTCGGTCGCGAACGGCTCGGCGGCGAACCGCGCCGCCGTCTCGGCATCGGCCCGGCGCACCAGGGCGGCGATCTCGGCGGCGTTCGCGCCGGTGAACTCGAGCACGGCGCGGACGTAGGCGTAGGAGGCGAGCACGCGGGTGCGGAAGTCGGCGTAGGAGTAGTTCTCGTCGAGGATCGCCAGCCGGTTGCGGAGGCCGACGTAGTTGGTGCCGTAGCGCGGCTCGATCGCGTCGTTGACCCAACCCTTCTCGGGGTGGGCACCGTCGACGAACTCGCCGTAGGGGACGCTGTCGTAGCCGGCCTGGGCCTTGAGCGCGGCCGCGGCGGCGGGGAATAGGCGCTTCCACATGAAGTCGACGATCGCCTGCGGCGCGTTGGCGCCGGCGCAGGTGGCGTACTCGACCGGCTCGCGGTGGTAGGAGCCGTTGGTCGTGTGCATGTCGACGAACAGCGCCGGGTCCCAGGTCGAGAACAGGCGGACCAACCCCCGCACCTCCGGCGTCTCGAGCTTGGCGTAGTCGCGGTTGAGGTCGAGCGTCTGCCCGTTGTAGCGCTGGCCCGCGAGCTCCGGACCCTTGTCGTGGCGGTTGTGGCCGAGCATCTCGTTGCCGTCAACGTTGAAGATCGGGATCACGAGGATCACCTGGCGGTCGAGGAGAGCGGCGAGCTGCCCGCCGGCCACGTCGCGGATCAACATCTGGCACGCCTCCTTGCCCTCGACCTCGCCGCCGTGGATGTTGGCCATCACCAGCATCGCCGGCTTGCCCGTCGCGCGCAGCTCCTCCGGCGTGCGGACGTGCTCCCTCGAGAGGACGACGAGCGGGATGGCGCGCCCCTCGCTCGAGGTCGCGAGCGTCGTGATCGCGACGAGGTCGGAGCCGGCGGCGACCTGCTCGACGAAGCTCATGACCTCGGCGTAGGTCGAGGTGCGGGCGTAGCCGGTCGCCTCCGGTACGGTGACGGGCGCGGCGGCGTGCGCGACGGCCGCGAGCGCGAGGAGCGGGGTGCAAGCGAGGAGCTTCACGGCGCCTCCCGGGCGCCGCGATGGCCTGCCGGCCGCGGCGCCGAACGTGCCAATGTAGCAAGGCGCCGCCGGCGGCGCGGGCCGCACGGCGCTCAGGAGTGCGCGAGCGCCGCCTTGACGCGCGCCGGCGTCATCGGCAGGTGCAGCAGCCGGGCGCCGCAGGCGTCGTGGATCGCGTTGGCGATCACCGCGCCCATGCACACGATCGGCGGCTCGCCGCCCCCGGACGGCGGCGCGGCGGGATCGCCGACGAGAACCGAATCGATCTTCGGCACCCAGGAGAAGCGGGGCAGCCGGTAGGTGTCGAAGTTGCGGTCGAGCACCTCGCCGCCGGCGAAGCGGACCTCCTCGGAGAGGGCGTAGCCGAGGCCCATCGTGACCGACCCCTCGATCTGCTGGCGGGCGCCGTCGGGGTTCACGACCAGGCCCATGTCCTGCGCGAGGACGACCCGCTCGACGCGGACGTTCCCGGACGCGCGGTCGACCGCGACCTCGGCGCACGCCGCCACGAACGTGCCGAGGTAGGCCGCACAGGCGATGCCGAAGCCGCGCCCGCTCGGCGCGGGCTTGGGCGCCCACCCAAACCGTTGGGCCGCCGCCCGCAGCACCTTGACGATCCGCGGGTTGCCGAGGTGGGCGAGGCGGAACGCGAGCGGGTCGGCCCCCGCCGCCGCCGCCATCACGTCGATCTGCGACTCGCGCGCGAACGTGTTGGTGTTCACCGAGGGGGCGCGCCAGGGCCCGACCGCGAACGGGTGGAGGCCGGGCGGCTGCTGCCCCATCCACCCGCCGGCCGAGGCGGTCCGCCGGTGCGGCACCTCGTAGAACGACGTCGCCTCGCGCTCGCCGGCGCAGTAGACCTTGAAGTCCCAGAATGCGATCCGGCCGGCGGCGTCGAGGCCGGAGCGGAGCTTGACCACCGCCGCCGGGCGGAAGGTGTCGAAGAAGAACTCCTCGGCGCGGTCGAACACGACCTGCACCGGCCGGCCGACCAGCCTCGCCAGCCTCGCCGCCTCGACCGCCTGGCGCGACGCGCTCTTGCCGCCGAACCCGCCGCCGAGGTACGGCGTGATCACGCGCACGCGCTCCGCCTCGAGCCCGAGCGCCTGGGCAACCTGAGACTTGAGGCCGAACGGCGTCTGCGTCGACGCCCACACCGTCACTCTGCCGTCTGCGAACCGGGCTACGGCCGAGTGGGTCTCGAGCGCCGCATGGGCGACGTAGGCGTTGAGGTAGGTGCGCTCGAAAACGCTCCTCGCCAGCTTCTCGCCCGCCGCGAGGTCGCCGCTCGCGTCGAGCACCTGGGGCTCGCCGGCCGTCGTGACCAGGTGGTCGAAGATCGTCGCGTCGTCCACCGTCGCCGCCGGGTGGTCGAACTCGGCCCGGACCCGCGCCAGCGCTTGCGCCGCCACGTCGGGGCGCTCGTGGAGGACCGCGATCAGCTCGCCGTCCCGGACCACGCGCACGCCGTCGATCGCCTCGGCCGCGCTCGTGTCGACGCCCCTCAGCCGCGCGCCGTGCGCCGGCGGGCGCACCAGCCGGGCGTGGAGCACCCCGGGGAGTCCGATGTCCGCGGCGTACTTCGCGCGACCCGTCACCTTCTCGCGCGCGTCCTTGCGCGGGGCGGGCCGGCCGGCGACGCGCAGCGCGGCGGGTTCCTTGACCTTGATGTCAGCGACGTGGCGCTCGATCCGCTTGCCCTGCACCAGCCCGCCGTAGGTGACGCGCGCCGCCGCATCCCCGGTGCGGCTGACCACCCCGTCCCGTGTCTGGAGCTGCGCGGCCGGCACCCCGAGGCGCTCAGAGGCCAGCTCGAGGATCGCGGCGCGCGCCTCGGCGGCGGCGCCTCGCAGCACCGGGCCGAACTGGCGGATCGTGAGCGAGCCGAACGTGCCCATGTCCCACGGGCAGCGGTCGGTGTCGCCCATGACCATGTCGACCGATTCGAACGGCACGTCGAGCTCGTCGGCGACGAGCTGCGCCAGCGCCGTCATCGCTCCCTGGCCCATCTCGATCTTGCCGACGAAGCAGGTGGTGCGACCGTCCGCGCCGACGTGCAGGTAGGCGTTGAAGTCGCTCGGGTAGCCCTGGCGCGCGGGCAGCCGCCCCGGCTCCTGCGCGAGCAGGCCGTCGGCGCGGAACAGCACGAGCAGCCCGGAGGCGCCGAGCGAGGCGAGGAAGTCGCGCCGGCTGACGCCCCCGCCGGCGCTCACCGCGCGCCTCCGGCGGCCGCGGCGGACTCGATCGCGTCGAGGATCCGCGTGTGGGCGCCGCAGCGGCAGAGGTTGTCGTCCATTGCGGCGACGATCTCCGCCCGGCTCGGATGAGGTTTCTTGAGCAGCAGGGCGACCGCGTTGAGGATCATCCCCGGCGTGCAGTAGCCGCACTGGAACGCGTGGTGCGCGAGGAACGCCTGCTGCAGCGGGTGGAGCCTGCCGTCGCGCTCGAGCCCCTCGATCGTCACGACGCGCCTACCCGCGACCTCCCCGACCGGCACCGCGCACGAGCGCACCGCGGCGTCGTCCAGCAGCACGGTGCAGGCGCCGCAGATCGCCTCGCCGCAGCCGAACTTGGTGCCCGTCAGCCCGAGGTCGTACCGAAGCACCCAGAGCAGGCGGCGCGCGTCGTCCACCGTGACGGCGACAGGCGCGCCGTTGAGGGTGAAGCGGATCGTCCGCAGCACTGGGCACCTCCCTCGACCGACGCCGCACCCGACGCCGCGCGCCGGGGCCGGCGCGGCGGGTCGGACCGCACCGTGATACCGCCGGCGCCGGAGCTTGTCAACGAGGAATCCGCGTAGGAAGTCTCGGTCGCAGGAGCGCGCGACGGCGCCCGGCCGCGAGCGGCGCCGCCTGGTCGCCGGCGGAACGCGGCGCGGGCTCCCGCCGCGGCTAGAATCGCGCGGTGGCCGACCAAGCCGAGCTTGCCCGCCGGCGCTGGCGGATCCTCGCCAGCGCGATGGTCAGCTTCTTCGCCGTCGGCATGACGTTCTTCGCGGTCCCGCCGCTGGTCGGCACCCTGCGCCCCGCGTTCGGCCTGTCGAACCTCGACATCGGCCTGCTGATGGGCGCGATCGCGGCGCCGGCGATCGCGCTGTCGGTGCCGCTCGGTGCCGCGGTCGACCGCTGGGCGCCGCGCGCGGCGGGCCTGGGCGGGCTCGGGCTGATGCTCCTCGGGGCAGCGGCGTTCGCGGCCGCGCCGGGCTTCGCCTGGCTCCTCGCCGGACGCCTCCTGTTCGGCGTCGGCGGGCTGGTGATGAACCTCCTGCTCGCGCGCCTCGTCTCGACGGCGTTCGCCGGGCGCGAGCTGGCGCTCGCCATGGGCCTGTTCACCGGCACCTACCCGGCGAGCATGATCGTGTTGTTCTCGCTCCATCCCTGGCTCGCGCCGCGGGTCGGATGGCGCGCCGAGATGGGGGTGCTGGCCGCCCTGGTGGTGGCGGCGATCCCGCTCCACCTGGCGGCGGTGCCGGCGGCGATCGGGCCGGCCCCCGGCGGGCCGGGACCGGCGGTCCGCCGCGCCGTGACCCCGCCGCTGGTCGCGCTCGGTGTGGCCTGGATGCTCTACTTCGCCGCCTTCGCCGCCGTCGCGACGTTCGCCCCGGAGTGGGCCGGCGGCGGCGCGGCCGGGCTGCTCGTCACCACCGTGATCACCTGGGTGGCGATGGTCGGCACGCCGCTGGCGGGCGCAGCGATCGACCGGTCCGGCCGGCCGCAGGCGTGGTGCGTCGGCGGGGTGGGCCTGATGGCGGTCACGCTGGCGCTGATGGCCGCGGGCGCGACGCGGCCGTGGGCGGCGATGGCGGCGCTCGGCGCGGTCGCCGCCGCCGTCCCGCCCGCCTTCTACTCGCTCCCCGCCAGGCTCGTCGCGGCCGAGCGCGTCGGGGTCGCGTTCGGCTTCATCACCGCGCTGTCGAACCTCGGCGCGGTGGCCGGGCCGGCGCTCGCCGGCGCGCTGCGCGACGCGACGCCGAGTTGGGCCGCGGTGTGGGGCGTGTTCGCGGCGGTGGCGGCGGCGGGCGCCATGGTCGCGCTCCTCGCCCGGCCGCGCGCGCCGGTCGCCGCCGCCTGAGGCCTCCCGCGGCTTGGGGCGGGCGCGGCGGTAGTTCTATAATGCACAAGCACGGGCGGGGTTTGCGTCGTCCCACCGGAGGAGGTGGAGGATGAGGGGTGCGTCCGCTGGCCTGGCTGCGGCCGCCGTGTTGCTCACCGCTGCATGCGGGCAGAAGGTCGTCGTCGGCGTCGTCCTGCCGGAGAGCGGCGAGAACAAGGTCTACGGCTCCTCGCTCAAGGCGGGGATCACGCTGGCGTTCGACGACGCGATCGCGAAGCAGTCCCCCGTGGGTATCGAGGCGCACTACCGCGACTCGCTCTCGCACCCCGAGTACGCCGCGAAGGAAGCCCAGGAGCTCTACAAGTCCGGCGCGCTGGTCGTCATCGGCGGCGCCACCTCCGCCGAGGCGAAGGCGATGATCCCCGAGGCGGAGAAGGCGCAGGCGCTGCTCATTTCGCCGTCGGCGAGCGAGCCCGGCCTGGCCGCCACCAGCAACCTCTTCTTCCGCGTCGTGCCCTCCGACGAGTTCGAGGCGAAGGTCGCCGCGAAGTTCCTCGCCACCCAGAAGAAGGTCCACACCGTGATGGTGCTGTTCGAGAAGGGCCTCTACGCTGACGGACTGGTCCCGGTCTTCACCAGCGAGTTCGAGAAGGCGGGCGGCAAGATCACCGGCCAGCTCTCCGTCGGGCCGATGGACTGGGACAAGGCCGTCGCCGACGCCATCCCCGCCCAGAAGCCCGACGCCATCTTCGTCTGCGCCTACGCCGAGGAGATCCTCGCGTCGCTCGGCGTCATCCGCAACGCGCATTTCCCGGGCGTCGTGTGCGTCACCTCGTCGTTCGACACCGGCGACGTGGTCAAGCGCGCTGGCGCGCTGGCGAACGGCGTATTCGTCTCCAAGGTGGGGGTCGATTTCGACTCCCAGCAGGAGCCGATCCGCTCGTTCGTCAAGCGCTTCAAGCTGGCCAACCGCGGCGCCACCCCCGACCTCTTCGCCGCCTACGGCTTCGACGCCGCCACCGCGGCGCTCGACGCGCTCCGGGACCCGCCGCCGAAGAACGTCAACGACCTGCTGGTGCGGCTGATGAGCCTCGGTGACAAGCAGGGCGTCACCGGCAAGTTCGTCTTCGACAAGGTCGGCAACATCACTCACTACCCGCGCATGCACGTGATCAAGGACGGCAGGTTCGAGGACTGCGACACCGCGCCGCTGAGCTGAGGCGGCGATCCCGGCGGCCCCCGGGCGAGCGCTCAACGCGCGCGCGCCGGTAGGCCCCTGAAGTAGTCGCCGCGGATCGCGAGGTCGGCGATCCCGAGACCCTCGGCGGCCACGCGCGCGAACGCCGCGCCGCGGTCTCGCCCCACCACCTCGCCGTCGGCGAGCACCGCGAAGTCGCGCCGCGTGCCGAGCAGGTCGCGACCCATCGCGGTGCCGGCCCAGGTCGACTCGTCGATCCCGAGCAGCTCCAGGACCGTCGGCATGATGTCGATCTGGCCGCCGGTGACGTCGAGGCGACGCCCGGCGATCCCGGGGGCGTGGACGATCAGCGGCACCACGCGGCGCGGGTCGCGCATCCACTCCGGGATTCCTTGCAACGCCGCCACCTCGTCGGCGCAGAAGCGGTGCACCGAGGAGTGGTCGCCGTAGATCACCAGCACCGAGCGGTCGAGCACGCCCCCGGCGCGCAGCGCGTCGACGAACCGGCCGATCTGCGCGTCGGTGTAGTGGAACGCTTGCAGCGCGTTGCCGAGGCAGGTGTCCGAGAGTCCCTCGTCGAGGTCGAGCTCGCGGTAGCGCTCGGGCAGGTCGAACGGCGCGTGCGAGGTGAGCGTGACCATGAAGGCGTAGAACGGCTCGGGCAGGCGCAGCACGTGGGCGGCGGCCTGGGGCAGGAAGTCGCCGTCGGCGAGGCCGAGGCCGATCACCTCGTGCTGCTCGAACCCGCCCAGGTCGAGGCACTCGTCGAAGCCGATCGCGGTCAGCGCGTTCTTCCAGTTCCAGTAGGCGCCGGGGTCGGGGTGCATCGCGAGCGTCGCGCGGTAGCCGCGGGCGCGCAGCAGCTTCGGCAGCGAGTTGTAGGCGGCGGCCGGGAAGCGGAAGAACGCCGCCCCCTTGCGCAACGGGTAGACCGAGGTGTTCGCCATCAGGTCGGCGTCGCAGCTCGAGCCCTCGTTGACCTGGTCCCAGATGTTCGGGAAGTAGTAGCTCTCCGCCAAGAGGCGGTCGAGCGTCGGCGTGATCGCGTCGCCGCCGACCTCGTGTCCGATCACGAAGCTCTCGAGCGACTCGACCTGGATCAGGATCAGGTTGCGGCCGCGCAGCGCGCCCCGGCTCGGCCCGGGCGGGACGCGCTCGCGCGCGGAGGCGAACCAGGCGCGGATCGCCTCGCGCTGCGGCGCGGAGAGCGTCGTCCGCCGGTTCTCGAAGGCGGCGGCCCAGAGGTCGAGCAGGTGGTAGCCGAGCGGGGACTGGAACGCGATCGTCTCGCGCGCCTCCCAGCGCGTCTCGAGGAAGCGGTGGTTGGGGTCGTCGCCGGCGACGTCGATGCGGTGGTGCTCGACGGCCAGGCAGGCGACCGCCGCCGCGACCAGCACGCCCGTCACCGCGGGCGAGCGGTGTGCGGGTCGGAAGCGCCTTCCGATCCAGGCGCAGAGCGGCAGCGCGACGGCGAGGTCGGCGAGGAAGAGCAGGTCGACCGGGCGCGCCATCGCGATCACGCTGTCGCGCAGGCCGCCGAGGTTGGGGATCTCCTGCCACAGCAGGATCGAGAGGAACGTGCTGTAGGCGCGGAAGTACCAGAGGTCGAGGATGAGCAGCGCCGAGAACGCGCCGTCGAGCGCGAGGTAGAAGGCGAGGCGCGCGCGGCCGCGCAGCAGGAAGGCGAACGACGCCGGAATCGCCGCGAACGCGACGAAGATCACGATCGAGGTGTCGTAGTCGTCTAGGTGTCCGAGGTCGAGCGCGGCGTGACCGGGGGCGTTGAGCAGCAGCACCGCCATGTACGACTTGACCACCAGTGCGGCGGCGGTGAGGAGGAAGAGCGGGTCGCGCAGGAGGATCGCGGCGGCCTCGCGGACGCGGGCGAGCGCGCGGCGCGCGACGCCCGCCGCGGTTGCAGCGACGGGGTCCACCCCTGCGATCGTAGCAGCCGCCGCGACGCCGGCGTCCTCGCGGCGGCCGCACGGCCCTCGCCTACCGGATGTACTTCTCGAACAGGGCGCGGCTGTCGATCGCCTGCATCTGCTCCTGGTACTTCGGGTTGGCGCCCTCGAAGTCGACGTAGTTGAAGGGCTGCCCCTGCCAGCTCTCGCCCGTGATCGTGTTCTTCGTGCCCCAGCTGTCGCTGTGGTAGACGGTACCGCCCTCGACCGACGAGACCCAGTCCTGCTGGCCGCGGATGAAATTCGTGAACTGGTAGTCGATGTAGTCATGGCTGCGCTGCCGCTCGTCGTAGGCGTCCTGCATCATCTGGTGGATCTCCTGGGCGTTGCGCGTGACGATCGCGGACGTCTGCTGCTGCAGCTGGCGGAGGTGCTGCACGCCCTGGGCGATGTACTGCGCCGCCCAGCCCTCGTTGATGCGGTAGGACTCGAGCATCGCCGTGAAGCTCGGCACGAGCGCGTCGAAGCGTTCGGCGGGCGCCGCCACGCTGAGGTGGCGGAACGACCAGCCGATGTCCAGGCGCGAGCCGAACGAGAACCCGAGCGTGTACCCCTTGCTCGCCCGTCCCTCCCGGCTGGTGTAGGTGTAGACGAGGTCCTCGACCTCGACCGGGCCGGCGGTGTGGACCGCCGCCATCGCCGCCGCGAGCTCGCGGCGCGGGCTCACCGAGACGAACCGGAGGTCGGTCGCGAGGCCGAAGTGCGACGTGACGAACGCCCACGCCCGGTCCGGCGGGAGGTACGGCGAGACGACGACGCCGGGGTAGTGCAGGTTGAGCCGCGGCGATGCGACGTCCACCGTCCCGACCATGAACCCGACTCCGGCGGCCTGGTCGCCGGCGAGGAACGTGCCCTTGCCGAACTCCTGCACGCGCCAGCCGGTCGGCAGCAGGAAGCTGGCGGAGCCGTCACGCAGGCGGTAGGTCCCCATGGGGACCCGCGCGGGAGCCGTCC
>DATIYW010000236.1:0-2134 GCA_035517415.1 Thermoanaerobaculaceae bacterium
AAGCCCCCTGCAAACAAAGGCGTACCTCGCGTGCGCTCACTGCCCCAAAGCAGGTGCGCTACCGCTGCGCCACTCCCCGGTCTGAACACTGCCTCTGACGAGCCTGTCGCACGGATCGGTCCGTGTGACTGAAGTTGCTGGTGGGGCAGGTGACGGCCTGCCCCCAAGCAACGGTGGCGACGTGCCCGTGGCCTTGTCGGGCCGCGGCGAGGGTCCGTCCGCGCGACCGATCTGGACGGGTGCGCGCTTCATCCGCAGGCGAGGCGTGCGGTGCGGATCTTGAGAAGGTTGTGGACCGAGCAGATGAGGCGCCACTCGCTCAACGCGGCCGGCATCGAGCGTCGCGAGAAGCGTCGGAAGCGGAGGTTGGCCTTGATGTTGCCGAACACCGGCTCGGCGGTGATCTTGCGTTTGGCGTAGCGGGCGCGTCCCTCGTCGGAGGCGAGCCGGTCGAGCATGGCCTTGCGGAGCCGAGCGGGGTCGACGCCGCCGGCCCGGCGATCTTCTCGGAGCTTGCGCGCCCACACCTCGGACACGCCCATCTCCGCGGCGGCTTGACGCACGGTGAGCTCGCCGGCGTCGAGGCGGTCGAGCACGGTGTCGCGCTCGGCGATGCGTGGGTCGTCGGGGTCAGTGATGCCGTGGGTGGCTGGGATCGGGGTGATCAGCAGCTCGGCGTCGGTGGCGAGTGTCGCGTTGGGGACGCTCCAGTAGCCGGCGTCGGCGACGAACGTGCCGACTGCGTCGCTGCCGGCCTGTTCGAGGTTGGTCTCGGTCGCCTCCACCAGCGGGGCGAACATGGTCGAGTCGTTGGCGGCGTTGGTCAGCTCCGCGGCCACCACCACCTGGTCTTCGCTGACGGCCGCCTGGGCGTTGAAGCCCTGCACGAAGCGGTTGCGTGCCCTGAGCATGCGGCTGTCGGGATCGGTCGTGTTCGCCAACCGGTCCTTGGTTTTCTTGCTGTTCGGGCTCGGCTTGCGGCCCGGGAGCTTGCGGCCGAGCGCCGCCTCTTTGGCCCGGCGGGCCGCCTCGTAGGTCTCCGCGTCCGACGCGCCCGCCGCATCGAGCTGGCGCAGCGCCTCGCGCAGCCGAGCCCGGCGGTCACGGGTGTCAGCCCACCGCTCCGGCAGCTCCCCGCCACGACGGTCGCCGAACTCGGCGTCTTCTGCCGCGTCGGTGCGCGCCGCCTCCGCGAGCACCTCCTCCGCGATCTGGCGGCGGGTGCGGTTCGACCACGCCGAGGCGTTCGCCTCGATCTTGGTCCCGTCGATGGCGACCACACCGGCGGCGACGAGACCCTCGGCCACGCACAGGCCCAGCACCTGGGCGAACAGCGCGGCGATCGCCTCTTGGTGGCGCGCCCGGAACCGCGCCAGGGTCGCATGGTCGGGATGCTGGTTGGCCGCCACCACCCGGAAAGCCACGTCGTCGACGAGGCGCCCCTCGATGCGGCGGCTCGAGTGCTCGCCCACGCAGTACGCGTAGATCAGCACCGCCAGCATCAGCGCCGGGTCGTAGACGGCCCCGCCCCGACCGTCGCCCCGGTAGGGCGCGTAGAACTCCGACACGTCCAGCTCGGCCACCACGTCGAGCACGAACCAGGCCAGATGCCCCTCAGGCAGCCAGTCGCGCACCGACGGCGGCATCAGCCACAGCTGATCCCGCTCCACCTCCCGCAGGTTGATCGCCACCCCCAGATCGTCCCAACCCGCCCGAAACGCGGGTGGGATGGTCGGGATTCATGCGACAGGCTCTGACCTGCGGTTACGCGCGGGCGGCCTTGGCCTGCTTCTTCATCTCCTGCTTGTAGGCCCGGACCTTGTCGACCGCGCCGGGGCCGTCGACGTCGGCGATCGATCGGTGGCCCGGCTGGGCGTAGGCCCCGGCGAGCTCCTCCCAGCCGGGCGGCGCGACGCCGAGTCGCTTGGCCAGGATGGCGAGGAAGATCTGCGCCTTCTGCGTGCCGTAGCCGGGTAGCTCCTGGAGCCGGTCGAAGAGCTCGCGGGGGTCGCCGACGCCCTTCCAGATCCGGTCCGCCTTGCCGTCGTAGTGATCGGTGATGAACCGGGCCAGTTCATAGACCCGCTTGCCCATCGACGCCGGGTAGCGGTGGAGCGCCGGCTTCTCGACGAAG
>DATIYW010000237.1:0-6196 GCA_035517415.1 Thermoanaerobaculaceae bacterium
ATCGCTTTGAGACCGCTGTCGAAGACGGTCTCGCCGGCGGAGGTGCTGCCCGCCACCGACGAGGTCAGCACCACGCCTGCGACCCGGCCGGCGAGGCGGGCGGCGCCGTTGGCCGCGGCGATCGAGCCCATGCTGGTCCCGACCAGCCAGACCGGAGCGTTGACGCGGCCGCGGGCGAAGTAGATCGCGCGGCCGATCGCGTCGGCGTACACGGCGGTGTGCCGTGCGCCGAGCAGCGAGGCGCCGTTCGGCGGGCCGAGGATCGCCACCGCAAACCCTTCCGCCAGCCACAGCGGCTTCGTCCGCACCAGGAAGTTGCCCCCGAGGTGCGTGACGTTGCCGGCGTCGTCGAAGGCAACCGTGCCGTCGCCTCCCGCGAACAGCACCAGCAACGCCGGCGGCGTCGCTGGACCGTCGACGAGCACCCGCTCGGTCCCGCCCCCGGCGAGCGGCACGTCACCGACGATCGGCTGCGCCAGCGCCAGCGGGGCAAATGCGATCAGGGCAACGACGGGAGCGACGAACCGTGCGATCGAGAGGCGCCGCCCGGCCTGTGGTCCTCCCGACAGAATCTGCTTCGGGTTGATCATGGCCATCGACCTCCCTTCCGACTTTCCGACGTGGTTCGAGGATACAAGTCGGGGAGGCGCGGTCAAGACCCGACGCCACGCAACCGGGCCTGTTGCGGGGCACGGCGAGCGAGCGCCCACGCGAGAGGCTCGCAGGATCGCGGTCGCAGGCGGACAGGGCCTTGCCGCTCCCGTTGGCTCGACCCGAACCAGGGCGGCGATCGCAATGGCGACGGGCCTGGGAGCGTTAACTGTCTGGCGGGATGCGCTATCATCCGCCGCTGGGAGTGTCATGGATTACCTGTCGCGTCTCGAGAGCGAGAGCATCTACGTCATCCGCGAGGCCTACCACCGTTACTCGCGCCCGGCGATGCTGTGGTCGATGGGCAAGGACTCGACCGCCCTGCTGTGGCTGGTGCGCAAGGCGTTCCTCGGCCGCGTCCCGTTCCCCGTGCTGCACATCGACACCAGCTACAAGTTCCCCGAGATCTACGCCTTCCGCGACCGCCTCACGGCCGAGTGGGGCCTCGACCTCAAGGTCGCGCGCAACGACCAGGCGCTCGCCGAGGGGATGAACTCGACCAAGGTCGACAAGTTCACCTGCTGCAACGCGCTCAAGACCACCGCGCTCAAGCAGGCGATCGCCAAGCTGGGGTTCGAGGCGCTGCTGCTCGGCATCCGCCGCGACGAGCACGGCGTGCGCGCCAAGGAGCGCTACTTCTCGCCGCGCAAGCAGGACTTCACCTGGAACGTCGGCGGCCAGCCGCCGGAGCTTTGGGACCTCTACGCGACGGTCGACGACGCGGCGCACGACCGCATCCACCCGCTGCTGCACATGACCGAGCTCGACATCTGGCGCTACACCCGGCGCGAGGGGATCCCGGTCAACCCCCTCTACCTCGCCAAGGGCGGCAAACGCTTCCGCTCGATCGGCTGCGCGCCGTGCTGCGCGGCGATCGACTCCAACGCCGCCACGGTCGACGACATCATCGCCGAGCTCGAGTCCAGCACCGAGCCGGAGCGGGCGGGGCGCTCGCAGGACAAGGAGAACGCCTACACGATGCAGAAGCTCCGCTCGCTGGGGTACATGTAGCATGGGCGCGGGCGTCCTCGCCGAGGAGAAGCCGGTCCTCGCCATCGCGTTCGTCGGCCACGTCGACCACGGCAAGTCGACGATGATCGGCCGCATCCGCCACGAGCTCTCCGCGGTGGCCGGCTCAACCGACGCCGCGCTCGCCGGCAACTGGGCGCACGCGATGGACCAGCTCCAGGAGGAGCGCGACCGCGAGATGACGATCGACACGACGCAGACGTTCCTCGAGCTGCCCGAGCTGCGCCTCGTGTTCATCGACGTCCCCGGCCACCAGCACCTGATCCAGAACATGCTCACCGGCGCGACGCGGGCCGACGCCGCGGTGCTCGTGCTCGCCGGCGACGAGGGCGTGCAGGTGCAGACGCGGCGCCACGCGCTGCTGCTCTCGCTGCTCGGCATCCGCGAGCTGGTCGTGGCGATCAACAAGATGGACAAGCTCGGCTTCCGCGAGGAGACGTTCGCGGCGCTCGCCGCCGATGCGAGGGCGCAGCTCGCCGAGCTCGGCCTCGCGCCGCGCGCCGTCATCCCCGCGGTCGCGCAGAACGGCGACAACGTCGTCGAGCGCTCCGCCGCGATGCCGTGGTACGCCGGCCCGTCGGTGATGGAGGCGCTCGGCGACGTCGAGCCGGCGGCGGCGGGGTTCGATGCCGCACGCTTCCCGGTCCAGGACGTCTACCGGTTCGACGGCGAGACGATCGTGGCCGGCCGCCTGCTCTCCGGCAGCCTCGCCGAGGGCGACCGCCTCACCAGCTTCCCGGCGGGCGACGCCTGCACGATCGCCGAGATCCGGCGCTTCCCCGCCAACCGCGCGCCCGCCCTCGCCGGCGAGTCGGTCGGCCTGGTCCTCGGCGGAACCGCGCCCGCGCGGGGCGACGTGCTCGCCGCATCGGGCGAACGCCCGCTGGTGACGAGCGAGCCGTCCGGCCGCGTGTTCTGGCTCGCCGAGGCGCCGCTCGCGGTCGGCGATGCGCTGATGGTGCGCTGCGCCACCCAGCACGTGCGCGTCGCGGTCGCTGCGATCACCGAGCGCATCGACACCGCGACGCTCGCGCCGGTCGAGGGCGACGGGCCGCTCGAGACGATGGGCCTGGCGACGGTGCGGCTGCGCGCCGAGCGCCCGCTCGTGCTGGAGCCGTTCGCGCGCCTCGCCGGTCTCGGCCGCTTCACGCTCGAGCGCGAGGGCGTGCCGGTCGGCGCGGGCATCGTGCCATGACGCTGCCGCAGCGGCGCCCGTGCGGGCGCGGGGACGACCACCGATGATCCATCTCGCCTACATCGACCCGGGGTCGCTGTACACCGTTTCGAGCGGTCTGGCCGCGATCATCGCCGGAATCGTCTCGGCCCTGACCGTGGTTCTGCTCTACTTCCGGCGCCTCGGCGGCTTCCTCAAGCGGCGCTGGCGGATCGTCGTCCCGGCGGTGGTGGTGGTCGGCGCCGGCGTCGCGCTCTTGCTCGCCGGGGGGAACGGCAAGGATGGGACGCGTATGGCCTCCAACAGCCCGAAGAAGCGCCTCTTCATCGTCGCCCTGGACGGGATGTCGCCGGAGATCGTCGAGCCGATGATGGCCGCCGGCAAGCTCCCGAACTTCGCGCGCCTCAAGCAGACCGGGTCGTACTCGCGGCTCGGCACCACCAACCCGGCGGAGTCGCCGGTGGCGTGGACGACGTTCGCGACCGGCCGCAACCCCGGCAAGCACGGCGTCTACGACTTCATCCGCCGCAACCCGTCGAGCTACCTGCCCGACCTCTCGCTCACCCGCATCGAGGGCAACCGCTCGCTCCCGGTGCGCCGCACCAAGGCGTTCTGGCAGTACGGCCGCGAGGCCGGCGTGCCGATGGAGATCCTCGCCTGCCCGGTCACCTTCCCGCCCGACGAGATCAACGGCAAGATGCTCTCCGGGATGGGCGCGCCCGACCTGCTCGGCACCCAGGGCACGTTCTCGTTCTACACCACCGAGCCCGAGACCGTCACCGGCGACACCGGCGGCGAGGTGCACGTCGTCGCCCCCGCCAACCCGCTCGACCTCGAGCTCCTGGGCCCGCAGAAGCAGGGGCTGACCGGCAGGATCGACCGCCTCCGCGCGGCGTTCTCGGTCAAGATCAGCGACGACCGCACGTTCGTCACGATCAAGCTGCAGGACCGCGAGTTCGTCGTCGGCGTCGGGGAGTGGAGCGAGTGGGAGGACGTCACGTTCCGGGCGGGGCCGATGTCGCGCATGCACGGCATCCTCCGCTTCAACCTCGTCTCGCTCGAGCCGTACTTCAAGCTCTACGCCAGCCCGATCTGCATCGACCCGCGCAAGCCGTGGTTCCCGATCTCCTACCCGGCGGACTTCGCCCGCGAGCTCGCCCACGACCTCGGGCTGTTCTCGACCCGCGGCATGCCGTTCGACACCTGGGCGCTCAACGAGGCGCGCCTCTCGGAGGACGCCTTCATCACCCACGCCACCGACCTCTACGAGGAGCGCGTGCGCTTGATGGAGCACGAGCTGGCGCGCTTCGAGAACGGCGTCTTCTACGTCTACTTCGAGTACCCGGACATCATCCAGCACATGTACTGGCGCGTCCGCGACCCGGGCAGCCCGACCTACGAGAAGAACTTCCCGCCGCGCGTCGCCGCGATGATCGACGACTGCTACGAGAAGATGGACGCCGTCGTCGGTCTCGCGCTCGCGCAACTGCGCGCCGGCGACACGCTGATCGTCCTCTCCGACCACGGCTTCACCGACTTCCGCCGCGTCGCCCACGTCGACTCGTGGCTCCGCGACCACGGCTACCTCGTGCTGCGCGACGGCGCCGACGAGGGCGAGCCGCTGTTCGCCAACGTCGACTGGTCGCGCACGCGGGCGTACGCGCTCGGCTTCGGCGGCATCTACGTCAATCTGAGAGGGCGCGAGCCGCAGGGGATCGTCGAGCCGGGCCCGGACCAGGAGGCGCTCAGGCGCGAGATCGCGGACGGCATCCGCGGCTGGACCGACCCCAAGGACGGCGCCGCGGTGCTCCACGCGGTCTACCTCAACGAGCAGATCTTCAAAGGTCCGGAGGCCGCGCACGCCCCCGACGTCTACCTCGGCTTCAGCAAGGGGTACGGCGCGTCGTGGCAGACCGCGCTCGGCGCCGCGCCGCGCGGCCCGCTGGTCGAGGACAACCTCAAGAAGTGGAGCGGCACCCACCTCGTCGACCCGCCGCTGGTCCCGGGGATCCTGTTCGTCAACCGCCCGATCACGAAGGCCGACCCGACGCTCTACGACCTCGCCCCGACGATCCTCCGGTTCATCGGCCTCTCCGACGCGCGCCTCGCGGCCGAGGACCTCGACGGCAAGCCGTTGTTCTGAGAGACGGGGTCCGGGGCCCGGGATCCGGGGTCCGGGAGAGACGTATCGTTCTGACCGCCGGCTCGCGATGAGGTAGCTCCCGGGGTCGGGATCGTTCCCGGTCGGCGAGCGGTGCGCCAGCGCCGGGACTGGTGTGCACGCCTCGAGCGTGCCGACACCGCCCACCTCTCACCGGCCCCGTCTCGCGGAATTCGGCGAGGCTTCGCCTGCCCAGGTCGCCGGCGACGACCATGTCCCCATCGACGCTGCGGAGGCGCATACTATTGTCCGAGCATTTGCGGCGGTGCAAGCGGGATGGGGGTGGACGATGAGACGGCACATGGGCCCGATCCTTGGAATCATGTGCATTGCTCATGCAGCGTCGGGGCAGTTCATTCAACAGGGGGACGCTCTCGTCGGCACCGGCGCCGCTGGGACTTGGGTCGCACAGGGCCACTCGGTGGCGATCTCGGCAGACGGAAACACCGCCGTCGTCGGCGGGCCTTACGACGGCAAGCCTCTCCGCGAGGCTCTCGGAGCCGCGTGGGTGTTCGTGCGCAGCGGGGGCGTGTGGTCCCAGCAAGGCCCGAAGCTGGTCGGCACGGACGCCGTCGGAGCCGCCCAGCAGGGCAGTTCGGTGGCGATCTCGGCGGACGGGAACACCGTGCTGGTCGGGGGAGTGGAGGACAACTCCGCGATCGGTGCGACCTGGGTCTTCGTGCGCAGTGGAGGCCTCTGGTCGCAGCAGGGCCCCAAGCTCGTCGGCACCGGGTCCGTCGGTGCCGCCCACCAGGGCGGCCCGCTGGCGATCTCGGGGGACGGCAACACCGTGCTGGTCGGCGGAGCCACCGACGACTCGAACGCCGGCGCGACCTGGGCGTTCGCGCGGAGCGGGGGCGTGTGGTCGCAGCAGGGCGGCAAGATCGTGGGCGCGGGTGCCTACATGGCGATCACCGGGGACGGAAACACCGCCATCTTCGGAAACGGTCCGGTCTACACCCGCAGCGGCGGCGTGTGGACGCGGCATGGCAGTGGACCGGCCGGCGGGCCGCTGGCGATCTCGGCGGACGGCAACACCGCCGTCGTCTACGGTGCTGGGGTCCAGGCCTACGCCCGCAACGGCGACGCGTGGTCGCGGCAGGGTGGCAACCTCCTCGGCTGGGACACGATCGGGGATTCCGGGCAGGGCAGCTCGGTGGCGATCTCGGGGGACGGCAACA
>DATIYW010000238.1:0-14346 GCA_035517415.1 Thermoanaerobaculaceae bacterium
GCGGCGGTGCGGACGAAGGTGGGACGCGGGTGCATTCGGGTTCAGCGAACCTGGGCTTGCCAGGCAGGCTTCGGCATTCTCTCGTGGGGGGGCGCCACGACGTGATGGTAGCACGCAGATCGCCCCCTCACCCGGGCGGTGCGGGGCGTTGTGCTACCGTCCGGCGGTGGGTCGGCCGGCTCGGGTGAGGGCGCTCGCCGCCGCGTCGGCGATCGCCGCGCTGCTCGGCGCGGGAGCGTCCCAGCCCGCCCTCGCCCCGCCGCCCGTGCGGGAAGCCGCGGTCGGGGCCGCCGCCGCCCGGCCGCTGATCGGCTTCACCGTCCACTGGGATTTCTTCGCCACCGCCGCGGAGGCCAACCGGCTGGTGCGATTCGCGCTCGGCAACGGCGCGACGGTGCTCAACGTCGTGCCACCGCCGCACATCTGGGAGCACCCCGAGGACCTCGTCGTGCTCCGCTCGATCTTCGCGGCGGCGCGCCGCGGCGGAGCGCTGGTCGCGCTCAACCGGATCGACGGCAGCGCGCTCGCGCCGAGCGCGGAATCACGCTCCAACTGGCTGTATACGCACGTGCTCACCGCGCGCGGGCGCCTGCCTTCCGGTCGGCCGACGCCGGACTACTTCCTCGCCACCGTCGGCAACCCCGCGTACGAACGCTGGCTGCGCGACGAGACCGCGTACTACGCCGAGAACTTCTCGACCGAGCCGAACCTGCTGGCGTTCGGGGTCGGGCTCTTCAACGAGCCGTTCGTCTCGCAGCGCGGCAGCCTCCTCTGCTTCGACCGCGCCGCCAACACCTACGAGGTCGCGCAATACACCCCGTACGCCGAGCGCGTGTGGCACGACTGGCTGCGCCGATCGTGCGGCGACCTCGCGCCGCTCGAGGTGCGCTACGGGGCACGCTTCGCCTCGTTCGACGGCGTGCCGTTGCCGAGGAACGAGTCCGACCCGGCGTTCGGGCGCCCCGCCGCGGCCTACCTCGACTTCGTCACCGCCCTCAACGACTGGGTGACGGCGCAGCTCGACGACTGCCGCGCCCTCTGGCACGCCCGCGCCCGGCGCGACGTGCCGTTCGTGCTGCAGTTATCCGGTTTCTTTCCCGAGAAGCTCGCCAAGGGGCGCCCGGCGCTCGCCGCGCTCGACGTGTTCGACTGGATGACGCGGGCGGACGCGCTCGGCCTCTCCCTCTACACCAACTGCGGCTACCCCGACTGGGGCCACGCCTCGGACGCCGCGATGGTCGACTTCCTCGCCGTCGCCCCGCTGCTCGACAGGCCGGTGCTCGTGCTCGAGAGCGGGAGCGAGTGCGACGGCGCCGTCCTGCGCGCCGGAGAGCTGCGCTTCATCTCACGAGCGGCGCGGCTGCTGGCGCCGGCCACGGTGATCTACGAGTTCCTCAAGACCAGCGCGTTCGAGCAGTCCGTCACCTCCGCGGGGAAGCTGCTCGGCGACGACTGGCGGCCGCGGCCGGCGACCGTGCGCGCGGTGCGCCGGGCGCTCGAGGCGGCGCGCAAGCCCGCGCCGCGGCCCGACCTCGTCTTCGTCCTCGACGAGCTGCCGCCCCGGTCGGGTTCGGAGACGGAGGTCCAGGCCACCCTCGCGATCCGCCACCGGCTGCTGCGACTGGCGCTCGGCCGGCCGCTCGCGTTCGTTCCGCCGCGCGCGCTCGAACGCCTGCCGCGGGGCGCGCGCCTGCTGGCGATCTCGCCGGCGGCGCTGGCACAGGCGCGGCAGCGCCTCGCGCCGCGCGGCGTGGCGGTGGAGGCGGCTGCAGACTTCCTCGCCGCACACGAGGATGCGCCGCGCCCCGGCTCGCGGTAGACTCTCCGCAAAGGAGCTGCCATGAGTCAGAACCCCCCGCGGGTGTTCCGGCCTGCGCCGGTCGTCGGCGCGCCGCGAATGTGGTTCGCGATCGTCGCCGGCGTGGTGAGCCTGGTCTTCATCTACCTGCTCTACACCTACCTCCAGGTCCCCGTGATCCGCTACCAGATCGACGGCACCACGCTCTCGATCTACAGCGCCCTCGGCGGCTCGGCGAGCGAGAAGCGGATCTCGCTCGCACGCGTGACGGAGGTGCGGCCGGAGCTGTTGCGCGGGGGCACGCTGCGCTTCGGAACCGAGAAGCCCGGCTACTGCGTCGGCCTGTTCGCGTACCCGAGCATGGGCGAGGTCTCGCAGGTGACGGACTGCTCCGCGGTGGCGGTCGTGCTCGTCACCACCGGAGAGGTCGAGCCGGTCGCGGTCACCCCGTCCGACCGCGACGGGTTCATCAAGGCGATCTGGGCGGCGCGCCCCTCCACGTTCACGCCGCCGGCGCGCCGCGGCGACTCCTGGTGGCTCACGCTGGCGACGCTGGTCGTGGCGTACCTCGCGATCGTCGCCTGCCTGGTGACCGCGTTCTTCGTCGCCCCGCGGCGGCTCGCCTACGCGGTGCGCGGCGGCGAGGTCGAGGTCACGACGCTGTTCTCGCGGCGGCGGGTCGCGCTCGCCAAGGCCAAGGCGCAGCGCCACCGGCCGCTGCTCGGAGCGCGCCTGTCGGGGCTGTTCCTGCCCGGCTACCTGGTCGGCTCGGCGCTCTACGACGGGATGGCGACGACGGTCCTCGCCTCGGTCCGCGAGGAGGGCGTGCTGATCGAGGGCGACGGTCGCTTCTTCCTCAGTCCCGCCGATGCGGACGGCTTCCTCGGCGCGGTCAGCCAGGCGGGGGCGACCATCGTGACCGTCGCGATGCAGCGCCGCAGATAGAGGCAGGGGTCCGGATTCCGGGCTCCGGGATCCGAGAACTGCGAAGAACACCTGATCAACGCGGAAGCAACGGTCGCCAGAACCACCTCTCCGCGCTCGATCTTCTTTCGTCCGTCTTTGTCGTGCACGGACCCCGGGTCCCGGACCCCGGGTTCCGGGCCTCTAGCTTCTCGGCGGGTTCTTGCCGGAGAACTTCACCACCGCCTGCGATTCCCGCAGCTTCACGATCCCGCGCTGGATCAGGTTGTGGATGATGAGCTGGCTGTAGAGCTTGGGACCGGGCAGCATGGTCAGGATCTGGGGCAGAGTGTAGATCCCGTTGATGCGGGAGAGGACGAACCCCTCCTCCGGCGCGCACTTGAGGTTGACGATGTCGGCCGGCGCGAGGGCGAGCTCGGGCACCATCGACGGGCTCATCGGCATCTTGCCCACCTCGCGCAGCAGCTCCTGCTCGAGGGCGTCGGCGGCCTCGAGCGCCTCCGACACGCCGGCATACCTGTCGCGGACGACCGCGATCTGGCGGTACGCCTCGAGCAGGTCGCCGAGCGCGACGCTGTTCTCCGCCTCGCGCAGCACGTCGCGCCAGGTCGAGCGCTGGAAGCCCGGGATGCCGCGCGGCCGCTCCGGCGCCGGGAGGAGCTGGAACACGCGGTTCTGCACGCCCTGGAACACGAACGCGAGGACGGGGAACTCGGGGACGCGGCAGCGCCGGGCGATCTCCTCGATCGTGCGGGCGCCGTCGACCTCCTTGACGATCGCGAGGCCGAGCGGCGTGAGCTGCGCCTCGTCGAGCGCCTGGACCACGCGCGGGACGTGGTCGGTGTCGGGGATGACGCTGCGCATGCGGCGGCGCTCGTCGGCCTGGCGGGCGCCCTCGAAGACGAAGTGGTCGACCGACAGGTTCAGCTCGCGGAAGTCGCGCCGCGGCTGGGCGTCGTCGAGGAAGAAGAACTCGCCCTCGTCCCAGAGCATGAGGTCGTAGACCGTCTCCTCGGTCTTCACCCGCACCAGGTAGTCGACGTCCTCGCGGTCGAGGCGCCCGGTCTTGACCAGCAGCTCGCCGAGCATCTGGTTGAACCGCTTCTGCATCTCGAGCAGGTCCTGGAGCTCCTCCTCGCTCAGGTAGCCCCAGCCGACGAGGTAGTAGCCGAGGTGCTCGCGCGGGTTGTTCGAGGTCACGGCCGAGACGGTGCCGCCGCGGAAGAGGATCTTCTTGGTGAAGCGCGGCCCCTTGATCACCAGGGTGCCGGTCTTGCGCGCGAGCGAGATCCACTGCATCAGGTCGGCGAATGGCATGGTGCGGAGGTTGCCGCTAATCGCCATCGCCGCTCCCGATGCACGCCGCGCCGCGCGCCGAACCGCGCGGGGTGCCGAGGCCGGTCATCCTCGCCATCGTTCTACCCCGTCACGATAACCCAAACCAGTCCTCTCACTGCGACCGGTAGTTGCCGAACGCCAGCTCGACGCCGAAGTCCTCGGCCTTGAGGAGCGCGATCACCGCCTGCAGCTCGTCGCGCGACGGCGACGACACCCGCACCTGCTCGGCCTGGATCGCCGCCTGGACCTTGCGCAGCTTGTGGTCCTTGATCAGCTTCACGATCGCGCGCGCGGTCTCGCTCGGGATCCCCTGCTGCAGCGTGACCTCGAGGCGCGCGGTGCCGCCCGCCGCCGCCTCCACCTTGCCCGCCTTGAGGTTCTTCACCGGGACGCCGCGCCGCGTCATCTTGCCGAGCAGCACCTCCCACAGCGCCTTGATGCGGTGCTCGTCGGGCGCGGCCAGCACGAGCAGGTTCTCGGCGCGGCGCAGCTCGATGCTCACCTTGAGCCCCTTGAAGTCGAAGCGCTGGTGGATCTCCTTGACCGCCTGGTTGACCGCGTTGTCGACCTCCTGGAGATCGCACCCGGTGGTGACGTCGAACGACTGCATCGGCGGCATGCTCAGCCCTCCTGGGGCGGCGCGTCCGCGGCCTGCGTCTCGGCCCCGCCGTCGCGGGGACGACGGCGCCGGTGGCGCCGGCGCCGGCCCGCGCGCGCGGGAGCCGCATTGGCGGCCTGAGCCTCCGGGCCCGACGGGGCGGCGTCGGAGGCCGCGGCCGGCGGGTCCGCGCTGGCCGACCCCGCGGCGTCGGCGCCGCTCGCGCCGCCCGCGGTCGCGGCCTTGCGCCTCCCGCGTCCGCCGCGCCGCCGCCGCTTCGACTTGGCGGGACCCTCGCCCGTCGCCGGGCTCGGCGTGGCTTCTGCGGCCGGCGGCGGCACCGGCGCGCCGGACTCGGCGGCGGACTCCGCGGCGGCGGACTCCGCGGCAGCGGACTCCGCGGCGTTCTCGCCCTTGCGCCGACGCTTGCCGCCGCGCCGTCGCTTCCGCTTCTTGTCCGCGGTCGGTGCCTCCTCCTCGTCGGCCGGCGCGCCGCCGCTGGTGACGAGGTCCGCCGCGGTGACCGCGGGCGGCAGCGGCGCGACGCGCTCGCCCGGCTCGCGGTCGGTCCACTCGACGCGCTCCTCGGAGCGGTGCAGGCTGGTCATGGCGATGATCTCGATGCGCAGGCCGAATTCGCGCTCGAGCTCGGCGAGCTCCTGGCGGCGGGCGTTCTGGAGCGCGTCGGCGAGCTCGGGGTGGAGGCCGATGCGGACCGCCTTGAGCGAGCCGCCGGCGGCGCGCGCCTCGATCCGGCGCAGCAGGCTCGAGCCGACGAACTCGGGCGACGGGATGGTGCCGGTGCCGGCGCAGGTCGGGCAGGGGCGGTGGGTGCGTGCCGCGAGCGCCTGCTTGATGCGCTGGCGGTTGACCTCGAGCAGGCCGTTGGGGCTGATCTTGCCGACCGTCGAGCGCGCCTTGTCCGCCTTCATCGCCTCGCGCAGGGCCTTCTCCACCCCGGCGCGGTGCTTGCGGTCGTACATGTCGATGAAGTCGATGACGACGAGCCCACCGAGGTCGCGCAGGCGGAGCTGGCGCGCCACCTCGGCGGCGGCCTCGAGGTTGACGGCGTAGAACCCCTCCTCGTGCCCGCCGCCGTGGCTCGCCCGGCCGGAGTTGACGTCGATCGCGGTGAGCGCCTCGGTGCGGTCGATGACGATCGAGCCGCCGCCGGGGAGCGGCACGGTGCGGCGGTGGATGGTGTCGATCTGCGGCTCGAGGCCGAACTTCGCGAACAGCGGCATGCGCTCGGCGTAGCGGACCAGCTGGGTCTTCGCCCGCGGCATCGAGGAGTGCATGTAGGCCTGCGCCTTCTCGAACACCTCGTCGTCGTCGACGATCACCTCCTCGACCGAGCTGTCGAGGTAGTCGCGCAGCGCCTGGACGACGAGGTCCTGGTCGGAGTAGAGCAGGCGCGGGCCCTTGCCGTGGCCGGACTGCGCCTGGATGCGCTTCCACAGCCGCAGCAGCCCGGCGAGGTCGCGCTGCAGCGTCGCCTTGGTCTGGCCGAGGGCGTTGGTGCGGACGATCACCCCGAGCTGGTCGGGGATCGCGAGCTTGTCGACCTGGGTGCGGAGCTCGGCGCGGATCGACTCGTCCTCGACCTTGCGCGAGATGCCGCGGGTGGGGTCGAACGGGAGCAGCACCAGGTAGCGTCCGGCGATCGACAGGTTGGTGGTGAGCGCTGCGCCCTTGGTCCCGATCGCGTCGCGCGTGACCTGGACGAGGATCGGCCGGCCGCGCTCGAGCACGCGTTCGATGTGCGGATGCGAGTCGCCGCCGGCCGTCTTGCGGTGGTAGGCCTGCTCGACCACGTCGTGAGCGGCGAGCATGCCGTCCTTGCGCGCCCCGAAGTCGACGAACGCGGCGTTGAGACCGGTGTGGAGGTTCGAGACGACTCCGCGATAGATGTTGCCGCGCGTCAGGTCGGCCTCGGCGACCGCGACCTGGTACTCGTCGAGCGTCTCGCCCCGCACGATCGCGACGCGCACCTCTTCCGGACGCTGCGCGTTGATGAGCATTCTCCGTGTCAAGCGGACTCCTTGCGCGCCCGCCCGCTCGTCGCTCCCCGGCAAGGCGATGCCGGGCGACACCCGCGGCGGGCGCAGGGCGAAGCGTACCACCTGCCGCGCGGCGGCGGGGGCAGAAGCCCGGGTCGATCCGCGTCCGGGGGTGCCGGCGGGTGGGCCGAAGCAGCCGCCAGCGCTAGCGGTCGGGCGCGGGCGCGACCAGCTCGTCGTGGAGCGACGAGATGATCAGCATCAGACAGCCGTGCTCGGTGGTCTGCACGCCGTGAAGGCTGCCGCCGTCCTTGCGCAGGTAGTCGCCGGGGTGCATCCGGACCTCGCCGTCGTCGAGGTCGCCCTCGAGGAGGAAGCACTCCTCGGGACCGCCGTGGCGGTGCGCGGGATAGACCGTGCCGGGCTCCATCCGCACCAGCATCGTGACGCGGTCGCGCGCGGGGTCGTTGAACAGCCCCTTGACCGACACGCCGGGGACGCCGACCGGCAGCCACCCCGCATCACCGGCGGCCACGAACACGGGCCGGTCGGTCGGGCTCGCGGGCCAGTCCTTCCACGACTGCGCGGGGCGCGCCGGCGGCGCGACGGCCGGGGCCGGCGCGGGATCCTGCGCCAGCCTCGCGACGCGTTCGAGGAGGCGGCCGCGCAGCGCGGCGGGCGGCTCGGCCTCGGGCGCCAGCCGGGCGAGGCCGGCGGACGCCTCGCGCAGGCCGCTCACCTCGGCGCGGCAGGACGCGCAGCCGGCGAAGTGGTCCTCGTAGTCCGAGACCTCCTTCGCCGCCAGGCAGCCGAGCAGGTAGAGCGCGGCATGGAGCGCGGGATCGTCGTGGAACCTGTTTGCGCTCATGGACGTACGTCTCCCGCGTCGAGGGCGCGGCGGAGCGCGAGGAGGCCGGAGCGGATCCTCGTCTTGACCGTGCCGAGCGGCTGTCCGAGCGCCTCCGCGACCTCGGTGTGGGAAAGCCCGCCGAAGTAGGCGGCGACGATGGCCCGTCGTTGCTCCTCGGGGATGGTGCGCAGCGCCCGCCGCACGCGCCGGGCGAGGTCGGCCTCGCTGGTGGCCGTCTCGGGATCCGGCTGCGTGTCCGGAAGATCGAGCTCCGGCTCCAGCGACGTCTCCCGCTCGTTCCGGCGGCGCCGCTGGCGGAGCTGGTCGATCGCCCGGTGATGCGCCAGCGTGAGCAGCCACGCTTCCACGCTCCCGCGAGATGAGTCGAAGCGACGGGCCTGTTGCCAGACCCGGGTGTAGACGTCCAACGTGACCTCCTGCGCGGCGTGGTGGTCGCGGAGGATGCGAAGCACCAACCCGAACACCCGGCGAGAGGTCGCGTCGTAGAGACGACCGAGCGCGACCTGATCGCCCGCCGCAACTTCCTCCATCAAGTGATCCAGTGAATCCACGGGGAAAGCTTATCAGGGCACGGTGCAGACCCCTTTGCCGATCCCCTTTCGCCTGGTATTACGGCGCCGGGTGCCGCGCCGGATTGCAGTCGGGTGACACCCGGCGCCGCGATGTCGGTCGAGCGTGGCGCTGCCGGCGGTGATGGCGCTGCGTCCTGACCCGCGCCCGCGGACGGGAGGTCAGCTCACGACCCGGTTCCGCCCCTCTTGCTTGGCGCGGTAGAGCGCCGCGTCGGCCGCCTTCAGCACCGCCTCGGCGCGCCCGCGGCCGGCTCCCGAGTCGGCCGCGCCGATGCTGATCGTCACCGCGATCCGCACCAGCTTGGCGGTAGGGCGCGGCTGCTTCGGCCGCCTTCTTGGACGGTCCTCGCCGCGCAGCGTGAACGCCGCCTCGGCGACTGCCTTCCGCAACGACTCCAGTGTTCCCCGCACGTCCGCGCAGCTCCGGGCGGCGAAGAGGAGGGCGAACTCCTCGCCGCCGTAGCGGAACGCCCGGCCGCCCTCGACCGCCGCGAGTCGCGCGGCCACCATGCGCAGGACCTGGTCGCCGACGTCGTGCCCCCAGCGGTCGTTGACCTCCTTGAAGTGGTCGATGTCGGCCATCGCCACGGCGAACGCGCCGCGCGTCGCCGCGACCGCCTCGTCGAGCGCCCGCCGGCTGGGCAGGCCGGTCAACCCGTCGCGATAGGCGAGAGCGAACGCCGACTCGACCAGCGAGGTCGCGAGGATGAGACCGCCGGCGGTGAGGTAGACGGACGCGGACCGCGCGTCGCCGCCCGCCGCCAGGCCGATGAACGCAGCGACCAGCGCCCACTCCAGGCCCGCCGCGAGCGGGTCGCCGCGCCGCGCCCACACCACCGCCACGACCACCAGGGCGACCGCGAAGCTCCACTGCGCCGGCTGGGCGAGCTGCAGGCCGGGGACCGCGAGCGCCGGGGCCAGCTCGCGGTGCAGCGCCGCTGCCAGGCCGGGGTGATAGGAGAGCCACAAGAACCCGAGCAGGGCGGGCTGCGCCGCCAGCACCGCGAGCCCGCCGAGAACGCGCGCGGAGAGCGCGTTGCGCTCGGGCAGGAGCGCGACCGCCGCGAGGTCGAGCGGGAGCAGCAGCGCGACGCCGTCGAGCGCGAAGCGCCCCGCGCCGTCGGAAGGGAACGCGGGCGCGACGCGCTGGAGCAGTTGGTCGGCGGCCGCCACGGCGACGAACGCGAGCAGCGCCCGGCCGCGCCGGAAGCGCACCGCGAGGACGGCGCCGGCGGCGAGCACGACCCACGGGAAGAGGCTGAGAAAGGCGGGCAGCGAGGCGGGGAAGAGCCCCGGGGCGTTGACCGCGAGCGCGGCCACGGCGAGCAGCGCCGCGGGAAGCAGGAACGACGCGACGACCCTCAACCCGCCCTCGCTCCGAGTGTCATCGGCGGGAGCATACCGCCTCTCGCCGGAGTTGAGAGTGCGCCCGGCGGGGGCGACTCTGCTATGGTCGGTGCGGTGGCGGAGGTGACCGCAATGGGCGCTGGTTTGCGTCGGATCGTGATGGTCGCGGCGGTGGTGGGGTGCGCCCTCGCGGTGGCGGCCGCGCCGCCGCTTGCGCTCCCGCCCGGGGCGCAGGACGCGGCGGCGCGCATCGACCGTCCCACGCTCGAGGCGCCGATCCGGGTGCTCGCCAGCGACCTGCTCGAGGGGCGGGCCCCGACCCACCGCGGCGACGAGATGGCGGAGGTGTACCTCGCCGGCATGCTCGAGTTCCTCGGCCTGAAGCCCGGCGCCGCCGGCGGACAATGGCAGCAGCGCTTCGAGATCGTCGGGGTGGACTCCCACACGCCGGAGGGCTGGACGTTCGAGGCCGGCGGCAAGCGGCTCGTCCTGCGGCGCGGCGAGGAGTTCATCGCCGCCTCCGGCTGGCAACGCCCCGAGGCCGCGATCCGCGACGCCGAGCTGGTGTTCGTCGGCTACGGCATCCAGGCGCCCGAGTTCGGCTGGGACGACTACAAGGGCGCGGACGTGTCGGGCAAGGTCCTGGTGATGATGAACGACGACCCCGACTGGGACCCGGCGCTGTTCGGCGGCACGCGCCGCACCTACTACGGGCGCTGGACCTACAAGTACGAGAGCGCGGCGCGGCGGGGCGCGGTCGGCGCGATCGTCATCCACACCACGCCGTCCGCAGCCTACCCCTGGGCGGTGGTCCAGAACTCGTGGGGAGGGGAGCAGTTCGACCTCCCGCACGAGCGCGAGGGGACGCTCGCGGTGCGCGCGTGGACGACCGAGGACGCCTCGCGCCGGCTGGTCGCGCTCGGCGGCTTCGAGCTCGACGCGCTCGTCAAGCAGGCGCGCAGCCGGGAGTTCCGGCCGGTGCCGCTCGGCGTGCGCACGTCGCTCGTGATCCCCAACGCGATCTCCCGGGGCGAGACCGGCAACGTCCTCGGCGTGCTGCCCGGCAGCGACCCCGCGCTCAAGGACGAGGTCGTAGTGCTCTCCGCCCACCACGACCACCTCGGCGTCGGCAAGCCCGACGCGCGCGGCGACACGATCTACAACGGCGCGGTCGACAACGCCTCGGGCGACGCACAGGTGCTGGCGATCGCGCGGGCGTTTGCCGCCCTGCCTCACCCGCCGCGCCGCACCGTGATGTTCGCATTCGTCTCCGGCGAGGAGTCGAACCTGCTCGGCTCGGAGTACCTGGCGACGCATCCGCCGGTGCCGATCGAGCGCCTCGTCGCCGACGTCAACTTCGACGCCGGCAACATCTTCGGCCGCACCAAGGACGTCGCGATCACCGGCAAGGGCAAGTCGACGCTCGACGACGTGCTGGTCGCCGCCGCGGCGCTGCAAGGCCGCGTCGTCACCGACGAGCCGTTCCCGGAGCACGGCTCGTACTACCGCTCGGACCAGTTCAGCTTCGCGCGGGTGGGCGTGCCGGGGCTCTACTTCCGCTCCGGCGTCGACTACCTCGGCCGTCCGCCGGGGTGGGGGCGGGAGGTCCAGAACGCGTGGCTGCGGGCGCACTACCACCAGCCGTCGGACGAGCTGACCCCGGACTGGAACTTCGACGGGCTGATCGAGGACGCGCAGCTCGGGTTCTACGCCGCGCTCGCCGTCGCCGACGCCGATCGCGCCCCCGCCTGGAACGCCGGAGACGAGTTCGCCCGCCTGCGCAAGCCGGCGGCGCGGTAGGCGGGCAGTGCCGCGGTGGACGAACGGCGGCCGACGCCGGCGAGGGTGAGTCTGGTGCCGGTTCCCGACCACGCCAGGCCGGCGCTCGGCTCGCTGCGCGCGGTCAAGCTCGTCCACACCGCAGCGTGGGCGTTCTTCGCCGGCACGACCGTCGCGATCCCGATCCTCGCGCTGGCCGGGCGCACCGGCGCCGCCGCGCTGTGCATCGCGGTCGTCGCCGTCGAGGTGGCGATCCTCGTGGCCAACGCCTGGCGATGCCCGCTCACCGGCGTGGCGGCGCGCTACACCGACGACCGTCGCGACAACTTCGACATCTACCTCCCGGAGTGGCTCGCGCGGCACAACAAGACGATCTTCGGCGCGATCTACCTCGCCGGCGTCGCCCTCACGCTGCTCGCCTGGGCCGGACTCCTGGCGCGCTGATCCGCTCCCGCGGCTCGAAGCGCGGGGCGCTCCCCTGGGCCGCGTTCGCGGGGCGCAGGAATGCGGCGGCGCGTCGGGCGGCTTCCCCGGGGAAGCGATCCAAGGGAGGCGAGATGGCGGCCGGCAGGACCAAAGCCGAGAACGTCGACGCATACATCGCCGGCTTCGCGCCGCAGGTGCGGCGGGTGCTCGAGCGGGTGCGGCGCACCATCCGTGCGGCGGCGCCCGGCGCCGAGGAGGTGATCAGCTACGGCATCCCCGCGTACAGGCTCCAGGGGATCCTCGTCTACTTTGGGGCGTTCGAGCGCCACATCGGCCTCTACCCGCCGATCCGCGGCGACGCGGCGATCGAGAGGGCGGTCGCGCCGTACGCGGGCGAGAAGGGCAACCTGCGGTTCCCGCTCGACCGGCCAATCCCCTACGGCCTCGTGACGCGGATCGTGAAGCTGCGCGTGCGCCAGAACCTCGGCAAGGTGAAGGGCAAATCGGCGAGCCGCACGCGGGGCGGGCGCCCCGCCGCAGGACGGTAGGCGGAGCGGACCGCGCACCGGCGGTGCGCCGTTGGGTCTCGGCCCGGTGCTCGTGGTAACGTCCGAGTGCTAGGCCGCCGCGAACCGGGATCGGATCGCGACCCGGCATCGTCCGGGGCGCGACGTCGAGGGAGGCGCTCCGTGAGGCGATTCGGCGTTGGGTTGGTCGCGCTGGGCGTCGTGCCGCTGTTGGCGTCGTGCCTGGCGGGCCGGCCGGTGACGCAGGCGGGCGACGGGAGCGCGGCGGACCAGGCGCTCGGCTCGTTCGAGGTCGCGTCGCGGACGCTCGGCGACGCGACGTTCTCGCCGGCCGAGTGCAGCTCCGGCGACCCCCAGCTCTTCCTCGGCGTGGACTTCGCCGAACCCGGGCGTGATCTCATCCTCCGCCTCGCCGTCGACCCGCTCGAGGGCCCGGGCGTGCGGCTGTACTCCGCCACGGCGCCGTTCGATCGGTCGGTGGTGTTCCGCCGCGCCGACTGCTCGGTGTTCCACTTCTCGCTCGACTCGACGGGCTGGCGCGTCAACCGGGTCGAGGACTACCGGGTGACGCTCGAGCTCGATTGCGCTCGGCCCGGCGAGCGCGTCCGCGGCCGCGCTTCGAGCACGCACTGCCACTGACCCCGGGCCTTTGGCCGCGGCCCCGGGGCCTCCACCCGGGTCATTTCCAGGCCCGGCGGCCCTCCGCGGTCCTTCCCGCGGGTCGCCCCGAGGGACGCCGGTCCCCGGGTGGGGTTGCGCTCCGGTCTCTGCTAGACTTTGCCAAGCACAGTCGACAACTCGAACAGGGCGTATTCCGAGGAGGTGGCAATGACGGACCGATCGGCGTGGCGGGTCATGTGCGCCGTCCTGCTCGCGGTGTGCGGGATGGCCATCGGTGGGCTCTGCTTTGCCCAGGAGGGCGGGCAGACTGGACAGCCGGCGGCGCAGGCGACACCGCAGCCGCAGCAGCCGCCGCCGCAGCAGACACAGCAGCAGCAACAACAGCAGCAACAACCCGCGCAGAAGAAGGAGGAGGAGAAGGTCCAACCGACCGGCGGGGTGGTGGAGACGATGATCGTGACGGCGGAGAAGCGCCCCGAGGACATCCAGAAGATCCCGGTGGCGATCTCGACGCTGGCGGGCTCGGACCTTGCCACCATCCTGACGGCCGGTCCCGACATCCGCGCGCTCTCCGGGCGCGTGCCGAGCCTCACGCTCGAGTCGTCGTTCGGGCGCGCGTTCCCGCGCTTCTACATTCGCGGCCTCGGCAACACCGACTTCGACCTCAACGCGTCGCAGCCGGTCTCGATGGTGGTCGACGAAGTGGTGATGGAGAACCCGATCGTCAAGGGCATGCCGCTCTTCGACATCGACCGCGTCGAGGTGCTGCGCGGGCCGCAGGGCTCGTTGTTCGGGCGCAACACGCCGGCGGGCGTGATCAAGTTCGACACCAAGAAGCCGACCAAGGACTTCGACTCGGGCTTCAAGGTCTCCTACGGCTCGTTCAACAACCTGGACATCAACGGCGGAGTGGGCGGCTCCCTCTCCGACACGCTCACCGCCCGCGCTTCGGTGCTGTGGCAGTCCGAGGGCGACTGGGTCAACAACCGGTGGTCGGGCTACACCGGCAAGAACCCCGCTCTCGGCGGCTACGAGACCGGCGCCGCGCGCCTCCAGTTCGAGTGGAAGCCGAGCGAGGACTTCACCGCGCTCCTCAACGTGCACGGCTGGCACGTCGACGGCACGGCGCGCATCTTCCGCGCCAACATCATCGAGAAGGGGAGCAACGACCTCGTCCCCGGCTTCCGCCAGGACACCGTCTACCAGGACGGCAAGAACCGGCAGGTGATCAGCTCGCTCGGCAGCGCGCTCCGCCTCGACTGGAAGCTGGGCGGCGCGACGCTGACCTCGGTCACGGGGTACGAGCGGATCAACAACATGTACAGCCGCGGCGACATCGACGGCGGCTTCGGGCCCTACCCGGGCGGCGTCACCGGGCCGGGGTTCATCCCGTTCTCCTCCGAGAGCGCGGACGGCATCCCCTACCTCGGGCAGGTGACCGAGGAGCTGCGCCTCGCCAACAACGGCGCGGAGACGTTCAACTGGATCGTCGGCGCGTACTACTTCAACGAGAAGGTCGACATCGACTCGTTCAGCTACGACAGC
>DATIYW010000239.1:0-12382 GCA_035517415.1 Thermoanaerobaculaceae bacterium
GCACCGTGCCGGCTGCCAGCGCCCCGGGGTCGGAGGCGAACCGCTCGCACAGCTCGCGGCCGCGCGGGCCGTCCCACGCCGGCGTGAGGCGGAGGATCTCGACGCGCGGCGCGCGCGGCGGGGGAGTCGGTTCGCTCATCCGGCCAGCGATTCTAAGCCCTGCGGGCGCGAGGCGCGGACTTGCCGCGGTTGGGCACGTGGATCAGGACTTTGTGGCCCCTCTGCGAGTGGTGTTTGAGACAACCTCCGCATCCTCTATGCTGTCGGCGCGATGTCGCGGGGAAGTGCACTGATCGACGGCTTCCTGTCGAGTCTTGCCGCTGAGGGTGCGTGGAAGGCCATCGCGGCCGTGGGCGGTGGTGGCATCATCTCAGGCCTTGCTCTCTGGCTGCGGAGCGTTCCCGTTTCGCTTCGCGTCGCGATGTTCGGTCTTGGCCTCGTGGTTCTCGTTCTCCCCATCCTTGTGCGCTTCATCCGGCGATCACCGGCGTCCGGTTTCGGCGATCCCTCCTCGCTCGGAGCAACAGCCCGGACCATCCTCGCGTATGCGGCACTGCGGGGCGAGGACGTCCTGGTGACGAGCAAGGTCATAAGGCTCTCTGGTGTACTCAAATTCGCAGAGGCCGGAGACCCCCGTTACCCGATCGTTCGTTCCGCAGTCCGGGAGCTGCAACTGAAGGGGTTCATTGGACGCGCATTTGGTTGGGGGCACCTGCGCGTGACCGATCTGGGCCACCAGACCGTGGATCGGCTCGACGCAGATCAGCGGCGATATTGGTTCACAGGCGTAAGGTAGTGGCGTCTGGATCTCAGACGCCGGCCTGCCGCGAATGCGCGGCTTCCGGGCACGAGCTCGGCGAGTCGGCGCCCGGCGCTCACCCCCGGATCTCAGCCCTTCGTGTTCTTGTCGGCCGCGGCCGTCGGCTGCCAGAGCTCGACCTTGTTTCCGTCCGGGTCCATGATCCAGGCGAACTTGCCGTGCTCGTCCGCGTCGGGCCCCTGGACGATCTCCACGCCGCCGGCGCGCAGCTGCTCCAGCAGCCCGTCGAGGTCGTCGACGCGGTAGTTGATCATGAACGACGACGTGCTGGGGCTGAACCACTTGCTGTCCTTCCCCGCGACGTGCCACACGGTGACGCCTCCGTCCCCGGCCCTGTCGTCCGGCCATCGCAGGATCACGCCGCCGAAGTCCTCGAGCTTCATACCCAGGTGCTTGCGGTACCACTCCGCCAGCGCGGCGCGGTCTCCCGTGCTCTTGAAGAAGACGCCGCCGATTCCCGTGACCTTCGCCATCGTCGCCCTCCTGCCTTTCCGGCCGCCCGACGCCGCTCGGGCTGCCGGCCGGCCGCCTCGCTTGCGAGCGCATCGAACGGGCGCCCGGCCTCGAGTCCCCATGCGGATCGAACGACAAGCATAGCGGAATCGCACGCCGCGCCCGGAACGAGAGCGCCGGCGGAGGCGGCGCAACCCGGGTCCGCGCCTCACGTATGATCGCGCGATGCTCCGCAAGGCGATCACGCTGCGACACGCGGTGGCGCTCTACGTCAGCTCGGTGCTCGGCTCCGGCGTGCTCGTGCTGCCGGGGCTCGCGGCGCGCCTGGCCGGGCCGGCCTCCCTGATCGCGTGGGGCGTGCTTTCGCTCGCGAGCTACCCGTTTGCCTACACCTTCGCGTCGCTGTCGGCGCGCAACCCGGAGTCGGGCGGCGTCTACGCCTTCGCCAAGGAGGCGTTCGGCCGCCACGCCGCGGCGGCGACCGGCTGGCTGTTCGGGCTCTGGTTCATCGCCGGCGCGCCGGCCGCGACGCTGATCGCCGCCTCCTACGTCGGCTACGCGTTCCCGGTCGGGCGGCTCGGCATCCACCTCATCGCCGGCGGCGTGATCGTCGTCCCGTTCCTCGTCAACCTGCGCGGCATCGTCTTCTCCAACCGCGTGCAGCTCGCGATCGTCGCCGCGATCGTCGCGCTGCTGGTCGCCGCGGCGGCGCTGTCGATGGGGTCGGTGCGGGCGGCGAACTTCTCGCCGTTCCTCCCCAACGGGCTGCTGCCGGTGGGCACCGCCGCGGCGCTGATCTTCTGGTCGTACCTCGGCTACGAGAACGTCTCGAACGTCGCCGAGGAGTTCGAGGATCCCAAGCGCGACTTCAACCGCAGCGTGCTCGCGAGCGTCGTGCTGATCGGCGTCCTCTACCTCTCGGTCGCGTTCGTCACGGTCGGCACCGGCGCCTACGAGGCGGGCGGGAGCGTGGCGCCGTTCGCGGCGATCTTCGCCAACGTGCTCGGCCGCTGGGGCGCGGTCGGGACCGCGATCCTCGCGGTGGTGATCACGCTCGGCACCGCCAACGCCTACATCGCCGGGATGTCGCGGGTCGCGCTCGCGGTCGCGCGCGACGGCGCGCTGCCGCGCGCGTTCGCGCGGGTGAGCGCCGCGACCGGCGCGCCGTGGGGGAGCCTGACGCTGCTCACCGGCCTGTCGCTCGCGATGCTGGCGGTGTATTACGCGCTCGAGGTCAACCTCCAGACCGCGCTGCTGATCCCGAGCGGCGCCGCGGTGCTCGTCTACGTCATCGGCTCGGCGGCCGGGATCCGGCTGCTCGGCGGCAGCGGCGTGAGGCGGGCGCTGCCGTGGATCTCGCTGTTGATCTCGGTCATCGTGCTGCCGTTCGTCGGCTGGCTGGCGCTCGTGGCGCTGGCGAGCGCCGCCGCCGCGCTCGCCTACAGCCGCTGGGCCCGCCCCGCGAGCACAGGCTGACGTCCTGCGGCAAGGTCAAGAAGCGGATCCCTCGCTGCGCTCGGGATGACAACCGGCACTGGAGGGCGGGGCGAGCCCCGCCCCCTACGACGGCAACGGGACGCAGCGAGCGGTTCGTGGGAGCGGCGCTTGCGCCCGCCCGCGAGCCGACGTCGTCACCCGCGCGGAAGCGGGGGTCCAGTCGTGGCGGCGCACCTCCGGATTCCGGCGTTCGCGTGACTGACCCCCCGCGCCTCACGAGGCGTGCTACAAATGGGCAGCGTGGAACGGGACGAAGCGGCAGGCGGGGAGAGCGGCGCGATCGGCGCGCGCACGGTCGTGCTCGGCGCCGTGCTGGTCGCGCTGCTGCTGTTCTGGCGGCTCGGCGCGCTGCCGCTGCTCGAGCCCGACGAGGGGCGCTACACCGAGATCCCGCGCGAGATGCTGGCGACGCACGACTTCGTCACGCCGCGCCTCGACGGCGTGCTCTACTTCGAGAAACCGCCGCTGGTCTACTGGATCAACGCCGCGTCGATCGCGCTGTTCGGGCTGAACGAGACCGCCGCGCGGCTCGGCAGCGCGGCCTGCGCGATCGGCGCGCTCGCGCTCGCGTACCTGCTCGGCGCGGCGATGGCGGGGCGGCGCGCCGGCGCGATCGCCGCGGCGACGCTCGGCACGATGCCGTACTTCGTCGCGCTCGGCCGGCTCGCCACCACCGACATGACGCTGACGCTGTGCCTCACCGCGACGCTGGCGTGCTTCTGGCTCGCGCAGGCCGCCGCCGACCCGCGGCGCGCGCGCCGCCTCTGGCTCGGCGCGTTCGCCGGCGCGGCGCTGGCGCTGCTCGCGAAGGGCTTGATCGGCGTCGTGATCCCGGGCGCGATCGTCCTCCTCTGGCTGCTCGCGACCGGCCGGTGGGGCGTGCTGCGCCGCGTGCCGTGGGCGGGCGGCACCGCGCTGCTGCTCGCGATCGCCGCGCCGTGGCACGTGCTCGCGGCGCTGCGCAACCCGGACTTCCTCTGGTTCTACTTCGTCCACGAGCACCTGCTCCGCTACCTCACCCCGGTCGCGGAGCGCCAGGAGCCGGTGTGGTTCTTCCTCGCCGTCGTCGGCCTCGGCTGCGCGCCGTGGTCCGGCCTGATCCCCTCCGCGCTGCGCCTGGCGCGCGACGGCGGCTGGCGCGAGCGGGCGCGCGCGAGTGCGGACGTCGTGTTCCTCGCGCTGTGGGCCGGCTTCGTGGTCGCCTTCTTCTCGATCTCGCAGTCGAAGCTGATCCCCTACGCGCTGCCGGCCGCGCCGCCGCTCGCGGTGCTGATCGGGCGCGCCGCCGACCGGCTGCTCGCGGCGCGGGCCGCACCCTCGCGGCTCGAGACCGGCGGGATGGTCGCCGGCGGGCTCGCGGTGGCGGCGTTCGGCGCGCTGTTCGTCGTCGCCGGGCTCGGTGGCGTCGACCGGCCGGGGCTGGCCGGCGTGGTCTCGGCCGGGCTGCTCGTGCCGGGCGCGGTCGCGTCGCTGCTCGCCCTCGCCACGATCGCGACGGCGTTTGCCGGGAGCTGGCGCGTCAAGCTGATCGTGCTGTTCGCCGCCGCGGCGTGCGTCGACGTCGCGGTGCTCTCCGCTGGGCCGGTGGTGGCGCGCGAGCGCAGCTGCCGCGAGCTGGCGCGGACGCTGCGCGCCTCGCTCGCGCCCGGCGACGCGGTGTTCTCCTACCGCGACTTCCCCGAGAGCCTGCCGGTCTACCTCGGGCGCACGGTCGGCGTCGCCGGCTTCCTCGGCGAGCTGACGTTCGGCGCCTCGCACCTCGACGCCGCCGAGCGGGCCGCGCGGTTCCCGGATGTGAAGCAGTTCGCAAGCGTGTGGCGGGCGCCGGGGCGCGTCTGGCTCGTCGTCGCGCGCTCGCGCCTCGACCAGCTCGACCGGGACGGCGTCGCCGGCGGCCGCCTCGTCGCGGCGACGCCCGCCTACGCCCTCCTCGTCAACCGCTAGCGGGTCGCGGCTGGAAGCCGCTCCCACGGAGGCCGCATCCGATCGCGGCGAGCACGCGAGCGGTGCCGTTTGCCGCCGCAACTTGCGGCGCGGTCCGATCGGCGTACACTCTCGACTCGGCTGCGATCTTCTCGGGGGAGAAAAGCGGATGCGAACCGGTGGCCGCGCGCGAAAGGAGATCGTGTGTCGAACCAAACGCTCGCAGCTCGTCTCGCACTGGTCCTTGCCGTCGTCGTGGCGCTGGTCGGGGCCGGCTGCGCCCACCATGCGGCGGTGACCGCCCCGTCGCCGAACCGGTCCGAAGCGGCGCCCGCGCCGAGCCAGGGCGCGACCGTCGTGCAGCCCGAGCCGACGATCGCCCCGGCCACGCTCCCGGCCGGCGGCATGACGTCGTCGGACCTGCCCGCCACCGTCGACGCGATCAACAAGGCCGGCTACCTCAAGGACGCCTACTTCGACACCAGCAAGGCCGACCTCCGCGCCGACTCGCGCGACTCCCTCGCGAGCGACGCCGGATGGCTCAAGCGGCACCCCGCGGTCAAGATCGAGATCGAGGGCCACTGCGACGAGCGCAACACCGAGGCATACAACCTCGCCCTCGGCTGGCGCCGGTGCAACGCCGCGAAGGACTACCTGGTGTCGATGGGCGTGCCGGCCCCCGAGATCACGACCATCTCGTACGGCAAGGAGCGCCCGTTCGCGACCTGCCACGACGAGAGCTGCTGGTGGCAGAACCGGCGCGACCACTTCCTCGTCACGGCCCGCCAGTAGCCGCGAACGAGCGCTGCTCGCGGAGAGGCCGAGCCTCGCGGTCCGGGGCTCGGCCTCGTCGTCGAAGTCGCGCCGGTCTCAGGTCGGGTTCGGCGGATCGGCGTCCGGCCCGCGAGGGGGGCCCATCCGCTTCCTCAGGCGCCGCCTAGCGAGCCGCCACCGTGCGCGCCAGCCGGCGCCGAACGCGCTGACCCCCGGCTCGAGCCCCTCGATCGCCTTGCCGAGCTGCACCCGGATCGAGCTCGACTTCGCCATCGCGAGCACCTGCGAGGGGTAGACGCTGCGGTGGCCGGTGATCAGGAAGCTGATCACGCAGGCGACCGCGGCGTACGGGCCGAGCGTGGGCCCGAACATCTCGAGCGCCATGATCGAGGCGGCGATCGGCGTGTTGGCGGCGCCGGCGAGCACGGCGACGAGGCCGAGCGCCGCGAACGTCGGCGCGTCGAGGCTGAAGACCTGCGCGAACACCGTCCCCGCGGTGGCGCCGACGTAGAAGATCGGCGTGACGATTCCGCCGCTCCCGCCGAAGCTGAGGGTGATGGAGGTGAACACCGACTTGGCCAGGAAAGCGTAGGGCGGGACGTGGCCCCCGCCAAGCGCCGTCTCGATCCCGTCGAGACCGAGGCCGAGGAAGGAGCGACCGACGAGGAACGACAGCGCCACCAGGGCGGCGCCGCCGACCAGCGCCTTCGCGTACGGGGAGAGCCGCAACGACCCGGAGACCTTGTCGCCCAGAGTCATCATCTCCACCATCACGAACGCACAGATGCCGAAGAACAGCCCCGCGGCGGCGACGGTCAGGAAGAAGCCCTCGGAGAACACCGGGACGAAGGGCACCTTGTGGCCGAAGTAGGTGATGCCGAGCGCCGCCGACACCTGGTACGAGGTGACGCCGGCGATGAAGGAGGGCAGCAGCACGTCGTAGAGGATGCTGCCGACGAACAGCACCTCGACGCCGAACACCGCGCCCGCGATCGGCGTGCCGAACACGGACGCGAACCCGGCGGAGATGCCGCAGATCACGATCTTGCGCCGGTCCAGGTCCGACAGCCGGAGGAGGTCGGCGAACAGCGAGGCGAGGCCCGCGCCGATCTGCGCACACGGTCCCTCCTTGCCCGCCGAGCCGCCGAGCGCGAGCGTCGCGACGGTGGCGACGAGCTTGATCGGCACGACCGCCGGCTTGATCCGGCCGGAGTGGGTGTGCACGGCCTCGATCACCTTTTCGGTGCCGTGGCCCTCGGCGTCCGGCGCGATGTTCCTGATCAGCGCCACGCTCGCCAGGAACCCGAGCGGCAGGAGAAGGAAGTAGTAGGGATGGCGGCTCGCCTGGGTGATGCTCCAGGCCAGGACCTTGAGGAACACCGTCGTCGACGCGCCGACCACCACGCCGGTGACCGTCGCCAGGAGGAACCACTTGACGACACTCGCGAACAGCACCGAAGTCTCCGTCAGTCTGCGCCGCATGGTCATGGAGTGTACGCCAGCGACGGCGGCCGCCTCGCCATCAGCGGTGCTCGCGGCGTGACCTCGACGCGCGGTCGCCCCGGCCCGAAAAGCGTGGCGGGTTCCCGATCACGTCAGTCCGCGCATCCAACCGCGGGCGGGGGCGAGCCCCGCCCCTACGAGCAGCTGCCAGAGGCTCGGCCCCGGTCGCTGGGTAGTCGTCGGGTCTTCGGAGCGCTATGCCCTGGGCCCTGTCACCGCAGCGAGGCGTTGATCGCGTCGAGGGCCTCGCGCGGGGGGCGCAGCTGCGCGTCGGCGAGCTGCGCCAGCGGCGTGTCGGCGAGGTTGACGAGCGAGTCGAAGTCGGGCTTGGCCGGGTCGAGGAAGAGGATGCCGGTGAGGATCTCGCCCTTGGCGTTGGCCTCGCTGAGGTGGTGCCAGGCGCCGTGGCGATCGCGCGGGTCGTACTCGGCCTCGACCGGGCGGAAGCGCACCTTGGAGCCGTCGTACATCTCGACCTCGATCACCTCGCCGGGGACCTGCTCGATCATCGGGTGCTCGAAGAAGGGGATGAACTCGATCGAGTGGACCGGCGCCTCGTGGTCCTTGGCGTAATCGTACGACTTGGTCGAGCCGGGGTGGTTGTTGAAGGTGACGCAGGGCGAGATCACGTCGACGAAGGCGGTGCCGCGATGGGCGAGGGCGGCCTTCAGGATCTCGGTGAGCTGCTTGACGTCGCCGGCGAACGAGCGCGCCACGAACGAGCAGCCGAGCTCGATGCCGAGGCCGCACAGGTCGACGGCGGGGAGGTCGTTGAGCACGCCGGTCTTGAGCCGCGAGCCGACGTCCGCGGTGGCGGAGAACTGCCCCTTGGTGAGGCCGTACACGCCGTTGTTCTCGACGACGTAGACGACCGGCACGTTGCGCCGCACGAGGTGGATGAACTGGCCCATGCCGATCGAGGCGGTGTCGCCGTCGCCGGAGACGCCGACGCAGACCAGTCCCTTGTTGGCCAGGGCCGCGCCGGTGACGACCGAGGGCATGCGCCCGTGCACGCCGTTGAAGCCGTGCGCGCGGTTGAGGAAGTAGGCGGGCGTCTTCGACGAGCAGCCGATGCCGGAGAACTTCGCCACCCGCTCCGGCTCCAATCCGACCTCGTAACAGGCGCGCACCAGCGCGTTGGTGATGACGTCGTGGCCGCAGCCGCCGCAGAGCGTCGACTTGCCGCCCTTGTACTCCGCGATCGGCAGGCCGATGCGGTTGACCTTGGGTCCGGCTTCCGGGGTGCTGGCCATCTCAGGCGCTCCCTTCCCGCTGCGCGATGCCCTCCTCGACCGCCTCGACGGTGAGCGGCAGCCCGTCGCAGTGCGCGACGGAGCGGACGCGGGAGGCGAGGTCGGGGGCGTGGATCTGGAGCAGCTGCGCGAGCTGCCCGTCGCGGTTCTGCTCGACGACATAGACGCGCTCGTGCGCGGCGACGAACTCGCGCACCGCCGGGGCGAACGGCCAGGAGCGCACGCGCAGGTAGGAGCTGGGCGTGCCGGCCGCGGCGAGGCGGTCGCGCGCCTCCACCGTCGCCCAGTGCGAGGTGCCGTAGGCGATCACGCCGACCTCGGCGCCCGGCACGGACTCGACGATCGGCGCCGGCAGGAGGTGGAGGTTCGACTCGACCTTGCGCTTCAGCCGCGCCATCAGCTTCTCGTAGTCGTCGCCGCGCTCGGAGTAGGTCGCCTGCTCGGTGTGCCCGGATCCGCGCAGGAAGTAGGCCGCCTTGGGGTGCGGCGTGCCGGGCACGGTGCGGTAGCCGATCCCGTCGCCGTCGATGTCGAGGTAGCGCGAGAAGCCGCCGAGCTTGCCGAGGTCCTCGGCGGAGAGCACCTTGCCGTGCGCGATCGGCCCGGGCGGGTAGTCGAACGGGTCGTCCATCCAGAAGTTCATGCCGAGGTCGAGGTCGGCGGCGACGAACACCGGCGTCTGCAGCACCGCCGCGGCGTCGAGCGCGGCGACGACGTCGGCGAAGTACTCGCGCGGGCCGGCGGGGAACAGCAGCGGGTGCTGGGTGTCGCCGTGCGAGAGGTACGCGAGCGAGAGGACGTCGCCCTGCGAGGTGCGGGTCGGCATGCCGGTCGAGGGGCCGACGCGCTGCACGTCGATCACCACCGCCGGGATCTCGGTGAAGTAGCCCAGCCCGGCGAACTCCGCCATCAGGGAGATGCCGGGGCCGGAGGTCGCGGTCAGGGCGCGCGCGCCCGCCCAGCCCGCGCCAAGCACCATGCCGAGCGCCGCCAGCTCGTCCTCGGCCTGGACGATCGCGTAGGTCGCCTTGCCGGTCGCGGGGTCGGTGCGCAGGCCCGGCGCGTGCTCGATCAGCGCCTCGGCGAACGAGGACGAGGGCGTGATCGGGTACCAGGCCACGACGCTGGCGCCGCCGAAGATCGCGCCGTACGCCGCGGCGGCGTTGCCCTCGATCAGGATCTTCTCGGACCTGCCCGGGACGCGGGCGGCGCGGAACCGGCCCTCGGGCGGCAGGTGGGAGGCGGCCCACTCGCGCCCGGCGCGCACCGCGGCGACGTTGAGCTCGACCGCCTTCGACTTGGCGGCGAACTGGCGGCCGATCGCGCGCTCGACCTCCTCCGCCTCGAGGCCGAGCTGGTGCGCGAGCACGCCGACGTAGACCATGTTGGCGACGAGCTTGCGCAGCTTGACGTCGGGGCAGCAGGCGGCGGCGAGCTCGCCGAACGGCACCTCGTGGATCGTGACGTCGGCGCGCCGCCCGCCGAGCTTGAGCTTGACGTCGACCACCGCCGTCCCGCCCGGGGCGAGGTTGTCGAGGTCCTCGGCGGCGGTCTCGGGGTTGAACGCCACGAGCACGTCGTATTCGCGCTTCGACCCGAAGTAGCCGCGCGGGTTGAGGCGGATCGTGAACCAGGTCGGCAGGCCGGCGATGTTGGACGGGAAGAGGTTCTTGCCGGTGACGGTCACGCCCATCTGGAACAGCGTCCGCAGCAGCACCTGGTTGGCGCTCTGCGAGCCGGTGCCGTTGACGGTCGCGACGCGGATCGCGAAGTCGTTGACGCGCACGCCGGCGGCGGTGTCGTGGGACGGTTCGGCCAGGGTGTTCACGCTCATCGTGAGTTCTTCTCCGAATCGCGTGAACACGGATCGCCGCGGCGCTATTCGCGGCCGGGCGCGCCGCCGGGAACACCGGGGCCAGGGGACAGGGGACAGGGGTCAGCGCAGAACAGGCCCAGGCAGGGCGATGGGAGCACGCGTGTGGCCAGGAAGACCGGGGTCAGGGGCCAGGGGTCAGGGGTCAGCGCAGAACAGGCTCAGGCGGGACGATGGGAGCACGCGTGGAGCGCGCCGCCGTTCCAACGTCAGGCGATGCCAGGGGAACCGTGCCGCTAGGCGCGCCGCCCGGATTGGGCCGGATGCAAGGAAGGCGAGGCGGCCAGACCGGAGTGTAGCCGGAGGCTGCATGAGGACGGGCGAGCCGGAGCCTGGCTCCGGCGAGCGAGGGGCGCGGGGGGTGTTGAGCGCCGGGTGGGCGGGTGCAGCGGCGCGGAACCCCCCGTCAGGAGGTTCCGCCGCAGCCAGACGCCGCAGACGGTCCGAGACTGGCGGCGCCCTACTCGGCCGAGGGGGAGAAGTCGGCGAGCAGCGATTCCATCCGGTCCCAGATGTGCGACACGTCGTTGGAGAGGATGACCAGGTTGTGGCGCTGCCCGTCGATGTCGCGGATCTGCCCCTTGAGCACCGCCTCGAGCCGGAAGCCGAGGTTCTCGAAGGTCTTTCGCGCCGCGTGCTGGGCCTCGACGACCTCCACGACGAGCTTGTCGAGGCCGATCGAGATGGCGTAGCGCACGAGCGCGTGGGCGAGGTGGGTGCCGAGCCCCTGGCGCTGGCAGGAGCGCGCGACCTCGACGCGGATGTCGCCGACGTGGCGCGTCCAGCCGTGCGGGTTGCGGTAGAGCGTGGCGCTGCCGAGCACGACGTCGCCGCTCACCGCGACCAGCGAGACCGCCTCGAAGTTCTTCAGCTTCCGGATGAACCCCTCGAGGAACTCGGGGCGGGTGACGTCCTCGCGCAGATAGCGGCGGTCCTCCTCGGGCAGGCTGCGGAAGAACTCCGCCACCGCCGGGCCGTCCTCCAGCGTCATCGGCCGGATCACCACCCGCTCGCCGCCCGCCAGCGTGAACTCCTCGACCTCGCGCTCGAACGTTGCGCTCATGACCGCCTCCTAGGCGGGGACCGCCACCTGCTGCCGCCCGTACTCGTAGCCGCGCCGCAGCGCCCGCATGTTGAGGTCCTCGGTGCCGCGCGGGACCGACTCGCGCACCGCCTTCTCGACCGCCTCGAGCGAGACCAGCTCGGTGACGCCGGCGAAGAAGCCGGTCATGACGATGTTGAGCACGAGGCGCCGGCCGAGCTCCTCGGCGAAGCGCGTCGCCGGGATGCCGATCGCGCGCGCGCCGCGCGGCAGCTTGTCGTCGACCGCGATCAGCTCGCTCTCGTAGAGCAGCGTGCCGGTCGGCTTGAGCGTCGGCGCGAACTGGGTGTAGGCGTCGGGCGACATGAGGATCAGCACGTCGGGCTGCTTGACGTAGGGGTAGCCGATCGCCGCGTCGGCGAGGGTGACCTGCGCGCTGCACGCGCTGCCGCGCGCCTCCGGGCCGAACGCCTGGATCAGGGTCGCGTGCTTGCCGTCGTGGATCGAGGCGGCGCGCCCGATGATCATGCCGCAGAGGATCACGCCCTGGCCGCCGAGGCCGCCGACGCGGATCTCAGTCTTGTCCATGCTTGCCCCCGACAGGGTTGAACTTCTCGCCGAACACCTTCACGTAGTGCTCGTTCATCGAGTCGAGCCAGGTCGGCCGCTCGCGGTCGACGAACTTGCCGACGACGATGTCGCCCTGGAAGCCGAGCCCGACCTCCTTGGTGTCGGCGCCGTTCTTGATCGTGCTCTTCTCCTTGTAGTACTTGAGCTGGTCGACGCCGTCGCCGAGCCGGTTGCGGCGCGAGTAGAGCGTCGGGCAGGGCGAGAGCGCCTCGATGAAGACGAACCCTTTCTTGGCCAGCCCCTCCTTCATCGCCCGGGCGAGCTGCTTGACGTGGTAGACGGTCCAGCGCGCCACGTAGACCGCGCCGCAGGCGTCGGCGAGGAAGGGGAGGTTGAACGGGTTCTCGAAGTTGCCGTACGGCATCGTGGTCTGGGTGGCGGCGAGCGGCGTGGTCGGCGCCACCTGGCCGCCGGTCATGCCGTAGGTGAAGTTCGTCACGCACACCACCATCAGGTCCATGTTGCGGCGCGCGGCGTGGATCAGGTGGTTGCCGCCGATCGCCGAGAGGTCGCCGTCGCCGGAGTAGACCACCACCTTGAGATCGGGGTTGGCGAGCTTCAATCCGGTCGCGAACGGAATCGCGCGGCCGTGGGTGGTGTGGAACGAGTCGAGG
>DATIYW010000240.1:0-4301 GCA_035517415.1 Thermoanaerobaculaceae bacterium
CTACGAGCTCTCCGCCGACGGCAAGAAGATCCTCGTCCGCAAGGACGACACGCTCGCGGTGTTCGACGCCTCCGCCGACAAGGTCGACCTCGCCGAGAAGAAGGTCGACACCTCGGGCTGGCGCTTCGCGATCGACCCGCGCGAGGAGTGGCGGCAGATGTTCCGCGAGGCCTGGCGCCTCGAGCGCGACTACTTCTACGACCGCAGGATGAACGGGGTGGACTGGCCCGCGATGCGCGCCAAGTACGAGCCGCTGGTCGAGCTGGTCGCCGACCGCGCCGAGCTCTCCGACCTGCTCGGGCAGATGATCGGCGAGCTGTCGGCGCTGCACATGTTCGTCTACGGCGGCGACTCGCGAAAGGGCCCCGACGACGTCGAGCCGGCGTCGCTCGGCGCGGAGCTGGCGCGCGACGAGGCGGCCGGCGGCTACCGCGTCGCGCACGTCTACCGCTCCGACCCGGACTACCCCGACCGCCTCTCGCCGCTCGCCGCCCCGGGCGTGGAGGTCAAGGACGGCGACGTCATCCAGGCGATCAACGGCGTGCCGGCACTGTCGGTCGCCGACCCCGACGAGCTGCTGCGCGACCAGGGCGGGCGCCAGGTCCTGCTCCACGTCGCCTCCGGCGGCGCGACGCGCGACGTCGTGGCGGTGCCGATCTCGCCCGAGCGCGCCGCCGACCTGCGCTACGACGAGTGGGAGTACACCCGGCGGCTGCGCGTCGACGAGGCGGGCAAGGGCGAGATCGGCTACGTCCACCTCCGCGCCATGACGAGGGCGGACTGGACCGAGTGGGCGCGCGAGTTCTACCCGGTGTTCAGGCGCGCCGGCCTGATCGTCGACGTGCGCCACAACCGCGGCGGCAACATCGACTCCTGGATCCTCGAGAAGCTGCTCCGCCGCGCCTGGTTCTACTGGCAGCCGCGCGTCGGCGACACGTACTGGAACATGCAGTACGCGTTCCGCGGCCACGTCGCGGTGCTGATCGACCAGAACACCGCCTCCGACGGCGAGGCGTTCGCCGAGGGGATCCGTCGGCTCGGGCTCGGCAAGCTGCTCGGCGCGCGCACCTGGGGCGGCGAGATCTGGCTCTCGTCGAGCAACTTCCTGGTCGACAAGGGGATCGCCACGGCAGCGGAGACCGGCGTGTTCGGCCCCGAGGGCGAGTGGCTGATCGAGGGGCACGGCGTCGACCCGGACATCGCCGTCGACGACCTGCCCGCCGCCACCTTCGTCGGCGCCGACGCGCAGCTCGACGCCGCCGTGCGCTACCTCCAGGACCTCATCCGCCGCGAGCCGGTGCCGACGCCGAACCCGCCGCCCTACCCGAACAAGGCGTTCGTCCCGGGTCCGAGGTGAGCGGCGGGACGGATCGCGGCGCCGCCCCGCGCCGCGGCGGCGTCCGCGCGGCTCAGACGAGCGCGAGGCGCATGATCGGGCGGGTGCGGGAGCGGCGCGCCGCCTCGACGAACCCGGCCTTGCGGAACGCCGAGGCGGTCCCGGTCCACGCGAACGCGGCCGGCATCCGGTCGGCGTAGGGCTCCACCGGGTACGCCTCGAGCATCGTCGCGCCGCGCTCGCGCGCGTGCGCCGCGGCCGCCGCGATCAGCGCGACCGACATGCCGCTCCGCCGGAACCCCTTCGCGATGAAGAAGCAGACGATCGACCACACCGGCGCGTCGTCGACGCGGGCGAGCGTGCGCGCGCGCTCGAGCCGCACGTAGCGCTCGCGCGGCGCGACCGCGCACCAGCCGACGGGCGCGCCGCCGGCGTAGGCGAGGATCCCGGGCTCGTCGCCCGCCGCCACGATCGACCTGAACGCGGCGCGGTTGCCCGCGCCCTTGCCGAGGTCGAACTCGCGGCGCGGCAGCAGCCACGACATGCACCAGCACCCGCCGCAGGCGCCGCGCGGACCGAACAGCGCCTCGAGGTCGGCCCAGCGGTCGGGCGTCAGCGGGTGGAACTCCAGCTCTCGTGCGGTCGCGGTGGAGGTCATGGGCTCCCTCCGAGCCGGCCCCCGTTCCGGCGCCGGCTCCCCGCGATTATGGCAGCGGGCGCCGGGCACGGACTCACCGCGGTTGGCCGCATGCGTCGGCCCGGGCGAAGCGCGGCGGGTCCGTGCCCGGCACGCGGAGAAATGCGCGCGGGCACTGGTAAATCGGCCTGTCCAGATGGTAAAATGTCCGCTCGGAGGCGACTGTGCCTGCTCCCGCGACTTCCCTTCCCCAGGAGATCCTGGAACGGACCGTCGGCGTGCTCGTCGATCTGTGCGGGATCTCGTCCGCGAGCGGCGACCTCGAGGGTCTCGACCGGATCGCGCAGCGCCTCTCACGCGAGTTCGAGGCGCGCGGCCTCGCCGCCGAGGTGGCGCGCGAGGCCGACGCCGCCGGTGTGGTGCAGCCGGTCCTGATGGCGCGCGGCCCCCGCGCCGACGGCAGATACCTCCTTCTCGTCGGGCACATGGACACGGTGCTCGACGCCGCGACGCCGCGCGTCGAGGGCGACCGCCTGCACGCCACCGGCGCGCTCGACATGAAGGGCGGACTCGCGATGTTCCTCGGCGCGCTCGACCTCCTCAAGCAGCGCGGCCAGAAGGCGCCGGACGACACGCTGCTCGTCGTCGTCCCCGACGAGGAGGCGAGCGGCAGCATCTCGGAGCGCGCGGTGCGGCGCTGGGGCGACCACGCCCGCACGCTGCTGGTGATCGAGCCCGGCGAGCCGCGCGGCGAGGGCGAGACGCTGGTGGCGGGCCGGCGCGGCGCGGCGGAGTGGCGGCTGGAGGCGAGCGGCAAAGCGGCCCACTCCGGCCTCGCGTACTGGCAGGGGCGCTCGGCGCTGGCCGCGGCGGCCGATTGGGCGGCCCGGGCGCAGGGGCTGTCGGAGCGGGGCAGCGGGCCGACCGTGAACGTGGCGCGCCTCGTCGGCGGCGACGCCGACTTCGTCACCGACCTCGCCCATCACCACGACCTGCTCGGCTCGCAGCGCCGCCGCAACGTGATCTCCGACCGCGCGGTCGCCGAGGGCGAGGCGCGCTTCCTCTCGCCGGCCGACGGTGAACGGATCCTCGCGGCGCTCGCGGACCTCGCCGCGCGCGTCGCGGCCGAGCACGGCGTCTCGATGGCGTTCCAGCCGCGGCACACCGCGCCGCCGGTCGACCCGAACGGTCCCGGCCGGCCGCTCGCGCAGCGCGTCGTCGAGCTCGCCGCCGCGCGCGGCTGGCCGCTGGTGATGGACGACGACCGCGGCGGCATCTCGTTCCCGAACTTCATCACCGATCCGGCCCGGGTGCCGGTGATCGACGGGCTCGGCCCGGTCGGCGACGGGATGCACACGCGCGAGGAGTTCCTCGACCTGCGCTCGCTCGAGCGCCGCATCGTGCTGCTCGCCGACCTGCTCGCGACGCTGTGAGCCGCGCGGGCGGGCGCGGCACGCCGTGAGACGGCTCGCGCAGCGCGGTCGCGTCGCGTGATCCCGGCACCGAGCCGCGCGTGGAGGGCGCCATGAAGACCCTGATCGAGCCGTACCGCAGCCGGATGGTGGAGCCGATCCGCATGTCCACCCGCGCCGAGCGCGAGCGCCACATCCGCGAGGCCGGCTACAACCCGTTCCTGCTCAAGGCCGAGCAGGTGATCATCGACCTCGTTACCGACTCCGGCACCTCGGCGCTGTCGACCCGCCAGTGGTCCGGGATGCTCGGCGCCGACGAGTCGTTCACCGGCTCGCGCAGCTTCTACCGCTTCCGCGACGCGGCCCAGGCGCTGTTCGGCCACCGCCACGTCATCCCCAGCCACCAGGGGCGCGCGGCCGAGCACCTGCTCGCCCGCGCCGTGCTGCGGCCCGGCGACGTGGTGTTCTCCAACAACCACTTCTCCACCACGCGCGAGAACTTCGTCGAGGCGGGCGCCGAGGCGCGCGACCTGCCGATCGCCGAGGCGCTCGACCCGGCGAGCCCGTACCCGTTCAAGGGCAACATCGACCTCGAGCGCCTGGAGGCCGGCATCGCCGAGGTCGGCGCCGGGCGCGTGCGCCTGGTGGTCGTCACCGTCACCGACAACTCGCGCGGCGGCCAGCCGGTCTCCCTCGCCAACCTTCGCGGCGCGAGCGAGATCTGCCGCCGCCACGGGATCCAGCTCTGGCTCGACGCCGCGCGCTTCGCCGAGAACGCCTACCTCGTCAAGCTGCGCGAGCCGGAGGCGGCCGGGATGAGCGCGCGGGAGATCGCCCGCGCGATCTTCGCGCTCACCGACGGCGTGTTCATGAGCCTGAAGAAGGACGGGCTCGGCAACACCGGCGGGCTGATCTC
>DATIYW010000241.1:0-10796 GCA_035517415.1 Thermoanaerobaculaceae bacterium
CAAGTTCATCACCTACGCCGTGTGGTGGATCCGCCAGGCCATCCTCCACGCCCTCTCCGAGCACGGCGCGACGTTCCGCCTGCCGCAGAAGCAGGCCAACGTCCTCTACCGCCTCGAGCGCTCGCGCCAGGCGCTCGGCCGCGAGCTCGAGCGCACGCCGAGCGAGACCGAGCTCGCCGAGGAGCTGGGCATGGACGCGGAGGACGTCCGCCTGCTCCTGAGCTCGAACCAGAACATCCTCTCGCTCAACGAGCCGGTCGACGACGAGGGCGAGGCCGAGTTCGGCGACCTGCTGGAGCAGTACGTCGTGCCCAACACGGACGAGGAGATGGTCCGCCAGTCGTTCGCCGACACCCTTCGCGAGGCGCTCGCCAAGCTCTCGGCCAAGGAGCAGCAGATCCTCGCCCTGCGGTTCGGGCTCGCCGACGACAACCCGCTCACGCTGCGCGAGATCGGCGAGCGGATCGGGATCTCCCGCGAGCGCGTGCGGCAGATCGAGAGCCAGGCGCTCGCGAAGCTGCGGCGCGGCGCCCAGTCGCGCGCCCTCGCCGGCTACCTGAATTGAGGAGGAAGCGGGGTCAGGGTTCCGGGGTCAGGGGCCAGCAAGGGTCCGGTTGTTGGCGTCGTCTGTCGGCGTGGGTTTGTCCAAGACCCGATTCGTAAGACACATCGGTTTCGCGGGCGGGTTCAAGGCGCCCCAAACGCATGCGCAACGGTCGTTCCCGGGCCCCTGGCCCCGGACCCCTGACCCCGTCTTCTATCTCTGCTTCAGGTTGCCCGGCAGCTCCTCGACCGCGAGGCGGAGGACGCGTGCCAGGTCGTCGCCGCTCGGCGCCTTGACCAGCCCCGCGACGGTGTTGCGGTTGCGGCAGATCCAGGAGAGGCGCGCGAGCCAGCGCAGGTGCGCCATGTCCTTGCGCAACGCGAGCAGGAAGAACAGGTGCGTGGGGCGCTCGTCGGGGGAGCCGAACGCGATCCCCTTGGTCGAGCGGGCGAGGAAGAGGAACTGGCGCGGGAACTTCTCCGCGGCGCGGTGGCGCGCGTGGAGGAACGCGACGCCGTTCGGCATCGCCGTGGGCACCATGCGCTCGCGCTCGGTGAGCGCCGACTCGAGCCAGCGCGCATCCGAGACCAGCCCGCGTCCGGCCACCGCCTTCACCACCTCCGCGATCACGTCCTCGCGGTTCCCGGCCTTCAGCTCGGGGATCAGGTTGGTGGGCTGGAAGAGCTCGCTGAGCGCTGGGTCTGCGGCCTCGGTTGCGGTTGGATTCTCGCGGTCTTCCACGGTGACTCCCTTCCCCGCCGGCGCGGGCGGGCGCCATTGTAGTCCACTTTCACATCCGCCTCGCTTTGGCGGGAGTCGCAGGTTCCCGCCCTGTCGCCCTGCGCACGTCGCCGGATCAGCCCTCCGCGCTCCGCTCGCCGAACAGCGGCGCCAGCTCCTCGGCGCGGGGCGCCGGCGTCAGCAGGCTCACCACCACGAGGGCCGCGATCGAGACGGCCGCCGCAGGGTAGATGCTCGGGACGCCCCAGGGATCGCCGCCGCGCAGCACGCCGGGGAACGCGTTCGGGATCAGCAGCTCGAGCACCAGCGCCATCACCGCCCCGGAGACGATCGAGGCGAGCCCTCCCGCGCGCGTGGCGCGCTTCCAGGTCAGCGCCGCGAGCAGCGCCGGGGTGATGGCGACGCCGTACATCGTGTAGGCGAAGTAGGAGTAGCGGAGCACCGAGATGCGCGCGTGCAGCACCGTCGGCACGAAGATCATGAGGAACGCGCACACCCCGACGACGACCACGAACACCTTCTGCAGCGCCACCATCCGCGCCTGGTCGGCGTCCGGCCGGATGAACCGCTGGTAGATGTCGCGCATGATGTTGGTCGTCGGCGAGAGCAGGTAGTTCATGCCGGTCGAGATCACCACCGCGCACGCGGCGCCGAGCAGGAGCAGGCCGACCGCCAGCATGACGCCCCCCCGCGACGCGAGGTCCTCGGCCGCCTGCAGCACCACGGACGCGGGGTCGATCCCGGCGCGCACCGCGGCGACGCCGCGGGCGTCGCCGACGCCGGCGAACGCCGCCGCGAGGCGGGCGTGCAGCGTCGCGGACTGCCCCGCCCGCACGGTCCCGGCGGCCGCCGCCGCGTCGGCGAGCTCCGCCGCGCGGGACGCCGCTCGGGAGGGGTCGAGCTGCCCGGCCGCGACCTGCTCCTTCACCTGGCCGGCGATCTCGAACGCGCGCAGGTCCGCCCAGTGCGCCGCCGCGGCGTAGACGGCGATCGCCACCACCAGCGTCTCCACCACGATCGTGCCGACGATCCACAGCGCCACGGCCCGGCGCGCCTCGGCCGGCGACTTCGCCGAGTAGAACTTCTGGTACATCGACTGGATCCCCATCAGCAGCAGCAGCGTGGCGAGGAAGTAGCCGCCCGCCTTGAGCGCCGGGTACTGGCCGAAGTCGGAGGAGAACACGGCGAAGTGCTGTGCCGGGAGGGCCGCCGCGGCCGCGTTCCAGCCGCCCGCGAACAGCACGACGAACGGCAGCGCCGCGCAGCACGCGAGCAGGATGATGACGCCGTTGGGCAGGTCGGTGTGGGCGACCGCGACCATGCCGCCGAGCGCGGTGAAAAGGATGACGAACCCGGCGGCGATCGCCTGCCCGGCCTCGACCGAGATCGCGCCCTTGGTCGCGACGTTGAGGATGTACCCGCCGGCGCGGAACTGGTACGACACGATGGTCGTGAACGCGATGATCAGCGCGATCGCGCCGAACAGCCGCGCGAACTTGCCGTAGCGCACCTCGAGGATGTCGCCCACCGTGTACTGGCCGAAGGTGCGGATCTTGGCGGCGAGGAAGTAGATCACGGCGATGCCGAACCACGCCCCGGCGGGGAGCCAGAGCGACGACCAGCCCGCCTTGGCGGCGTACTCCGCGCCGGCGATGAACGTCCCGGAACCGATCCAGGTGCAGACCAGCGTGAACACCATGGTGGTGAGGGTCAGCTTGCGCCCCGCCACCATGAAGTCCTCCTGCGACTTGATCTGCCGGGCGCGGTAGAAGTTGAACCCCGCCATCACCAGCAGGTACGCGAGCACCACCCACAGGTACCAGCCCATCGCTCCTCCCCACCCTGCGTCGCCACGAGCCGGCCGCCGGCGCCGCTCGCCCGGGCCTCGAGCCGCGCTCGGGCCGGTACAGCCCGCTCACCCCTCGTCGACTTCGGATTCCGCCGCGACTTCGAGCTGGTGCAGCTCCCCCGCCTCGAGCAGCTCGCGGGCCTGCGCCTCGTACTCGACCGGCACGAGGACGGCGACCTCGCCGAGGCCGTCGAGCGTCAGGCCGTAGACCGAGCCGAGCGCCTCGCCCCGCGAGCGGGCCGGAATGCCGTTGGCGCGCAGCGCAGCGAGGACCGGCTCCGCGTTGATCGTCCCGGAAACCCGCAGCAGCTCGAACTCGCCTTCCGGGGCCCTCATCGCGGCGTCATCCCGCGTCGACGAGGACGAGGTGCTTCTGCATCTCGCCCGCGACGTCGACCCTGCCGTCCGGCGTGATGAACACGTTGATCTCGGAGCGCACCGCCATCTCGCCCTCGAGGTAGATCCCCGGCTCGATCGAGAAGCACACCCCGGCGACCAGCTCGCGCTCGTCGCGGGTCTCGAGGTTGTCGATGTTGACACCGTTGCCGTGCACCTCCTCGCCGATCGAGTGGCCGGTGCGGTGGATGAACCTGTCCCCGTAGCCGGCCTTCACCACCACGGCGCGGCAGGCGTCGTCGACCTCCCAGCCGTGCACCTTCTGCTGCCCCCCGAACCTCGAGCGGATGAACTCGAGCGCGGCGTTGCGGGCGTCGCGCACGACGTCGAAGATCTCGACGTACTTCGCGGGCGGCTTGGCGCCGACGAAGCCGCACCAGGTGATGTCGTAGAAGATCGAGCCGGGCTTGGCGAGCTTCGCCCACAAATCGATGAGCAGCGTGTCGCCCCGCTTGATCGGGCGCGCGTTGGCGGGCGTCGGCTCGAAGTGCGGGTCGGCCGGCTGCTCGTTGGTGCCGACGATCGGGAACTCGCCCATGCAGTCCAGTCCCTCCTCGCCGAAGCGGCGGACGATGAACTGCTGGACGTCGTAGGGCGTGATCTCCTTGCCCGCCCGCAGCTGCTTGCCCACGTGCGCGAACGCCTCGTCCTTGATCCGCTGCACCCGCTCGCCGGCGTCCAGGTGCGAGCGGTAGGCGGCCTCGTCGAGCACCGCCTGGAACGTCTGCACCAGGCCGGCCGAGGACGCCACCTCGAAGCCGAGCGAGCGCACGAGGTCGATCGTGCCGCCGTCGACGATCGACACGTAGGGGATGTTCGCGTTGGGCGAGAACTGCATCGCCACCCGCTTCGCGCCGCCGAGCGCCGCCTTGAGCCCGGCGTGCAGCTCGCGCCACGACAGGTAGAGGCGCTTGGCGCCCGGCAGCGAGTCGAGCTTGCCGGCCTCCACCTTCGAAACCAGCTTGACCGGCTCCCCGTGCGCCGGGACCCAGTAGAACCAGCGGCGCGTCGTGAACTTGCCGAAGTCGAGCCCGAGCACGTGGTAGGCGATCGCGTCGCGGTTGCGGAAGTCGTAGAGCAGCCAGCCGTCGACGCCGGCGCGCGCCAGCTCCTTCTGGATGCGGGCGATGTCAGCCATGCGGACCTCCGAGCAGCGCGGCCACGGTCGCACACCGCGTCGGTCGGAGTCAACATCTCCTTGCGGGGCTAGTACACGTACCGGGGTTCGAGGTTGACGACGACCTTGGCGACCGCCGGGAAGCGGCCCGCGACCTCCGAGCGCACGCGCGAGGCCGCGCCTTGCGCCTGCTCGGTCTCCGCCTCGAGGTCGAGGATCACGTAGCACGGCTCGTCCGAGCCGACGATGCGCAGGTCGTGGAACCCGGTCGCGCCCGGGACCGCCGGCAGGAGCTGGTCGAGGAACTGCCGCACCGGCTGGTAGAGCGGATGCGCGCGGTTCACCGGGTCGATGTGGACGACGCTCGCGCCGCCGAAGCGCTCGTTGAGCGCGCTCTCGACCGCCTCGGCGACGTCGTGGGCGCGGGTCAGGTCGAGGTCGCAGGTGATCTCGATGTGCAGCGAGATCGCCACCGCACCGCCGTAGGAGTGCACGGTGAGGTCGTGGACGTCGTCGACCTCGGGCACCGACATCGCGGCGCGGCGGATCTCGTCGATCACGCCGGGCGAGGGCGCCTCGCCGATCAGCGGGTTGATCGAGTCGCTCGTGAGCTTGAACGCGGCGGCCGCGATGAAGGCGGCGATCACGAGGCCGCCGACGCCGTCGACCCAGTGCCAGCCCTGGTTGGTGGCGAGCAGCGACACGATCACCACCGCGGTGGCGAGCACGTCGCTGCGGTGGTGGAGGAAGTCGCCTTCGAGTGCGCTGGAATGGATCCTCGTCGCCAGCGTGCGCGCGAACCGCGACAGCCACTCCTTGGCGACCATCGTCAGCGCGAGGACGGCGATCAGCAGCGCCGACGAGTGCACCGGCCGCGGCTCGTAGAGGCGGATCACCGAGTTCTGGCCGAACTCCCACGCCGCGACGAACAGGAGGATGCCGATCACCAGCGTCGCGACGTTCTCCATCCGTCCGTGGCCGAACGGATGCCGGCTGTCGGACGGCCGCGCCGCCGCCTTGAACCCCCAGATGATCACGCCCGAGGAGAGCACGTCCCCGAGCGAGTGGAAGGCGTCCGCGACCAGCGCGATGCTGCCGATCAGCACGCCGGGGACGAACTTGACCGCGAAGACGAGCAGGTTGACGGCGACGCTCACCCACCCCTCGAGCACGCCGTACGACTTCCGCACCAGCGGCCGCCCGACCTCGTCGGGGCTCTCCACGAACCGGCGGACGAGCCACCGCGTCAACATCGTGCTCGCGAGGATAGCAGAACCGCATGATTCATGGTGATCTCGATCTTGTGAAGGCTCTCACAGATGGATGGATGAGGCGCGTCTTGGCGGCCGTGCCGTCGGTGCGATTCTCCGCACCGGCACGGACGCGCCACGCAGCGGCCTGGTGTATCCTTCCACGGCCCGCCGGCGACCGCCCGGAGGGCCTGGAGCCCTCGTGAGTGCCGCCACCGTCCTCGACCTGATCGGCAACACCCCGCTGCTCCCCCTGCGCCGCATGGTCCCGCCGGGGTCGGCTTCGGTCCTGCTCAAGATGGAGTCGCTGAACCCGTCCGGATCGCTCAAGGACCGCATCGTCAAGTACATCATCGACGAGGCGGAGGCCGCCGGGACGCTGCGCCCCCACCACGTCATCATCGACGCGTCGTCGGGCAACACCGGCATCGCCCTCGGCATGGTCGCGACGCTCAAGGGCTACCGCTCCCGCATCTACATGCCGGAGACCAAGTCGATCGAGCGCCGCAAGATCATGCGCACCTGGGGCACCGAGCTCGTGCTCACCTCCGGCGCCGACCAGAACTCCCACATCTGGGCGGCGGAGCAGGCGGCGAAGGACGCCGACACCTACTTCTACCTCAACCAGAACGGCAACCCGGGCAACGTGATGGCGCACTACGCCGGGACCGGCGCGGAGATCCTCGAGCAGACCGGCGGGAACGTCGACTGCTTCGTCGCCGGTGCCGGCACCGGCGGCACGCTGATGGGCGTCGCCCGCTACTTCGCCGACCACGGCTGCGCGGCGCGGATCGTCGCGATCGAGCCCGACAGCTCGCACTCGAAGATCGAGGGGCTGCTCCACTTCGACGGCACGTTCGTCCCCGCCATCTGGGAGCCCGAGCGCGTCCACGAGCGCCGCCGCGTCGACGACGCCACCGCGTTCGAGACGGCGCGCCGGCTCGCACGCGAGGAGGGCATCTTCTGCGGCCCGTCGACCGGGGCGATCCTCGCCGTCGCGCTCGAGCAGGCCGCCGCTCTCGGCCAGGGGCGCACCGTGGTGGCGGTCGCGTGCGACCGCGGCGAGCGCTACCTCTCGACCAAGCTCGTCCCCGAGACGTAGGCCGCCGCCCCGCCGCGTCGCTCGCGCGCCGCGCGGGCGCGACGGGTCGTAGCGGGCCCTACTTGGCGCGGAGCTGGAGCGAGCAGCCGAGCGCCTTGGTCTCCGCCGTCGGCACCGGCTTCCCGGCGACCACCGCGTCGACCGCGTCCTGGAGGTAGTGCTGCGTCACCTTCGCGGCGTCGCGGGCGTTGTCGTCGATCGCCCCGTGATAGGCGAGCTTCCCGGCGGCGTCGAAGAGGAACGCCTCGGGCGTGTGGGTCGCGCCGAACGCGCGCGCCACCTCCGAGGTCGCGTCGACGACGTACGGGAAGCCGTAGCCCTTGGCCGTGGCGCGCTCCTTCATCAGGTCGAACGTGTCGCCCGGGTAGGCGGAAGGGTCGTTGGAGTTGATCGCGATCACGCCGACGCCCTTCGCCTTGGCCTCGGCGGCGAGCGCGACGATGCGGTCCTCCCACGCCCGCACCCACGGGCAGTGGTTGCACGAGAAGATCACGAGCGTGCCCTTGGCGCCTGCGACGGACGCGATCGACAGCTCGCGGCCGTCGACGTTGGCCATCTTCACGCCCGCCGCCGGGATCGGGTCGCCGATGGCGGGGAGCGCCGCCGCGGACGTCGCAGCGAGTACACCGGCCGTGGCCAGAAGGACCGCCGAGATTGCGCGCTTCATCGGACACCTCCCATCACTCGGATCGAAGACGCGTCACAGCACGCGGCTCTACGCACGCCGCCGACTGGTCGGCCGGTCGCGGTCGCGATCCGAGCCGGCGGGCCTGGCCGCCGCGGGCGGCAGCAGCGCCGAGACGCGCTCGACGAAGGTGGCGTAGTCCGCCTTCCCCTCCCAGAAGCCGCGCTTGACGCCGTCGGCGCCGTAGAGGATGGTCGCCGGCAGCGCGCCGGACCAGCGCGGGTCGAGCCCGTTGATGAACTCCGTGTCGCCCTGGGACTTGAGGAAGGTCGGGAAGTCCACGCCGTATTGCGCGAGGAAGCGCGTCACCTCCGGCTTCACGTCGGGGAAGTCGGCCGAGACGAGGATCAGCGCGAACGGCTTGCCGCTCATCTCGCGCCGCAGGCGCATGAGGTCGGGAAACTCCTCGCGACACGGCTCGCACCAGGTCGCCCAGACGTTGACGAGCACGACGTCGCCGCGGGCGCGGCCCACCGCCGCCATCACGTCCCTGGCGGACGCATCCACCAGACGCGCAGCGCTCGCGCGAGGCGCCGCTCCCGAGGCACCGTGCGCGGTCGGCGCGCCACCGCCGCCGCAGGCGACGCCGAGGGCGGCAAGGACCGACAGCCACAGGGCTGCGGCCCGGCCGGGGTACGGATGTGGACCGATTCCGCCAATCGGATGCAGGTCTCGAGTCATCGCGGCGCCCCACCCTCCACGCGCAGCGCAACCGGCCGCCGGCGGCGCGCTATTCCCCTCGGCACCGCCTCGCCGACGCGCCGGCGGCTCGTCGCCGGAGGTGCGCGCGGGCCCGCAACGCACTATCCTCGCGCGATGCGAGATGCCTGGTTCTCCCTCGGCGCGGCGATGGTCGCCGCCGCGGTCGCCGCCGGAGCGCTCGGCGCGCACGCGCTCCGTGCCCGCCTCGACCCCCACCATCTCTCACTCTGGGAGACGGCCGTTCGCTACCTGTTCGTCGGCGGGTTCGGGCTGATGCTCGGCGCGCTGGCGGGCCGCCTGCGGCCGGGGCGCGGCTGGACCGTGGCATGCGCGATGCTCGCGGCCGGCGCTGCGCTGTTCAGTGCGACGGTCGCCGGCCTCGCGCTCGGCGGCCCGGCCTGGCTCGGCGCGGTGACGCCGCTCGGCGGCGTGCTCCTGATCGCCGGCTTCGCCCTCGCGGCCCTCGTCTCGATACCGCGCTGACCCGACCGCGCGCCCCGGCTTCCCGTGCCACGAACGCCCGGCCGACTCTGCGAACGAGTCTCCGGATTGACAGCCGCGGCCGGCGCGGCTAGATTGCGGCATCGTGAGGGGTCAGGCGGGACCGAGGGCGAGGAGGGCCGGAGCGCTCCGGAACGGGAGGCGCGGATGCAGGCGCTAGCCCGCTACTACGGCTCCACGCTGGGCAAGAAGTTCGTCATGGCGGTGACCGGCGGCATCCTGTTCGCGTTCGTCCTCCTCCACATGATCGGGAACCTCCAGGTCTTCCTCGGGCGCGAGCAGCTCAACAGCTACGCCCGCCTGCTGCGGGTCGAGCCGCTCCTGCTGTGGACGGCGCGCGTCGTCCTCCTCGCCTGCGTCAGCGTCCACATCCTCGCCGCGGTCCAGCTCACGCTCCACGACTGGTCGATGCGACCGGTCGGCTACGCCCGGCGCCGCTACCGCTCCGCCACCTACGCCGCCCGCACGATGGTGTGGAGCGGGCCGATCATCGCCGCGTTCGTGATCTACCACCTCCTCCACTTCACGTTCGGCACGCTGCACCCCAGCTTCGTCCCCGACGACGTCTATCACAACGTCGTGGCCGGATTCTCGGTCTGGTACGTGTCCGCGTTCTACGTCCTCGCCCAGTTGCTCCTCGGGCTGCACCTCTACCACGGCATGTGGAGCCTGTTCCAGACGCTCGGCGTGAGCCATGCGTCGCACGACGCGATGCGGCGGACGTTCGCGACCGCCGTCGCGGTGCTGATCGTGGCCGGGAACTGCTCGATCCCGATCGCGGTGCTGGCCGGGCTGGTCCGGTGAGAGGCGCGTGATGAACCTCGACCCCCGCATCCCCGCCGGCGACATCGAGACCAAGTGGAGCCGCTACCGCAGCTCGGTGAAGCTGGTCGCGCCCGCCAACAAGCGCCGCCACTCGGTGATCGTCGTCGGCACCGGGTTGGCCGGCGCCTCGGCCGCCGCCTCGCTGGCCGAGCTCGGCTACCGGGTGAGCGCGTTCTGCTACCAGGACAGCGCGCGCCGCGCGCACTCGATCGCGGCGCAGGGCGGGATCAACGCGGCGAAGAACTACCAGAACGACGGCGACAGCGTTTACCGCCTGTTCTACGACACCGTCAAGGGCGGCGACTTCCGCTCGCGCGAGGCGAACGTCTACCGCCTCGCCGAGCTGTCGGCCAACATCATCGACCAGTGCGTGGCGCAGGGCGTGCCGTTCGCCCGCGAGTACGGCGGCCTGCTCGACAACCGCTCGTTCGGGGGCGCGCTGGTGTCGCGCACGTTCTACGCCCGCGGCCAGACCGGCCAGCAGCTGCTCCTCGGCGCGTACTCGGCGCTCTCGAAGCAGATCGGCCTCGGCTCGGTGACGATGCACCCGCGCTGCGAGATGCTCGACCTGGTCGTGGTCGACGGCCGGGCACGCGGCATCGTCACCCGCGACCTGCTCTCCGGCGAGGTGCGCAGCTGGCCAGCCGAGGCCGTCCTCCTGGCGACCGGCGGCTACTCCAACGCCTTCTTCCTCTCGACCAACGCGAAGGGCTGCAACACCACCGCGATCTGGCGCGCCCACCGGCGCGGCGCGGGGTTCGCCAACCCCTGCTACACCCAGATCCACCCCACTTGCATCCCGCAGTCCGGGGACTACCAGTCGAAGCTCACGCTGATGAGCGAGTCGCTGCGCAACGACGGGCGGGTGTGGGTGCCGAAGCAGAAGGGCGACTCGCGGCGGCCGGAGGCGATCGCCGAGGGCGAGCGCGACTACTATCTCGAACGCCTCTACCCGAGCTACGGCAACCTCGCGCCGCGCGACATCTCCTCGCGCGCGGCCAAGCGCATGTGCGACGAGGATCGCGGCGTGGGTCCGGGCGGGCGCGGCGTCTACCTCGACTTCGCCGACGCGATCGGCCGCCTC
>DATIYW010000242.1:0-5105 GCA_035517415.1 Thermoanaerobaculaceae bacterium
CGGGATCTTCAAGCGCGGCGCCGAGTTCATCGGCAAGAGCGTGGGCGTGGCGGGCGAGCACCTGAGCGGCGCGGAGATGGCCACGGCGCTCGGCAAGGCGCTCGGACAGGAGGTGCGGTTCAACGACGTCTCGCCCGAGGAGTACCGCAAGTTCGGCTTCCCCGGCGCCGACGACCTCGGCAACATGTTCCAGTTCAAGCGCGACTTCGAGGCGGACTACCGCGGCATGCGCGACGTCGCGCTGTCGCGCTCGCTCGACCCGGCGCTGCAGACGTTCGACGCCTGGCTCGCGCGGAACAAGGACCGCATCCCACTCGGGTGAGGCCGCCGACGCGCCACGCCCTCGCCTCCGGACACGACGCGCCTGGCCGCCGCGGTGCGCGGGGGCGGTGAGCTGACCAACCTCGCGTTCACCTCGACGGTCGGGGCGATCTCGCTGCTCGCGGGGTTCCTCGGCGCCCTCACCGGCCTCGGCGGGGGCGTGGTGATCGTGCCGATCCTCGCGCTCGGCTTCGGCATCGACATCCGCTACGCGATCGGCGCCTCGCTCGTCTCGGTGATCGCGACCTCGTCGGGCGCCGCGGCGGCGTACGTCCGCGAGGGGTTCTCGAACATCCGCATCGGCATGTTCCTCGAGATCGCGACCACCGTCGGCGCGCTCGTCGGCGCCTCGCTCGCCGCCCGTCTCTCGACATCGCTGATCGCGATCGTCTTCGGCGTCGTGCTCGTCTACTCGGCGTTCCTCTCCGCCCGCATGCCCCACGACCCTCCGCCCGACGAGGCGCTCGACCGCTTCGCCACCCGCCTGCGCCTCGACGGCAGCTACCCGACGCCGGGCGGGAGCCAGGCCTACCACGTGCGCGGCGTGCCGACCGCGTTCGGGCTGATGTTCGTCGCGGGCTCGCTCTCGGGGCTGCTCGGGATCGGCTCGGGCGCGGTCAAGGTGCTGGCGATGGATCGCGCGATGCGCATCCCGTTCAAGGTCGCGACCGCGACCAGCAACTTCATGATCGGCGTCACCGCCGCGGCGAGCGCCGGCGTCTACCTCAACCGCGGCTACGTCGACCCCGGCCTCGTCATGCCGGTCATGCTCGGCGTGCTGCTCGGCTCGACCCTCGGCGCGCGCGTACTGCTGAACGCACGGACGCGCGTGCTGCGGCTCGTGTTCGCCGCCGTGGTCCTCGCGCTGGCGCTGGAGATGATCTTCAACGGCGCGACCGGGAGGCTGTGAGGTGGCGCGACGGTGGACCGACCAGCGCATCGAGCAGGTGGTGGGCGGGTTGCTGCGCACCGGCGTGGCGGTCGCCGCGGCGGTGGTGCTCGCGGGCGGCGTGCTGTTCCTCGTCCGACACGGCGCCGAGCAACCGCACTACGGCGTGTTCCACGGCGAGCCGTCGGACCTGCGCAGCGTCCGCGGCATCGTCGCGGACGTCGCATCGGGCCGGGCACGGGGGCTGATCCAACTCGGGCTGCTGCTGCTGGTCGCGACGCCGGTCGCGCGGGTGGTGTTCTCGGTCGCCGGCTTCGCGCTCGAGCACGACCGCACCTACGTGTGGATCACGCTCGCGGTCCTCGCCGTCCTGCTCTTCTCGCTCGCCGGCGGACACCTCTAGACATCGCCCGCTGGCGGACGCGGCGCCCCATGTGCGATCGTGGCGCCTTGCCGATGCGGGTGAACCTCGCACTGGAGGCGACTTGACGAACACCACCGACGACCGGCCCGAGGGCGCCACCGCGACGCCGTTCGACGACGGCGAAATGTACGACGCGGTGCTCGGCGACATCGAATTCGACCGCGGCTTCTACCTCGACCTGGCGCGCCGCGCGGGCGGCCCGGTGCTCGAGGTGGCGTGCGGGACCGGCCGCATCCTGCTCCCGTGCCTGGCGGCCGGCGCCGACGTCGAGGGCGTCGACCTCTTCCCCGCGATGCTGGAGCGGCTCCGCGCGAAGGCCGCGGCGCTCGGCCTGGCGCCGCGCCTGCACGTCGGCGATATGCGCGACTTCCGCCTGCGGCGGCGCTACGCGCTGCTGTTCTGCGCCTTCAACGGCTTCGTCCACTGCCTCACCGCCGAGGACCAACTGCGCGCGCTGCGCACCTGGCGCCGCCACCTGCGCCCGGGCGGCTGCGCGGTGTTCAACGTCTTCTACCCCGGGCGCGAGGTGCTCGGCGGGCCGGAGGGGACGCCGGTGCTCGAGCTCGAGACCCGCCATCCGGTCACCGGCCGCACGATCCGGATGCTCGACACCCGCACGCTCGACCGCGTCGCCCAGGTCCAGCACTCGGAGATCGAGATCCAGGAGCTCGACGGCCTCGGGAACGTCGTCGCCTCGCACCGCTCCGCGACCGACATGCGCTGGACGTTCAAGCCGGAGATGGAGCTGCTCCTCCGCGCCGCCGGCTTCCCGCGCTTCGAGATCTTCGGCGGGTTCGACCTGCGTCCGCTCGAGCGCGACGACGACCAGATCGTCGTGTTCGCCTACCGCGACGGGACCGCGTAGCGTCTCGCGGCCACGCCTCGAGACGGTGACGCCGGTCCCCTCCCCACGCCGCGCGGTGTAAGCTCCGGGCTCAGGGAGGACCCATGCCCCGTCACGCTCGTCTCGCCGCCGTCGGATCGCTCGTGCTCCTCGCCGCCTCCACCGCCAGCGCGCAGGCGCTGGCACCGATCCGCCTGCCCGCCGCCCGCACCGAGGGCGGCAAGCCGCTGATGCAGGCGCTCAAGCTGCGCGCCACCGCCCGCGCCTTCGCCCCCGACGCGCTGCCGGCGCAGACGCTCGCCGACCTGCTCTGGGCGGCGTGGGGGGTCAACCGGCCAGGGACCGGACTGCGCACCGCGCCCTCCGCGCACAACTGGCAGGAGATCGACGTCTACGTCGTGCTCCCGGCCGGCGCCTACCGCTACGACGCTTCCGCCAACGTTCTCGAGCCGGTCGCCGCCGGCGACCTGCGCGCCCTCGCCGGGCAGCAGGAGTTCGTCAAGGACGCGCCCGCGACGCTCGTCTTCGTCGCCGCCACCGGGCGGATGAAGGGCGCGGCACCGGAGGAGCGACAGGCCTACGCCTGGGCGGACGCGGCGTTCATCAGCCAGAACGTCTACCTGTTCTGCGCCTCCGAGGGGCTCGCGACCGGCGTGCGCGCGTACGTCGACAAGCCCGCGCTCGGCAAGGCGCTCAAGCTCGCGCCCGACCAGATCATCGCGTTCGCGCAGAGCGTCGGCTACCCGAAGAAGTAGCGGCGCGCTCGCGGCCGGCACGCGCCGCGGCCTGGTTCAGCGCTCGACGCGGGCGACCACGATCGTGACGTCGTCGGAAGGCTCGCGCCCGCCGCGCCACGCCGCCGCGGCGGCGGCGAGGCGCTCGAGCACCTCGTGCGCCGGCCCCCCCGCCGCGTCCCTCAGCGCCGCCGCCACGCCGTCGAAGCCGAGCGCGGCGCCGTGCGCATCCAACAGCTCCGCGAGGCCGTCCGAGGCGAACAGCAGCGTGTCGCCCGGCGCGAGGGCGGCGCGCCGCTCCGCGTAGGCCGGGCCCAGTCGCCCGCCGAGCGGGAGGCCGCCGGCGCCGATCTCCTCCACCGTCCCGCTCGCCGCCCGCCAGATCAACGGCGGCGGCATCGCCGCCGAGCACACCGCGACCGCACGCGGCGTGACGCGCGCGAGGGCGAGGCACATGTGCACGTGCGCGACGTGCATCCCGCGCAGCACCCGGTCGCACTCCGCGAGCATCGCCGCGAGGTCCGGCTCGCCGCCGAGCGCCGCGAACAGCGCCTTCACCGCCGTCACCATGATCCCGGCCGCCACGCCGTGCCCAGTGGCGTCGCCGACCGCGACGATCAGCGAGCCGTCGGCCCCGGCGCGGAAGTCGTAGTAGTCGCCGCCGACCTCGCTCGCCGTGGTCATCGTCACCGCCACGTCGAGCCCGGCGACCCGCGGCACCTCCCGCGGCAGCATCGAGAGCTGGAGCGCACGCGCCGCCTCGAGCTCGCGGCCCTTGCGCACGTTCTCCGCCTCGAGCAGCCGCTCGCGCAGCTCGGCGGAGTGCGCCGCGCGCTCCTGGTCGAGCACCTGGCCGGAGAGCGCCTCGACCTCGGCGAGGCGGCGCTCGAGGTGCATGCTGGTGCGGGCGAAGGTGCGGGCGAGGAACAGCGACATCGTCGACACGCTCGCGAGCACGCCCAGGACGTAGACCGCGCTGAAGCCGGCCACGGTCGGGACGATGCCGAAGTTGACCAACACCTGGAGCACGATGAAGGCGGCCAGCACGGCCATGCCGACGAGGAGGATCGACGCCCCCTCCCGCGCCACGGTCCGCCGGCTGACCTCCACCCGCACCACCTCGCCGAGCATCGCCACGAAGTACGCGCACCACACCCAGGTCGCGGAGGGCTCGCCGACCAGCGCCACCACCGGCACAAGGGCGCCGGCCGCGAGCGCGAACGCCTTCCAGGAGCGCGGGAAGGCGCTCGTCCGCACCGCGTAGTAGGTGAGCAGGCCAAGCAGGATCGCGACCGGCGGCAGGCCCGCGGCCAGCCGGTTGAACGCGTTCTGCCACGACGGCCCCGGCGTCTGGCGGCTCACCACGTCGCGCAGCACGACCAGCGCGAACACGCCCATGTAGAGCGCGTAGAAGAGGTTCTCGCGCAGCTTGGGGTAGAACCAGTAGAACGCGAGGTGAAGCAGCGCGACGAACACCAGCACGGTGACGAGCGAGCTGAGCAGCGTGAGGTTGAAGCGCGCGACCGACGCTCGCGCGGCCAACGTGGCCTCGGACGCCGAGATCGCGAGCGTGAAGCCGAGCCCTGCCGGCGGCTCGGGCGATCCCGCCGCCGGCCGGCAGGCGTAGCGCACGGCGAGGACGTGGTCGGCCTGCGCCGAGAGCGTCAGCGCCCAGGGGCCGTGGGCGACCGGCGGCGTCTCGGGCGCGGCGCCCTCGGACCACGTGCCGGCACGGCCGACCAGCCTCCCGTCGAGGTAGAGCTCCGCCACTCCCGCGGCGGTGAGCCGAGCCGCGAGCGGCACCCCCCAGAGCTCGCGGGGCACCACGAGGTGGCGGCGGAACCACCCCTCGCCCGGCCAGCCGCCGCGGGGCAGGCCGTCCCGGAGCAGCGC
>DATIYW010000243.1:0-15387 GCA_035517415.1 Thermoanaerobaculaceae bacterium
CTCCACCAGGCGGCGGGCTCGCGCGCGGTGCTCGAGCTGCACGGCTCGGTGTGGGCGATCCGCTGCGTCGCCTGCGGGCGCACCCGCGAGGACCGGACCGTGCCGCTGCCGTCGTTGCCGCCGGTATGCGCCGCGTGCGGCGGAATGGAGCGGCCGGGCGTCGTCTGGTTCGGCGAGTACCTCCCGACCGACGTCGTGTTCGCGGCGGCCGACGCGATCCGCGCCTGCGACGCGCTGGTGGTGGTGGGGACCTCCGCGGTCGTCTATCCGGCCGCCGGGCTGGTCGAGGTGGCGACGTCGGCCGGCGGGAAGGTGATCGAGGTCAACCCGGAGGCGAGCGCGAAGGCGCACCTCGCCCACGTGTGCGTGCGCGGGCCGGCGGGCGAGATGCTCCCGCAGATCGAAGCGCTGCTGGAACAGGCCGCGGGATGAGGGTCGCCGAGCTCGACGCCGCCGACCGCCCGCGCGAGAAGCTGCTGGAGCGCGGGCCGGAGGCGCTCTCCGACGCGGAGCTGGTCGCGGTGCTGCTGCGCACCGGCACGCGCGGCACGCCGGTGCTCGACCTGGCGCGGCGCTGGCTCGAGGAGGCCGGCGGCCTCGACCGTCTCGCCAACTCGGACCTCCACGAACTGCTGCGCCGGCCCGGCATCGGCCTCGCCAAGGCGGCGATCGTGGCGGCCGGCCTCGAGCTCGGGCGCCGACTCGCGCGTCGTCAGCTCGACGGCCAGCCGCTGCTCGACCGGCCGGAGCTGGTGGGCGACTACCTGGCGCGGTCGTGGGCCCACGAGCGGGTCGAGGTGTTCGGCACGCTCACGCTCGACGCGCGCAACCGCCTGCTGCGCGCCCACGAGCTGCACCGCGGCGCGCGCGCCCACGCCGACGTCGAGCCCGCGGCAGTGTTCCACAGCGCGATCGTCGACAACGCCCATGCGCTGATCGTCTGGCACACCCACCCGTCGGGCGACCCGGCGCCGAGCGAGGACGACGTCGCGCTCACCCGCCGCCTCGCGGAGGCGGGCCGACTGCTCAACATCGCGGTGCTCGACCACCTGATCGTCGCGCGGCGCGGCTTCGTCTCGCTGCGCCAGCGCGGCGTGCTGCCGGTCTGACATCCGCCCGGCGCGAGAACGACGCGGGGCCCGCGCCGCGCGCGAGCCCCGTCGTCCGAGAGTGCGGGTGCCCAGGACTACTTCGCCGGCTTCACGTCGACCGAGGCGGCGACCATCCGGTACTGGATCGTCACCTTGGCGCCGACCTTGAGGTCGCCCGTGACCTTGGTGCTGGCGTCGCGCCCGACCTCCCACCGGTCCTTGCCCTTCTGGACCACGATCATGTCGCCGGTCAGCTCGAGCACCGGCCCGGTCACCTGGTAGGTCTTGGGCGCGGCGGCGACCGCAACACCGATCGCCACCACCAACGCGACGGCGACGACACCCGCCACGACGAGACGATTCCTGCGCATGGGAACCTCCTCCCTTTGTTGCCTCCATCGTAACCCACTCGCGGCACACGCGGGGCCGGGGTGCGGCCGGCCACTGAAATCGCGACGGCCGCGCGGCCATCGCGGTGTTATGCTGGCGCGCCTGGAGGCCCGAGCGGAGTTGGCACGCGAGACTTTCTACGTCACGACGCCGATCTACTACGTCAACGACCTGCCCCACATCGGCCACATCTACACCACCGTCGTCGCGGACACCCTCGCGCGCTACAAGCGCATGCGCGGGTTCGACGTGCGCTTCCTCACCGGCACCGACGAGCACGGCCAGAAGATCGACCGCGCCGCGCGCGCGCAGGGGATCGCGCCGAAGGCGCTCGCGGACCGCGTCGTGGGCCGCTACCACGAGCTGTGGAAGACGCTCGAGATCACCCACGACGACTTCGTCCGCACCACCGAGCCGCGCCACCACGCCGGCGTGCACGCGCTGATCCGCCTGATGGAGGCCAAGGGCGACATCCACAAGGGCAGCTACGGCGGCTGGTACTGCGCCGGCTGCGAGGCCTACTTCCCGGAGACGCAGCTGGTCGACGGCAAGTGCCCCGACTTCGGCCACGCGGTCGAGTGGGTCGAGGAGCAGTCGTACTTCTTCCGCCTCTCGGCCTACCAGGACCGGCTGCTCGCCCTCTACCGCCAGCACCCGGAGTTCATCCGGCCCGAGAGCCGATACAACGAGGTCGTCCGCTTCGTCGAGATGGGCCTGAAGGACCTCTCGATCTCGCGCGTCTCGCTGAAGTGGGGGATCCCCTGGCCCGGCGACCCGGCGCACGTCGTCTACGTCTGGCTCGACGCGCTCACGAACTACGTCTCGGCGCTCGGCTACGGCAGCGGCGACGACGGGCTGTTCCGCCGCTACTGGCCCGCGAGCCTCCATCTCGTCGGCAAGGACATCCTGCGCTTCCACTGCGTCTACTGGCCGGCGTTCCTCATGTCGGCGGGTCTGCCTCTGCCGCGGCAGGTCTTCGGCCACGGTTGGTGGCTGCGCGACGACAAGAAGATGTCGAAATCGCTCGGCAACGTGGTGCGTCCGGACGCGCTGATCGAACGCTTCGGCGCCGACGCGCTGCGCTACTTCCTCCTGCGCGACATGACCTTCGGCCTCGACGCGAGCTTCTCGGACGAGGGCTTCCTCGCGCGCTACAACGCCGACCTCGCCAACGGCCTCGGCAATGCCAGCTCGCGCGTGCTGGCGATGGCGCGCCGCTATCTCGACGGGCGCACGCCGCCGGAAGCGTGCGACGACAACGCGCTCCGCCCCGCCGCCGTGGACGTGGTGCGCCGCTACCTCGAGGCGATGGACGGGTTCGAGTTCCAGCGCGCCCTCGAGGCGGTGTGGGAGCTGCTCGCGGCGGTCGACGGCTACGTCAACGAGAAGGCGCCGTGGACGATCTTCAAGGCCGAGGGCGCCGGCTCGAAGCGGCTCGGACATGTCCTCTACAACTGCCTGGAATCGCTGCGCCTCACCGCGGTGATGGTCGCTCCGGCGATGCCGGCGACCGCGGCGCGGCTGCTCGCGCAGCTCGGCGCCGAGGCGGACGGCGGCGCGCTGGAGTGGGGCAGGCTGCCGCTCGGAGCGGCGCTGGGCGCGGAGGGGAGCCTGTTCCCCCGTGCCGACGTCGAGGCGTACTTCGCGGAGGTCAAGGTGGACGAGAACAAACCCGCAGCGGCTGCTCCGGCAGCGCCCGCACCCGCGGCTCCGGCCGCGCCGACCCCGGCGGCCCCGGCTGCGCCGGCTCCCGCGCCCGCAGTCGCGCCCGCGGCAGCGGCGACCGAGCCGGTCGGGATCGAGGAGTTCGCCCGCATCCGCCTCGTCGTCGGGCAGATCAAGCTCGCCGAGCGCGTGCCGAAGTCGAAGAAGCTCGTCCGCATGGAGGTCGACCTCGGCGAGCCGTCCCTGCGCCAGATCGTGGCCGGGATCGGCGCTGCCTACGCCCCCGAGCAGCTCGTCGGCCGGCGCATCGTCGTGGTCGCGAACCTCAAACCGGCCACGTTGATGGGCGTCGAATCGCGCGGCATGCTGCTGGCCGCGACGCTGCCGGACGGCTCGCCGGTGCTGCTCGCGCCCGACGCCGAGGTGCCGCCCGGCTCCGGAGTCAAGTAGTCTCCGGGCGGGATGCGCGCGCGGGGCGGCGCGGGCCTCGAGTTGTGTAGAGTAGTCGCATGATCCTCAAGCTCCCGTACGGCCGAGGTACGATCGTCGCCGACCTGCGCGGGCTGCACTGCCAGGAGCTCAAGCCGTCGGCGCCCCACCACGCCACCCCGCTGGCGGCCCTGGCGGTCGCGGCGCTCGACCGCCCGACCGAAGGCCCCTCGCTCGCGGAGCTCGCGCGCGGGCGTCGGCGGGCAACCGTGCTGGTGCCCGACGCGACGCGCAAGACGGCGCTGCACGAGGTGCTGCCGCCGGTGCTCGAACGGCTCGCCGGGAGCGGCGTGGCGGCCGCGTCGACCACGGTGCTGGTCGCGTGCGGCACCCACCCGCCGGTGGATCCCGACGCGCTGGCGGAGCTGGTCGGCCCGCTGCCGCCCGGCGTCACGGTCGTGCAGCACGACGCGCGCGACGAGGCGGAGCTGGTCGAGGTCGGCGCGCTGCCGTCGGGCGTCCCGGTCCGGCTCAACCGCGCCGCGGTCGAGGCGGACCTGCTGGTCGAGATCTCCTCGGTCCAGCACCACTACTTCGCGGGCTTCGGCGGCGGTCCCAAGCTCGTCTTCCCGGGCGTCGCGGGCTACGCCGAGACGCAGGCCAACCACGCCAGGGTGATCGACCTGACGGTGGACCCGCCCCGCCGCCACCCCGGCTGCGAGCCGGGTGCGGTCGACGGCAACCCGGTCGCCGAGGAGATCAACGCCGCCGCGTCGCTGCGCCCGCCCGACTTCGCGCTGCTGCTTGTCCCGGGCGAGGACGGCCGGCCGGCCTGGGCGATCGGCGGGCCGCTCGACGTCGTGTACCCGCAGGCGTGCCAGAAGGCGCGCGAGTGGTTCGAGGTCGAGGCCGGCCCGTTCCGCAAGGTGGTGGTCGCGGCGGGCGGCTTCCCCACCGACCACACGCTGATCCAGGCGCACAAGGCGCTCGACGCCGGCTGCCGCTTCGCCGCGCCCGGCGCCGAGGTCGTGTTCGTCGCCGCCTGCGACGGGGGCGCGGGGTCGCCGGAGATGGAGCCGTTCCTCGCCGACCCGTGGCCGGAGGCGATCGCCGCCAGGCTGGCGGAGAAGTACGTCCAGTACGGTCACACCACGCTGCGGCTGGTGGAGAAGACCTCGCGCTACGAGGTGCTGGCGAAGACCGAGCTGGCGGCGCCGCTCGCCGAGCGGCTCGGGCTGCGCCCGATTCACGACGTGCAGGGCGTGCTCGACCGCTGGCGCGACGAGGCGCCGCACGAGGCGATCGGGCTCATCGCCGGGGCGCCGGTCTACCCCCGCCGTCACTGACTCGGGCGCCGCCAGCGTCTGCTGGCGCCGCCGGCGTCGGACCTCTCGCTGCGTTGCGCTCGCCGCCTCGGACGCTCACGTACCGTCCGGGTACGCTCCGCTCCGGCCGGCTCGCGCGCCTTGCCATAGGCCCAGCGGCGGCGTCGCGCTCCACGCGTGGGTCCGGCGGCCTGCTTGCTCGTCGTCATCCACGCGGACGCGGGGATCCACGACTTGCGAGGCGCATGCACCTCCGCCGACGCGGATGCGCCCCCGGGTCGATCGCCCTGGTCGAGCCCGTCTCGCCGGACCCCGGACCCCGGTCCCCGGAGCCCGGAGCCCGGTCTCACCGGTGGCGCTCGGCGAGGAGCTCGCGCCAGGTGTCGCGCTCGAGGAAGCTGCCGGGGACGTTCGCCTCCATCTCCTCGAACATCGCGAGCGGCACCGTGAACGTCATCAGGTCGTGGCGGAGCTGCCGAGCGACCTGCAGGCGCGCCGAGAGGTCGGTCAGGCCGACCACGGCGCGGGGGTGCGGCGAGCGCGCCTCGCGGTAGGCGAAGATGCCGATCGTCTGGCAGCCGGCGCCCCACGGCATGACCACGTTGTCGTTGCCCTCGCGTCCGTAGTTCGCCAGCACGACGAGGGCGGAGAGCCGGTCCGGGTCGACGAGGAAGACGACCACCTCGGGCTTCTCGCCCTCGGTCACCTGCGAGAGCGGCTTGAAGACGACGTAGCGCGAGGGGACGTCGACGAGCGGCAGGTTGGCGACGAACGAGGCGACCTGCTCCGGCGTCTTGACGTAGCGCTCGCCGAGCTCGAAGTCGCGGGAGGCCGACCGCCGCAGCCCCGCCGAGGCGCCCCCGCCGCCCGCCTCGGCCGGGCCGTTGCCGGTCGAGAGGAAGCGGTAGAAGCACTCGATCCCGCCCGGCCAGCTCTCGTAGGGGTTGCCGAAGCCGAGCCCGGCGCCGCCGCCGAGGCAGCCGAACGTCGTGCGGTCGGCCGCCGCCGGCCTTCCCTTCGCGGCGCTGGCCAGCAGCAGCCACATGACGCAGCCCCACTTGTCCTCGGCGAACTGGACCGCGCCGGCGGGGCGCTCGTCCGAGAAGAGGATTGCCGCCGGCTCGTACTCCGACTCGATGGCCTTCGCGATCACGCTTTCCATGCCCGCTCCCGCGCCACGACCGTCCCGATCATAGCGCCGCACGTGGACGGGGTTGACAGCGCGGGTGAGTCGCTTCACGCTGGGCGGCACGGAACATCGCACTTGCTGACGACGCGCTTTCGAACTACCCTCCGCACGCTTCGCGCCGGGCAGTGGGCGCGAGGCACCCGCGCCGCGTCCGGCGCCCGGGGCGGGCGTGCGGCGAACGTCGAGTCAAGGAGGAGACCAGGATGCCGGTGAATCTCGTTCCGAAGCGGCTCTACCTCACCAACGGGGTGGGTGTCCACCGCGAGAAGCTGCAGTCGTTCGAGCTCGCGCTGCGCGACGCGGGGCTGGCCGCGCTGAACCTCGTGTCGGTCTCCTCGATCTACCCGCCCGGCTGCAAGATCATCACGAGAGCCAAGGGCGAGGAGTACCTCGAGCCGGGGCAGATCGCGTTCGTGGTGATGAGCCGCGCCGAGTCGGACGAGCCGCATCGCATGATCGCGGCGTCGGTCGGCGTCGCGGTGCCGGCGGACCGCCGCATGTTCGGTTACCTCTCCGAGCACCACTCCTACGGCCAGACCGGCAAGGAGGCGGGGGACTACGCCGAGGACCTCGCCGCCTCGATGCTCGCCTCGACGCTGGGCGTCGAGTTCAACGAGGACCAGTCGTGGGACGAGAAGCGCCAGATCTGGAAGATCTCGAACAAGATCGTCACCACCCGCAACGTCACGCAGTCCGCCATCGTCGGCCGCAAGGGGCAGTGGACGACGGTGATCGCGGCGGCGATGCTGCTGTTCGAATGAGAGGGCGGTGATGGCGAAACGGAAGAACGCCCACCTGCGCGGCGGCCGCATCCTGCCGCCCCGCGTCCGCGGCGACATGAGCGCGGCGGAGCTCGTCGACGCGGCGTTCTCCGCCTACAACGCCGCGCGCCTGCGCGAGGCCGCCCGCCTGCTCGCCGAGCGGATGCTCGAGCCGGACGTGACCGTCGCCGTCTCGCTCACCGGGGCGCTCACCCCCGGCGGTTACGGCATCTCCTGCCTGATCCCGCTGGTCGAGGCCGGCTTCGTCGACTGGATCGTGTCGACCGGCGCGAACCTCTATCACGACCTCCACTTCGGGCTCGGCATGAAGCTCCACCACGGCTCCCCGTTCGTCTCCGACGTCGAGCTGCGGCGCGACGGGATCATCCGCATCTACGACATCTTCTTCCCCTACGAGGTGCTGCTCGACACCGACGCGTTCGTGCGCGAGGTGATCGCGGCGCGTCAGTTCCAGCACCCGATGTCGTCAGCCGAGTTCCACTACCGCCTCGGCGCGTTCGTCGCCAAGCGCGAGAGGCTGCTCGGCACCGAGGGGCATTCGCTGGTCGCGGCCTGCCACCGCGCCGGGGTGCCGGTCTACACCTCGTCGCCCGGCGACTCCTCGATCGGCATGAACGTCGCGGCGATGGCGCTCGCCGGCTCGAAGCTGACGATCGACCCCAACCTCGACGTCAACGAGACCGCGGCGATCGTGTACGGCGCCAAGCGCGCGCGCGGCAGGAGCGCGGTGCTGATCTTCGGCGGCGGCAGCCCGAAGAACTTCCTGCTCCAGACCGAGCCGCAGATCCAGGAGGTGCTCGGCCTCGCGGAGAAGGGCCACGACTACTTCCTCCAGGTGACGGACGCGCGGCCCGACACCGGCGGGCTCTCCGGCGCGACGCCCGCGGAGGCGGTCTCGTGGGGGAAGATCGACCCCGACCAGCTGCCGAGCGCGGTCGTGGTCTACACCGACTCGACGATCGCGATGCCCCTGCTGACGTCGTACGCGCTGGCGCGGCGCGAGCCCCGGCCGCTCAAGCGCCTCTACGACCGCCGCGAGGAGCTTCTCGAGCGGATGCGCAAGGCGTACCTCGCGCGCGTCAGAGTCAAGGCGTGATGCGGGAGCGGCGATGAGCGACGAGCGCTACGCGCCCTACCAGGAGTTCCTCGGGCTGCCGCCCGAAGCGACGGCCGAGCGCCCGGTGCGCGCCGCGATCCTGCCGATCCCGTACGACCTCACCACCTCCTACCAGCCCGGCGCCCGGCGGGGCCCGCTCGCGATCCTCGAGGCCTCGACGCACCTCGAGACCTGGGACGAGGAGCTGCGCTGCGAGAGCTGGGAGCAGATCGGCATCGAGACGCTCGCCGCGGTGGTGCCCGACACCTCGGGGCCGGAGGCGACGCTCGCGCGCATCGAGCGCGTCGCGCGCGAGGTCGTCGGCTCCGGCCGCTTCCTCGTCGGCCTCGGCGGCGAGCACTCGGTCACCGCGCCGCTCCTGCGCGCGGTGCGCGCGCGGCACCCGGCGGCCGGCGTGCTCCAGCTCGACGCCCACGCCGACCTGCGCGACAGCTTCGAGGGCTCGCCGCACAACCACGCCTGCGTCATGCACCGCGTGATCGACGACGGCGCAACGCTCGCGCAAGTCGGGATCCGCTCGCTCACCGGCGAGGAGGCAGAGCTGATCCGCGAGCGGGGCATCTGCACCGTGTTCGCGAGCGAGGCGACGGCCGAGCCGGTGGAACGGTGGATCGCGCGGGTGATCGCGGCGCTGCCGGCGGAGGTCTACGTCACCGTCGACCTCGACGCCTTCGACCCGTCGATCATGCCGGCGACCGGCACGCCGGAACCGGGCGGCCTCGACTGGTACCGGGCGCTCGCGGTGCTGCGCGCGGTCGCGCGCGCCCGGCGGATCGTCGGCTTCGACGTGGTCGAGCTGGCGCCGATCCCCGGCCTGGTCGCGCCCGACTTCCTCGCCGCCAAGCTCGTCTACCGACTGCTCGGCTACGCTTTCCGCGCCGGCGCCCGCTGACCGCGGCGCCGCTCCGGCCCCGCCCCTTGACCGTCCCGGCTACCGAGACTTAGACTGGATTCAATCTAGAAGTACGACCGGGAGGGCACACCGATGATCGTCGTCCGCAACGTGTTTCACCTCAAGTTCGGGAAGGCGAAGGAGGCGAGGGCGCTGATGAAGGAGGGCAAGGCGATCGCCGAGGAGGCGGGGTTCGAGCCGGGCCGCGTCCTCACCGACCTCTCGGGCCGGTTCTACACGCTGGTGATGGAAAACAGCTACCCCAACCTCGCCGGCCTCGAGAAGGCGCAGAAGAAGGGGTTCGCGAACAAGAAGTGGGAGGAGTGGTACCACCGGTTCGTACCCCTTGTGGAATCGGGCCACCGCGAGATCTTCCACCTCGTCGAGGACTGAACCGCGCCGCGGGCGCGATGGCGCGCCGGCTGCCGGCCGGGCCCGGCCGGGGAGGGGCTCGCCCCCGGCCGTGACGCGGTAACCTGACGACAGATGGCACGCGACGACGCGACGCAGCGCTTCTCGAACCGGGTCGAGAACTACGTCCGCTACCGGCCGCACTACCCGGCGGCACTCGGCGAGCTGCTCGCCCGCGAGTGTGGGCTCGCCGCAGGCATGACGGTCGCGGACCTCGGCAGCGGCACCGGCATCCTCTCGGAGCTGTTCCTCCGCCGCGGCTGCCGCGTCCTCGGCGTCGAGCCGAATCCCGAGATGCGCGCGGCGGGGGAGCGCCTGCTCGGCGCCGACCCGCGCTTCACCAGCGTGGCGGGCACGGCGGAGGCGACCACGCTCCCGGACGCGAGCGTCGACCTCGTCGCCGCGGGACAGGCGTTCCACTGGTTCGACCGCGAGCCCGCCCGCGCCGAGTTCCTCCGCATCCTGCGCCCGGGCGGGTGGGTCGTGCTGGTGTGGAACAAGCGGCGCAAGAGCGGAGCGCCGTTCATGGAAGCGTACGAGGGCCTGCTGCAGCGCTGGTCGGTCGACTACGCCGAGGTCGACCACGAGCGCGTCACCGACGAGGTGGTGGCCGATTTCTTCGCGCCCGGGCCGGTCGAGCGCCGGTCGTTCGAGACGCGCGAGCGGATGGACCTCGAGGCCTCGCGCGGCCGTCTCGAGTCGGCCTCCTACGTGCCGGCGCCCGGCCACCCCAACCACGGGCCGATGATCGCGGAGCTGGCCGGGCTCGTGGCCCGCCACGGCACGGCAGGCGTGGTCACCTACGAGTACGACACTGTGGCCTACTTCGGGCGGCTGGTCCCGCGCCGCCCCGGCGTCGCGGGCGCCCGCGGCTGACCGCGCCGCGCTCGGCGGCCTTGCGGCTATACTCCGCTTGAGATCCGATCGCACGAGGGGGACGCCCATGCTCAGCCAAACGCAACGCCTGGAACAGATCGACCGCCTCGCGCAGCTGCCGGACGCGCTCGAGCTGGCGGTCGGGGACCTCACCGACGCGCAGCTCGACACGCCCTACCGGGAGGGCGGATGGACGGTGCGACAGGTCGTCCACCACCTGCCGGACTCGCACATGAACGCGTACGTCCGCAGCAAGCTGGTGTTCACCGAGGACCACCCGGCGCTCAAGCCCTACGACCAGGACGCGTGGAGCGCCCTCGCCGACGTACGCCTGCCGATCGGCCCGTCGCTCGCGCTGCTCCGCGGCCTCCACCAGCGCTGGGTCGAGTTCCTGCGCTCGCTGCCGGAGGCGGCGTGGTCGCGGCGGGGCTACCACCCCGAGCACGGCGACATGACGCTCGACGACATCCTCGCCTCCTACGTCCACCACGGCGACACCCACCTCGGCCAGATCGAGTCGCTGCGCACCAAGATGCGGTGGTGAGGGCGCCGGGCGGCGCGCCGCCGCGGCGTCGTGGTTGCGTTGTCCCCGGCGCCGGCGCCGATGTAGCATCGCGGACGATGCGTCGTACCTGGTTGCCCCGGGCCGCCCTGGCGGTCGCGGCCTGCGCGCTGGTCGCGAGCTGCGGACCCGCGCGCGAGCCGCTCTGGCACGAGGCCTGGACCCAGCAGCACGTCGAGTTCTGGTGGGAGCGGGGCGTGGCGCCGGCTGCGGCGCTGCGATTCGAGGCGAAGCACTCCGGGCGGTTCTTTCGCGCCCGTGCGCTCAATCCCACGGCCGGCCCCGGCGACGTGGTCGTGGCCGGGCCCGGCGGCGAGCGCCGCTGGAGCGTCGCGCCGGGTGGCGCCGAGGACCTCGAGTGGGAGCTGCCCGGCCGCGGCGCGTACGACGTCCGCGTCACGCCCGGCCTCGAGCTGGGGGAGCCGAGGCTGGTGCGGCCGCGGAGCTCGGCGCCGCTGGTGGTCCTGGCGCTCGCCGACACGTTCCGCGCCGACCACGTCCGGCCCGACCTCACGCCGCGGCTGATCGAAGCGTTCCGCGACGGCGAGCGCTTCACCGATGCGGAGTCCAACGCGTCGTGGACGCTGCCCTCGGTCGCCAGCCTGTTCACCTCGCGTCCGACCATCGAGCTGACCTCCGCCGACGGCGGCATCGTGGCGATCCCGGTCGGCGTCGCGTCGTGGGCCGAGGCGCTGCGCGCGCGCGGCTTCGTCGGCGGAGCGGTGGTCGCCAACCTGACGATCAACGTGCCGAACGACTTCGGCAAGGGCTTCGACGCCTACGTGGTGCCGCCGCGCTACACACCCGACTACCCGCCGACGGCGGAGATGGTGGTGGGTCAGGCCCGCGCCTGGCTGCGCGCCCACCGCGGCGAGCCGGCGTTCCTCTACGTCCACTTCATGGACCAGCACGCGCCGTACCACGACCACGAGGGCGGCATGGCGCCGATGGCGTCGATCGAGCCGCTCGCGAACCGCGCGCGGACGGCGAGCCCCGAGGAGACGAGGCAGCGGAAGGACGCGTACGCCTCCACCGTGCGCTACCTCGACCGCCAGCTCGGAGCCTTCCTTGCCGAGCTGCCGCCGCAGGCGGTGGTGGCGTTCACCGCCGACCACGGCGAGGCGTTCGGGGAGCACGACGGGTGCTGGGGCCACGGCTTGACCGTCTACCGTGAGGCGGTGCACGTACCGCTGCTGCTGCGCGGGCCGGGTGTGCCGCGAGGGGTGGAGGACGCCAGGGCGGTGCAGCTCCTCGACCTGGCGCCGACGCTCCTCGACCTCGCCGGGTGTCCGGCCCCGCCCGGGATGGCCGGCCGGTCGCTGCTGCGCGGCGGCGGCGCCCAGCCGCAGGTCGCGGTGACGTTCGGCGCCGGGCCGCTGCGGTGGCGCTGGCGTGCCGGGTCCCAGGTCGTGACGGTCCATACGCGTCCCCAGCCCGGACTCGCCCCCGAGTCGGAAGTGAAGATGCCGGAGGCGCGGCCGCTCCCGGTCGGCGCGTTCCGCTTCGACCTCGCGCGCGACCCGGGCGAGGAGCACCCGGAGCCGCTCGACGACGCGACCGCGCTGGCGGCCGCTGGCGTCTTCGCCCGCGGACTCGGCAAGCTGGTGCCGGGGCTCCAGGTGTTCGCCGCCGGCTGCCGCGGCCCCGCCAGCGTGGCGTTCGACGCGCCGGGTCGCCTGCGGGTGGCGCAGGTCTTCAGCGTCGGCAGGACGCGGATCGACGTCGCCGGCGAGCGGGTCGACGTCCGCTGGGACGACGCGTTCCCGTTCGCGCTCGCCGCGTTCGGCGGCGGTGCGCCGGTCCGTCCGCGACCGGCTGCCGGGTCCGCCTGGAGCTGGCTCGACGCGTCGGGCCCGCTCTCGATCGGCGCGCCCGGCGCCTACCTGTGGTGGGACTCCCGTTCCGCGCCGATCCAGCGCGACTACGAGGAGACGCTGTCTCGCCTGCGCAGTCTCGGCTACATCCACTGACGGTCCGGAGAACCGCGCCGCGATTGACGGAGGGACGCCTGAAGCACGCCGATCCCGGGGCTTGACATGTGAGAACTCGATGTGCATAATAGCCATGTCATGTGCATTTTCATGAACGCGACGACAGCGACGACAACCGGCGAGTCGGGAGGCGGCGATGCCCAGCAAAGGTGAGGGCTGGCGCCTGCGGCGGGAGGCGATCGAGTCGGTGCTCGCCCGCGAGGTGATCCGCCACCAGTCGGACCTCGTCGAGCGCCTGGCCGCCCGCGGCTTCACCGTGACGCAGTCGTCGGTGTCGCGCGACCTGCGCGAGATCGGCGCGGTCCACGTCGACGGCCGCTACCTGCCGGCGGCGGCGGTCGCCGCGCCGCGTCCGGGAGCCGGCGGCCTCGGCGAAGTGGGCGGGTTCCTGGTCTCGTGGCGGCCGGCCGGCCCGCACCTGCTGGTGGTCAAGACGCCGCCGGGGCTGGCCTCGTCGGTCGCGCTCGCCCTCGACCAGGCGCACTGGGGCGAGGTGGTGGGCACGGTCGCCGGCGACGACACCTTCTTCGTCGCCACGTCCGGGCGGCGCGAGCAGGCCGGTCTCGAGGCCCGCCTGCGCCGCGCCAAGGAGGCCGGCACCCATGCCTGAGCCGATCGTGCTCGCGTTCTCCGGCGGCCTCGACACCTCGTTCTGCGTGCCGTGGCTCAAGGAGCTCCACGGCCGGCCGGTCGTGACCGTCACGGTCGACACCGGCGGCCTGACGACTTCCGATCGCGAGCGGCTGCGCGCCGCGGCGCTCGCCCTGGGCGCGGCGGAGCATCGCCTGGTCGACGCACGGGCGAGCTACTTCGACGAGGTGCTGACGTACCTGGTGATGGGCAACGTCCTGCGCGGCAACGCCTACCCGCTCTGCGTCGGCGCCGAGCGCGGCCTCCAGGCGCGGGTGGTCGCCGAGGCGGCGCGCGAGCTCGGCGCGCGCGCGGTGGCGCACGGCTGCACCGCGGCGGGCAACGACCAGGTCCGCTTCGAGGTCGCGCTGCGCACGCTCGCGCCGGAGCTCGAGGTGCTGGCGCCGATCCGCGACGAGGGGCTGAGCCGCGCCGAGGAGGTCGAGTGGCTCGCGGCGCGCGGCTTCGCGTGGCCGTCCGAGCGCGCCGCCTACTCGATCAACACCGGCCTCTGGGGGTGCACGATCGGCGGGCGCGAGACCACCGACACCCTCGAGGGCCTGCCGGAGCACGCCTGGGTGCTGACGCGCGGGGCGTTCGACCGTCCGCGCGCGGCGGAGGTGCACCGCGTCGGCTTCACCGCCGGCGTCCCGGCGTCGCTCGACGGCGAGGCGCTCGCGCCGGTGGAGCTGGTCGAGCGGCTCAACGCGGTCGCCGGCGGATTCGGCATCGGCCGCGGCATCCACCTCGGCGACACGGTGATCGGCGTGAAGGGCCGGGTCGCGTTCGAGGCGCCCGCGGCCGTGACCCTGATCGCGGCCCACCGCGAGCTCGAGAAGCTGACGCTCACCGGGCGCCAGCAGCGGGTCAAGGACCAGGTCGCGGCGACCTACGGCGACCTCGTCCACGAGGGCCAGTTCCTCGAGCCGGCCTGCCGCGACATCGAGGCGCTGCTGCGCAGCTCGCAGGCGCGCGTCACCGGCGAGGTCCGCGTCCTGATGCGGCCGGGCTCGCTCATGGTCGAGGGCGTGAGCTCGCCGCACTCGCTGCGCGCGGCCTCGCGCGGCGTCTACGGCGAGGCCGCCGGCGAGTGGACGGCGGCGGACGCGCGCGGCTTCGCCCGCATGCTCGCGCTGCCGGGGATGCTCTGGGCGCGGGCCGGGGCCGGCAAGCAATGAGGCGGGTGCTGCTCGACAAGGTGGGCTCGGTCGCCGCGAACTGCCACCTCGGCCGCGAGGTGCGGGTCGGCCCCGAGATCCCGGCGGTGGAGGGCGGCGTGGTGGTGCTCAGGGTGCTCAACGCCAAGAGCGCCTACAACCAGCTCGAGCTGCCCTCCGGCCGGTTCTCGCAGGTCAAGCCCGGCGACGTGGTGGCCGGCGCGCTCGGCCACCGCAAGGCGCTCTTCGGCTACTCCGGGCACCTCCCGGAGCGGGTCGCCGCCGGCGACCGCCTCAACCTGCTCAACCTCGGCGGCGTGATCGGCGTCTGCGACGGGATCAACCCGGACCTCGGCGAGCCGTTCGTCGGCGAGGTGATCGGCCAGGTGCTGCACTTCCCGCTGCTCGGCGAGCGGGTCGGCTTCCCGGCCCACATCTCGCAGGGCGCGATCCCGCTCGAGGCGGTGCTCGAGGTCGCCGGCGTGCCGGTGGTGGCAGTGGTCGGCACCTGCATGAACGCCGGCAAGACCCAGGCCGCGTGCGCGCTGGTGCAGGCGTTCGCGCACCGCGGCCTCAAGGTGGCGGCGGGCAAGGCGACCGGCGTCTCGCTGCGCCGCGACGTGCTGGCGATGGAGGACGCGGGCGCGCGGCGCACGCTGATCTTCACCGACCTCGGGGTGGTGACCACGACAGCGGAGGTCGCGCCCCGGGTTGCACGGACCATCCTCACGCGGCTCGCCGCCGACCGCCCCGACGTGATCGTGCTCGAGCTCGGCGACGGCGTGCTCGGCCTCTACGGCGTCGACGCGATCCTCGCCGACCCCGGCCTCAAGGGCGCGTTCGGGGCGGTCGTCCTCGCCGCCAACGACCCGGTGGCGGC
>DATIYW010000244.1:0-6217 GCA_035517415.1 Thermoanaerobaculaceae bacterium
ACATGAGGATCTGAGCCGCTGCAGCCTGACGCCGCAGATGGTCCGTTATCGGCGGTGCATGAAAAGACTAGAGCGGCTTGGCGTAGACGCGGTAGGTCTTGGTGTGCTCCGCATCCATCAACCGCACCGTGCGCTTCGCGAGCTCGTTGTCCTCGAGGATCCACGAGTACTCGCAGGTCTTGTAGCCGCGGTCGAGTGCCGCCTGCAGGCCCTCGCAGAACATCACGCCCTCGACGCCGCGCAGCCGGTACTGCGCCTTGACCCCCATCGTGATCAGGCGCAGCCCGACGCGACGGCGGCCGATCAGGGTCGCGCGCAGCAGGCGGATCGGGTTCGCGAGCGTGCCATTCAGCGCGGCGAGCGCCGGGTTGACGTCCGGCAGCGCGAGCAGGAAGCCGGCCGGCTCGTCGCCCATGAACGCGATGCGCAGCAGCGGCGCGTCGACCAGGGGCTTGAGGTCCTTGGCGAGCCAGTCGAACTCGGCCTCGCTCACCGGGACGAACCCCCAGTTGTCCTCCCACGCCTTGTTGTAGATCTCGCGGACGATCTGCACCTCGCCGGCGAAGTCCTTGAGGTTCACCTCGCGCGTCCGCAGCGAAGGCTCGCGGCGGCGCGTGCGGTCGGTGAACTTCTGCAGCCGCTCGAGCGAGGCGGGATGGACCGGCGAGGCGTAGGCGTAGAGGTCCTTGGCTTTCTTCAGGCCGGTCCCCTCGAGCAGTTCGGCGTAGCGCGGCGGGTTGTAGGTCATCATCACCGCCGGCGGCGTGTCGAAGCCGGTCACGAGCAGCCCGCACTCGTAGTTGGTCGAGGGGTTGGTCGGGCCGACGATCGCGTCGCAGCCCTTGGAGCGGAGCCATGCCTCTGCTTGGGCGACGAGCGCCGCGGCCGCGTCCGGGTCGTCCTCGCACTCGAAGAAGCCGAAGAACCCCCAGTGGTCGCTGTGCACCCGGTTGTGCGCCCGGTTGACGACCGCGGCGATCCGGCCCGCGACCCGGGTGCCGCGCCAGGCGAGGAACACCTCGCGCTCGGCGGCGCCGCCGGCGTAGAACGGGTGCTTCTCATCGAGGTAGTCCCGCACCTGCTTCTTCAGCGGCGGGATCCAACACGGGTCGCCGGCGTAGAGGCGCCACGGGAGCTGCACGAACCGGCGCAGGTCGGCGCGGCTGCGGACCGGCGTGACGCGCAGCTCCGCCGCGCTCATGCGACGATCCCGACCTCGCGCCCGACGACCGCGAACGCGTCGAGCGCGCGCTCGAGGTGCTCGCGGGTGTGGGTCGCCATGTAGGAGGTGCGCAGCAGCGCGCGTCCCGGCGGCGTTGCGGGCGAGACGATCGGGTTGACGAACACCCCCTCCTCCTGCAAGCGCTTGGCCATGATAAACGCGAGCTGGTCCTCCCCGGCGAGCACCGGGATCACCGGCGAGGCCGACTCGCCGGTGTCGAACCCGAGGTTCTTCAGGCCCTCGGCCATGAAGCGGGTGTTCTCCCACAACCGCTGCCGGCGCTCGGGCTCGCGCTCGATGATCTCGACCGCCTTGAGCACCGACGCCACCGACGCCGGCGGCGGCGCCGCCGAGAAGATCATCGAGCGGGCGCGGTGCTTGATCCAGTTGATGACGCGCTCCTCGCCGGCGATGAAGCCGCCGACCGACGCGAGCGACTTGGAGAACGTCCCCATCACCAGGTCGACGCTGTCCTCGAGGCCGAAGTGCTCCGCCGTGCCGCGGCCGTGCTCGCCGAGCACGCCGATGCCGTGCGCGTCGTCCACCATCACCCGCGAGCCGTGCAGCTTCGCGACGTCGACCAGCTTCGGCAGGTCGACGATGTCGCCCTCCATCGAGAACACGCCGTCCACCACGATCAGCGACGCCTTGCGCGAGTCGTGGACCTCGAGGCGGCGGCAGAGGTCGGCCATGTCGTTGTGGTTGAACTTGACGACCGAGCCGAACCCCAGGCGCGCGCCGTCGATGATGCAGGCGTGGTCGAGCTTGTCGAGGTAGACGACGTCGCCGCGTTCGACCAGGCAGGAGATCGCGCCGAGGTTGACCTGAAAGCCGGTGGAGAACGTCACCGCCGCCGGCTTGCACATGAACGCCGCCAGCTTGTCCTCGAGCTTGACGTGGATGTCGAGCGTTCCGTTGAGGAAGCGTGAGCCGGCGCAGCCCGTCCCGTACTTCGCCACCGCCTCCTGCGCCGCCTTCTTGACCTCGGGGTGGTTGGTGAGACCGAGGTAGTTGTTCGAGCCGAGCATGACGACCGGACGGCCGTCCATTGTCACAACCGGGTCCTGGGCGGAGGAGATGGTGCGGAAGTAGAGGTAGAGACCGGCTTCCTTGACCACGTCCGCGTCGCGGAACCGGTAGCACTTCTCGAAGATGTCCACGCCTCCTCCGAATCGACCGCGATTTGGATCTCTCAGTACGGCCGCGGCATCTTAGCACGCGGGACCCAGCCCGCCCGGCGGTACCACTCCCAGGTGGCGCGGGCGCCGTCGCGGAACGGGACGCAGCCGGCGAGGCCGAGGGCGGCGAGCGACTCCGCGCTGCGCGCCGTCCAGTTGCCGGCGACCATCTCCCGCGCCTTGTCGCTGGTCAATGCCACCCGGCGCCTCCCGAGGCGTTGCAGGAGGTCGCCGCCGAGGCCGGCAGTGCGGATGACGGCGGCCGGGAGCGGTACCGTCCGCGCCCGCACCCCGCCGGCGGCCGCGATCAGCTCGATCAGGTCGGTGATCCGGTACACCTCCGGCTCGCCGAGGTGAAGCACGCGGCCGGCGCCGGAACCGCCGGCCGCGGCGAGAATCGCCCGCACCACGTCGGCGACGTGTGCGACGCTCACCCAGCGCTCCCCGGCGGGGACCGGGACCACCCCGCGTGCGGCGAGGCGGAAGAACTGCAGCACGTCGATGTCGCGCGGGCCGTAGACCGACGGCGGGCGGAGGATCGTCCAGCGACCCGCGAAGGCGCGCACCGCGGCCTCACCGGCGAGCTTGGAGCGGCCGTACGCGGAGACCGGCCGGGCCGGGTCCTCCGGCGCCACGCCCGCGGGATCGGCGCTCGGACCCGCCGCCGCGAGCGACGAAGCGTGGACGAGCGAGGCCTCGGGTGCCACCGCCGTCATCGCCGCGACGAGGTTCTCGGTGCCGACCCGGTTGGCGCGGTCGAAGCGCGCCGCGCTCGGCGCGCGGACCACCCCGGCGAGGTGGACGACGACGCGGCTCCCCGCCACCAGCTGCCGCAACGCGCCGCCGTCGTCGAGGTCGCCGATGACGACCTCGTCCTCGGCGATGTCCGCGAGGCAGAGCTTGCGCATGTCGCGCGCCAGGATGCGGGGCCGGATCCCGGCGCGCCAGAGCGCCTCGAGGACGTGCGAGCCGACGAACCCGCTCGCCCCCGTGACTGCGACCGGCAACGGGATCCGCGCCGACCAGGCGCGCAGCTCGTCGCTCCCGATCTCGACCGGGAGCGGCTGCCAGCCCGCCTCGGTCCCGGCGGTCAACCGCCCGTCCCCGCTCCTCCGTCCCCGCCGTCTTCGCCCTCGCCGTACTCGCCCCAGGTCGTCGGCGTCTCCCAGACGCGGACGCGCTCGACGCGCACCCCGGGCGGGACGCGGTAGACGGCGCCGCCGTTGGCCACCTCGAGGCCCGGGCGGAACGCCGCCGCGACCCGCCGGAAGAGGTGCCGGGCGAGTACCTCCGTGGTCGGATCGCCCTCCTCGAGCAGCACGACGCGCTCGGCGAACGGCGCGAACGCGTCGCGCTGGGGATCGTCGGCGGCCAGCAGCATGGCGTGGTCGAAGCGCTCGAGCTCCGCCAGCACGACCCCCTTGAGCGCCTTGTAGTCGCACACCATGTCGTTGCCGTCGAGACCGTTGGAGCGCAGCACGACCTCCACCACGCGGGTGTGGCCATGCGGGAAACGGCACTTCTCCGGGTGCTTCGACAGGCGGTGCCCGGACTCCACCTCGAATCGCTTGGCGATGCGGAACGTGCCCACGACACCCCCGGCGCCGACGGCGCGATCGCAGTGTAGCGAAATCCGGGTGCTAGCGGTTCGGAAGCGCTAGTAGTCGAGCACGGCGCGCATCGCGCTCATGATCGTGTCGACCTGCGGCAACGTCGCGTCCTCGAGCGCCGGCGCGTAGCCGACGAACGTGTCCCTCGCCGCCAGGCGCCGCACCGGGGCGTCGAGCCAGGGGAACAGCTCGTCGGCGATGCGCGCCGCGATCTCGGCGCCAAAGCCGAACGACAGGCAGTCCTCGTGGACCACGAGCGCCCGGCCGGTGCGCTTGACCGAGGCGGCGATCGCCTCCCAGTCGAACGGCGAGAGCGAGCGCAGGTCGATCACCTCGACCTCGGCGGCGCCCTCGTCGCCGAGGCGGTTGGCCGCCTGGACCGAGCGCACCACCGTCGCGCCGTAGGTGATCACCGACAGGTCGCCGCCCGCGCGCGCCGTCGCCGCCTTGCCGAAGGGGACCATGAAGCCGGGCCCCGGGTACGCCGCCTTGTTGTGGGTCTGGCGGTAGAGGTGCTTGTGCTCGAGGAAGATGACCGGGTCGTCGGCGCGGATCGCGGTGCGCAGGAGGCCGTTGGCGTCGAGCGCGTTGGACGGCATGACGACGCGCAGGCCGGGAACGTGGGCGAAGATCGACTCGCCCGACTGCGAGTGGTACGGCCCGCCGCCCTTGAGGTAGCCGCCGACCGGCACGCGCACCACCACCGGCGCCGACCACTGGCCGCCGGAGCGCCAGCGCACGGTCGCGAGCTCGTTGCGGAGCTGCATGTAGGCGGGCCAGATGTAGTCGAAGAACTGGATCTCGACCACCGGCTTGAGGCCGCGCATCGCCATCCCGGTCGCGCGCCCGACGATGTTGGCCTCGGCGAGCGGCGAGTTGAAGACGCGGTCGGCGCCGTAGAGGCGCTGCAGGCCGTAGGTGACCTTGAACACGCCGCCCTTGCCCTTGACCTCGGCGAGCGCGGCGGCGTGCGAGGCGTCGGCGACGTCCTCGCCGAACACGACGATCCGCTCGTCGCGCGCCATCTCGTCCCGGAGGCACGCGTTGAGCAGGTCGACCATGGTCTTGGGCGCCGGGTCGCCGGCCTCGGCGGCGCGCGCGAACGCGGGCCCGGTCGGGTCCACGTCCGGCGAGTAGATCCCCTCGGCCCAGCGCTCGCCCGCCGGCTGCGCCTCGGCCAGCGCACGCTCCGCCGCGGCGTTCACCTCGGCCTGCACCTCGGCCTCGATCTGGTCGATCTCGCCCTGCCCGACGCCATAACGGTCCCGCAGCAGCCGCGCGGTGGCGGCGATCGGGTCGCGCGCCGCCTCGCGCTCACGCTCCGCGGCGGTCTTGTAGAGGCGTTCGTCGTCGGAGAGCGAGTGCGAGTACGGTCGGACGACGTGGGCGTGGACGAGCGCCGGCCCGCCTCCGCCGCGGACCAGTGCCACCGCACTTCCCATCACGCGGTCCGACTCAAGGTAGTCGCAGCCGTCGACCTCGAAGACGCTGAGGCCTGGAAAGCCGGCTACCAGCTTCGAGATCGACCCTCCGGGCGTCTGCGCGTCGACCGGGACCGAGATCGCGTAGCCGTTGTCCTCGATCACGAACAGGAGCGGGAGCTTGCGGTTGCACGCGGTGTTGAGCGACTCCCAGAACTCGCCCTCCGAGGTCGTGCCGTCGCCGAGCGAGACCCACACGACCTCGCCGGGCGCCGCCGCGGTCGCCGAGCCCGCGCCGCCGGGGAGCAGGCGCCCGGCCTCGGCAAACCCGACCGCGTGAAGGCACTGCGTGCCGGTCGGAGACGACGTTGTGGCGAGGTGGAGGCGCCGGCAGCCCCAGTGGCTCGGCATCTGGCGGCCGCGCGAGTCGGGGCCGCTCTCGGCGCCGATGCTGCCGAGGAACATCTCCTCCGGGGTCATGCCGAGGCCGAGCACGAGCGCGCGGTCGCGGTAGTAGGTGAAGAACCAGTCCCGCTCGACGGAGAGGTGGCGCGCGGCCGCGGCGAGGATCGCCTCGTGCCCGGCGCCGCTGATCTGGAAGAAGGCGAGGTTTTGCTGCTTGAGCTGGATCTCCTTGTCGTCGATGCGACGCGAGGTCAGCATCAGCCGGTACGCGCTCCGCACCGCCTCGACCGGCAGCAAACCGGGTTCGCTCCCCACAACCGTGGCCATCCCGCTCCTCCCCGCCGTGACCTGCCCCGCGCGATCGCGACCGCCAGCGGACTC
>DATIYW010000245.1:0-7482 GCA_035517415.1 Thermoanaerobaculaceae bacterium
GGCCCAGACCGTGATGCCGAGGCCGATCTGCGCCGGCGTGTTCGGCATCGAGCGCACCACCGCGGGGTGGGCGAGGCCGTGCTCGATCACGCCGATGCGGGCGCCGGCGACGATCGAGAGCACGAGCGCGTCGCCCGCGACGTGGCCCTTGAGCGCCGGCATGACCTTGCCGAGCATCTGCGGCTTGACCGAGAGCACCACCACGCCCGCGCCCTCGGCCGCGGCGCGGTTGTCGGTCGTCACCTCGACGCCGTAGCGCTCGCGCAGCTCCGCGCCGCGCTCGGGGCGCGGACCCGCCGCGACGATTCGCCCCGGCTCGACCAGCCTGCGGTCGAGCAGGCCCTTGACCATCGCCTCGGCCATCGCGCCGCCGCCCACGAAGGAGATCCTGATCCCGTCGAGCATCGCCCACCTCGCCGTCCCGCATCCGGCGTTCTGTGCACCGGCGCGGGTTGCGCCGGAGAACCCGGCGCGGCGAGGGCCGATTCCCGCGGTGCGGATCGCGAGAGCGCGCCGCGGTCGCTCCGGTAGACTGCGCCGCATGCTGCGCAGGGTGACGGGCGCGTACCGGGCGGCGTTCACCGGCCTGCCGCGCGAGGTATGGATCCTCGCGGTGGCGATGCTCGTCAACCGCAGCGGGACGATGGTGCTGCCGTTCATGAGCCTGTACCTGATCACCAAGCTCGGCTTCGGCGTGGTCGCGGCCGGGCGGGTGCTGAGCCTGTACGGCGTTGGCGCGATCGTCGGCGGCTACCTCGGCGGCGTGCTCTCCGACCGCCACGACCCGGTGCGGGTGCAGGTCGTCAGCCTGATCGGCACCGGCGTCGGCTTCTTCGCGCTCTCGCTGGCGCGGGGGACGCTCGCCGTGGCGCTCGCGGTCGTCGGGCTGAGCATGATCGCGGAGTGCTTCCGGCCGGCGCTGTTCGCCGCCGTCGCGCGCTTCTCCGCGCCGGCGGTGCGGACGCGGTCGCTGGCGCTGATCCGACTCGCGGTCAACCTCGGGATGTCGTTCGGCCCGGCGATCGGCGGGTTCCTCGCCGTGCGCCACTACGGCTGGCTGTTCGCCGTCGACGCACTCACGTGCTGGGGTGCGGCCGCGATCCTCGCCGCGCGCCTGACCGGGCGGGTCGAGCCGGCCGCGGGGCCGCACGCCGCGAGAGCGGCCGCCGCCTCGACGCCGTGGCGCGACCGCCCGTTCCTGCTCTTCCTCGGCGCCATGCTCGCGCTCGGCGTCGTGTTCTTCCAGATCAGCAGCACGATGACGCTCTACTTCCGCCAGGCGTACGGCTTCCCCGAGGACACCATCGGCCTGCTGCTGGCGCTCAACACCGTGATCATCGTCGCGGTCGAGATGGTGCTGGTGCGGGCGATGGAGCACCGCAACCACCTCGCGATCGCCGCCGTCGGCGCGCTGCTGGTGTGCAGCGGGTTCGCGTTGCTGCCGTTCGGCCGCAGCCGCGCGTTCGCGGCGCTGACGATCGTGGTGTGGACCGCGGGCGAGATGCTGTCGCTGCCGATGACCAACGCGGTGGCGGCGTCGCGAGCGACCGGCCCCGCGACCGGCCGCTACCTCGGCGCCTACTGGCTCGCGTTCTCCGCCGCGTTCGTCCTCGCGCCGGCGATCGGCACCGCGGTCTACCAGAGCCTCGGACCGTCGGTGCTGTGGCTCGGCATCGGGGTCGTCGGCGTGCTCCTCGCCGGGGCGTTCCTCGCCCTGGCGCGGGCGTTCCCGCCGGCGGCGCCGGCGCTGGGGGAGCCGTGAGCGGGCCGCTCTCCGCCAGCAACGCTCACCTCGTCGGCGTGATCTCCGACACCCACGGCCTGCTGCGCGCCGGGGCGCTCGCGGCGCTCGCCGGGTGCGAGCGGATCGTCCACGCCGGCGACGTCGGCTCCCCCGACGTGCTCGCCCGCCTCGCGGCGATCGCGCCGGTGACGGCGGTGCGGGGCAACGTCGACGTCGAGCAGTGGGCGCGGGAGCTGCCGGAGACCGCGGCGGTGGAGATCGGCGGGACGTGGATCTTCGTCATCCACGACCTGAGCCGCCTCGACCTCGATCCCGCCGCCGCGGGCTTCGCGGTCGTGATCAGCGGCCACTCGCACCGCCCGGAGGCACGCACGGAGGGCGGCGTGCTCTTCCTCAACCCGGGCAGCGCCGGCCCCCGGCGCTTCCGGCTCCCGGTCGGCCTCGCGCGCCTGCACATCGACGATCGCGGTCTCCGCCCCGAGTTCGTCGAGCTGGAACCCTAGAACTCAAGCGAAGAGGAGCCGGCAGACCAGCACTGCCGCGACCGCGCCGGCGAGGTCGCCGAGCAGCCCGGCGAGCACCGCGTGGCGGGTGCGCCGGATCCCGACCGCGCCGAAGTAGACCGCGAGGACGTAGAACGTCGTCTCGCTGCTGCCGTAGATCGTGCTCGCCAGCCGCCCGACGAACGAGTCGGGGCCGTGCGCCTTCATCAGCTCGGAGACCAGGCCGAGGGTGCCGCTGCCGGAGAGCGGCCGGAGCAGCGCCGGCGGCAGCGCCTCGACCGGAATCCCGAGCCGATCGGTGAGCGGCGCCAGCGTCCGCACCAGCGCGTCCATCGCGCCCGAGGCGCGGAACATCCCCGCCGCGACCAGGATCGCCACCAGGTAGGGGATGATCCGCACCGCGACCTCGAAGCCCTCCTTGGCGCCCTCGACGAACACCTCGTAGACGCGCACGCGGCGGAGGAGCCCGACGGCGGCGATGCCGACGATCAGGAGCGGGATCGCCCAGGCGGAGACGGCCGCGGCAGCGTGCGCGAGGCTCATCGCGCGCCCTCGCCGCCGGGCGCCGCGCCGGGTGCCTCGGGGGCCGGCGGCAGGCGGAAGGCATGCAGGCGGGCGAGCAGCTTCGCCGCCGTCACCGCGACGACCGTCGCGCAGCCCGAGGCGAGGACGGTCGGGACGAGGATCTCGACCGGGTTGGCGGAGCCGAGCGAGGCGCGCACCGCGATGATCGTCGCCGGCACCAGCGTGAGCCCGCCGGTGTTGATGGCGAAGAACGTCACCATCGCGTCGCTCGCGGTGTCCTTGCGCGGGTTGGCGGCCTGCAGCTCCTCCATCGCCTTCAGCCCGAGCGGGGTGGCGGCGTTGGCGAGCCCGAGCCAGCTCGCGCCGACGTTGAGCAGCATCGCCGCGAGCGCCGGGTGGTCGGCGGGGAGGTCGGGGAAGAGCCGGCGCGCGAGCGGCCGGAGCAGCGCGGCGAGCGCGCGCACCAGGCCGGCCGCCTCGGCGATCCGCATCACGCCGAGCCAGAGCGCCATCACGCCGACCAGGCCGATGCAGATCTCGACCGCGCTCCGCGCCGAGTCGAACGCCGCCCTCGTCACCGCGTCCATCCTCCCGGTGATCGCCCCGGCGACCAGCGCGGCGGCGAGCAGCAGCAGCCAGATCACGTTGAGCATCCGACCTCCCCGCGATTGCCCGCCCAGTCTAGCGTCGCCAGGTGCGCGCGAGGCGCCGGTCCCGCCGCAGGTGCTGCTAAGATCGACACGCAACCGCAGGGAGGTGGACGATGGGCTTTAGCCGTTCCTGGCGCGGCGCGGGCGCGCGGGCGCTGCTCGCCGCGGCCGCCGTCTCGCTCGCGTCGTGCGGGCTGTTCACGACCAAGATCGCCGACATCAAGGCCGCGCCGCAGAGGTATGAGGGCCAGACCGTGACCATCGCGGGGAACGTCACGAGCACGACCAACCTGCTGATGGTCAAGTACTACAAGGTCAGCGACGGGACCGGCGAGATGATCGTCGTGACGCAGTCGCCGCTCCCCAAGGAGGGCGACAAGGTGCGCGCCAAGGGGACGGTCAAGACCGAGTTCGCGATCGGCCCCAACCGCGTGATGGTGCTGGTCGAGGAGCCCCCGGCGCGCTGAGCGACGCGCGCGCCCGCGCCACGCCCGCCCGGCGCGGGAGGGGCAACCCGGGCGCGTTCGGATGCGTAGAAAGCACGCAGCAGTCGGGGAGATCGGCCATGGCGAGCCTGCAAGACACCTACATCGTCCCGCAGCTCCGCGAGCGGCGCCGGCGGCTCGAGTTGGCGGTTGAATCGGGCCGGGAATCGGGCGAGCTGCAACGCCTGCTCGGCGAGGTGGACGCAGCGCTCGCCCGCGTCGACGCGGGTTCGTACGGACTCTGTGAATTCTGTCACGATCCGATCGAGTCGGAGCGCCTGCTCGCCGACCCGCTGCTGCGCTTCTGCCTCGACCACCTGAGCCCGGACGAGCGGCGCGCGCTCGAGCACGACCTCGAGACCGCGGCGGGGATCCAGCGCGGTCTGCTGCCGGAGCCGACCCTCCGCCTCGACGGCTGGCACGTCCACTACCGCTACGAGCCGGCCGGTCCGGTCAGCGGCGACTACTGCGACTTGATCCGCCCCCACGACGACCCGCGCGGCTTCTACTTCCTGTTCGGCGACGTTTCGGGCAAGGGCGTCGCGGCGGCGATGCTGATGGCGCACCTCCACGCCACCTTCCGCAACCTGCTCGCCGGCGGGCGCGACGTCCACCGCCTGGTCGAGCGCGCCAACCGCGTCTTCCGCGAGAGCACGCTCGCGCCGTACTTCGCGACGCTGGTGTGCGGGCGTGCCGAATCCTCCGGCGCGCTCGAGATCTGCAACGCCGGGCACTGCCCGCCGCTGGTGCTGTCGCGCGGCAAGGTCGGTCAGATCGAGCCGACCGGCCTGCCGGTGGGTGCCTTCCGGGACGTCAGCTACGGCTCGCGCTCGATCTCGCTCGGGGCGGGCGACAGCCTGGTGCTGTACACCGACGGTCTCTCCGAGGCGCGCGACGCCGGCGACCGGGAGTACGGCGCGGAGCGGATCGCCGCGGTCGCCGCCGCCCACGCCGCCGACTCGCCCGAACGCCTCGCCGATGCGTGCTTCGCGGACCTCGCGTCGCACCTCGGCGGGGCGGCGCGGAGCGACGACCTCACCCTGATGGTGCTGCGGCGCGCCGGGTAGGGACGAGCCCCGCGGTGCGCGACGTGACGCCGGTCTCAATCCGGATCGCGATCGCCGCACCACCGTTGCAGACGAGAGAACAGGGGAACTAGAATGGCGGCGTGAGGTTGCCCCGCCTCCTCCTGATCCCGCTCGCCGCGCTTGCGGTGTCGCTCGGCGCGGGCTGCCGGGACCGCCTCTTCGACTCCCAGAGCGACGTCGTCGTGTTCAACGAAAGTAGCTGCGTGGTCACGGTTTCGGTCGACGGCTGGGAGGCCTGCACGGTGCACCCGGACGCAAGCCGGACGGTGGACAACGTCGGCTCCGGCCGCCACGTGCTGGAGGCCAAGGACGACCTCGGCCGCCTCGTCGAGCGCCGCTACGTCGACCTGCGACGGGGCGAGGACTACTACTGGCGCCTCGACAGCTGCCCGCACTGATCGCGGCGGAAGCCTGATCGGCGGCGCGCCCGGCGCCGGGGTCGCTAGGGGATCGTCAGCTCGGTCACCGCGATCGTGTCGCCCTTCCGCTCGCCGGTGACGTTGACGCGGATGTGGTCCTTCTTGGCGGTCGCCTTCAACGCCGTCAGCGCCTTGTCGTTGCCCGCCTTGTCGAGCTTCACCCAGGTGCCGTCGGCGAGCAGGATGCCGTAGCCGCTGTCCGCGCACTCGATCAGGCACGAGGTCGGATGTGCGTCGGGTGTCGCCTTCATCTTGGCGAGGCACATCTTGTCGATCAAGGGCACGTTCTTCCACTCCTCGGCGAGCGCCGGGACGGCGGTGGCGAGGAGGGCGACGAACAGAGCCAGCGTCAGCTTTCTCACGGTGTTCCTCCCTTGGCGCATCCGTCCGATGGACCGGACGGAGCCGACCGGCGCAAACGGAGGAGCAGCGCGCCGCGCCGCCCTCCCCCTCGCCGATCCGACACATCGGACAACGACGGGACGGCGGCGCCGATTTCACCGACCTCGGCGTGCGGCGCCGTTCAGGCCGTGGCGGGGGCGGGCCGCGAGCGCAGCACCGCGCCCTCGCGCAGCACGGCGACGAGCGGGATCACGTCGGCCGGCAAGCCGACGCCGGCGAGCACGGACTTGACGCTCGGCGTCGGCCCGTCGACCTGGCTGGCGTTGAGGGTGACGAGCAGCTCGTCGCCCGCCGCGCGCCAGTCCAGCACGCCCCCAGTCGTCGCGGCGGGCGGGCGCTCCGGCCAGGGCGGCGCACCGGGCGCCCGGCGCAGGCGGTAGCGGTTCGCGGCGATCGCCTTGCCGAGGCTGGGCTGGCCGTCCGCGACCGGCTGGCAGCCGGTGAGCTGGAGCCCGGTGGGGAGGACACGGTTGGCGGCGGAGAGCATGCCGAGCTCGACCGCGGCGTGGCAGTCGACGTCGAACAGCTCCGCCAGCGCCTCGTGGCCGAGCGCGAGCGCCGGCCCCATCGAGACGCGGATGTGCGGGTTGTACCCCTCGGTGTAGCGCACCGGGACGCCGCCCGCGCGCAGGGCGCGCTCGAGCAGGTCCATCACGTTGCGGTGCGAGAGCCAGCGCGCGTCGCCGAGCTTCTGGAAGGCGAAGCGGTAGCGGGTCGCCCGCTCGGGCTGGGTGAGCGGCTTCGCCTCCGGCAGGACGCGCGGCGCCGGGCGTAGGCGGTAGGCGGCGTTCCGCGCCCGGGCGAGGTCCGGCGCCGGGTCGCCGACCACCGGCAGCGTCGGCAGCGCGAGCTGGGTGTCGAGACCGTCGCCCGGGATGCCGCAGCGCATGCAGTCGCCCCAGCGGCAGTCGGGCGTCTCCGCTTCGATGAAGCTGCGCCGCCGCTCGGCCTTGAGGAACCCCTTGCGCACCTGGGCGTCGATCACGTCCCACGGCAGCGTCGCGGCGAGCTCGCGGGGGCCGATCTCGGCGTCGATGTCGACCCCGGTCTCGGCGAGCGCCTGCCGCCACGCGTCGAGGCGGAGCCACTCGCCCCAGCCGTCGAACACGGCGCCGAGGTCGTGGGCGCGGGCGATCGCGGCGCCGAGGCGACGGTCGCCGCGCGACAGCACCGCCTCGAGCGCCGCCTCCTCCGGCTCGTTCCACGTCAGCTTGGCCCAGCGGATGCGCTTGAAGCGGCGGCGCAGCAGGTCGACGCGGCGCTGCATCTCCTCGGCGGGGACAAACGGCTCCCACTGGAACGGCGTCCAGCTCTTCGGCACGAACGGCCCGACCGACACCTTGACCTCGGCCTTGCGGTTGCCGACCTTGCGCGCCGCCGCCAGGATCCCCTCGGCGAGGCGCGCCAGCTCCTCGAGGTCGTCGTCGGTCTCGGTGGGAAGGCCGATCATCGCGTACACCTTGATCAGGTTCCAGCCGCGCGCGTAGGCGACCTCGGCCGCCTCGATCATGTCGGCGTTGGTGAACGTCTTGTTGATCACCCGGCGGAGCCGGTCGGAGCCGGTCTCGGGCGCGAAGGTGAATCCCGATTTGCGCACCCGCGACACGGCGTCGGCCACTGCCACCGAGAACGACTCGGCGCGCAGCGAAGGCAGCGAGACGCCGAC
>DATIYW010000246.1:0-2311 GCA_035517415.1 Thermoanaerobaculaceae bacterium
CGCGTCGAGCGCCGCCTGGGTGAGGCCCATCGCCTCGGCGCGGAACGGTTTGAGGTCGTGGAGCACGCCGTCGGTCCCGACCACTCCCTCGAGGATCACGATCCCGTCGAAGCCCGCCTTCCTGGCCTCGGGCGGGTAGACCGGTTGGACCCGCTGGATCAGCCTCGGCATGACCGCCGGCCCGCCGCCGTCGATTGCCGCCGGGGGGTACTTGATCGGCTCGATCACGAGGAACACGTACGGCGCGGCGGCGCCGTCGAGGCTCGCGGTGATCGCGCGCTCGCCGCGCCGCACGCTGATCCGCGGCTCGGCCACCACCTTGCCGCCCGCGGCGATCGCGACCCCGTAGGTCGCGACGCTCTGGTTGAAGCCGAGCAGCGTGGCGCGGACGGTGAGGTCGCCGGCGAGGCTGGGGACGTCGGTCGCGACGCCGACGCGCATCGGCTGGATCAGCGAGTTCGTGATCGTCAGCTCGCCCAAGCGGTAGGTCTCCTTGAGGCGCCTCATCAGGTCGAGCACGTTGCTCGCGTCCTGCTCCGCGCTCAGCCCCGGCATCACCACGGTGCCCGGCACCACCAGCACGCTCTCCTGCCCGCCGGCGGCCGACGCCGGGCGGCCCGCGATGACGCGGAAGAACGTGAGGACGCCCTCCGCCTCGGCGGCGCGCGCCGGGACTGCCACGGCTGCGAGGAGAAGAGCGCCGACCACGGCGGCGCACGAGTTTCGGGTCACGACGCACCTCCCTTGCCCGGCTTGCCCGGGCGCAGCACGAAGTACACGGTCGTCCGTTCGTCGAGTTGCCAGACCACGGTGTCGGGATCGAGCGGAGCCGGGTACGCCAGCGCCGCGTTGCGCGGCGCCTCGCCGGCCGGACGAGGCGACGCGAGCCACACCGACACCACCAACGCCACCAGCAGCGCCGCCGGGGCGGCAAGCCGCGGCCACGGCCAGCCACGCCCGCGCTCCGGCAGGCTCGCCAGCACGCGCGTCCGCGCGGCGCCGGGCGCGATCCGCGGCGGCCGTCCGCCCCACCCCTCGAGCTCCTTTTCGAATCGGGCGAGCGGGTCGCCCGCCTGGATCGCAGTCATCTGGCACCTCCGGTGAGCACGCGCAGCGCGCCCGCGCGGGCGCGGCGGCGGTGCGACCGCACCGAGGCGGGCGTGATCCCGAGCAGCGCGCCGATCTCGCTGTCGGTCATGCCCTCGACGACGGTGAGGTGCAGCACCGCGCGCTGGCGGGGGGCCAGGCGCGAGAGCACCTGAGCGACCGCCAGGTCGCCGGCGGGATCGGGCGCGTGGGCCGGCTCCGGCACCGCCTCGAGCGCGAGGTGGCCGCGCTCGCGTCGGGCGCGGCGCAGGCAGCGCCGGAACACGATCCGCGTCAGCCAGGCGGGGAAGCGGGCGGGGTCGGTGAGCCGCGCCAGGCGGGTCCAGGCGATCACCAGCGCCTCCTGGACGGCGTCCTCCGCGTCCCGCTCGCCCGCCACCGAGCGCGCGAGACGAACCAGGCGCGCCCAGTGCGCCTCGACCAACGCGCCGAATGCCTCGCGGTCGCCGTCGCGCGCCGCCGCCACCCGGGAGAGCATCGCGTCGCTCACGCCGGCAAGAGCCTCCGGGAGAGCCGTTCCGTGTACACGCCGCAGCGCCGTCGGGGGGCGCGCCGGCGCGGGGCGGCGCTCACCGCACCGTCACGCGCACCACGCGCGAGTCGGCGCCGGCCCACGGCGCGCGCGCCTGGAACGTGTGCTCGCCGGGCCGCAGCGGCCAGCGCGTCGTGTAGGGGAAGTCCGCGACCGCGAACGGCACCCCGTCGACCACCCACACCACCTGCGGCACCGCCGGCTCGACCACCGCCTCGAGCGCGACGGTGGCGAGCGCCGCGGGCGTGTCGGGATCGACAAGCAGTCGCGCGCCGGGCTCCGGCGAGGTCACGCGCACGCGCGCCGGCCGATCGGCGAGCCGCGCGCGGAGCGACCGCGCCGCCGAGGTCGGGGACCGCACGCCCGCGCCGGCGCGCTCGACCGGCGGCAGCGCGACGCCGTGCGCCGCCGCCCATGCGGCGTAGCGCGGCGCGAGCACCGTTACGGTGCGAACGTCGACGTAGCGGGCCGGGGTGCGGCGGGTCGCCGCCGTGCCGTCGCGCCGGTCGACCGCGACGTGGGCGTGCGCACCGCACTCGTCCGGGCTCTCCTGGCCGGGGCGCAGCCACTCGGTGAAGACGCGGTCGCACAGCGGCGACGCCCGCTTGCCGGTGAGCGCGCAGACCCGCACCGGGCGGAAGCCGTCGGGCGGCGGGAACGAGAGGTCGCCGA
>DATIYW010000247.1:0-3578 GCA_035517415.1 Thermoanaerobaculaceae bacterium
TCGGCCGCATCCTCATCGCGACCGATCCGGACCGCGAGGGCGAGGCGATCGCGTGGCACGTCCGGCAGCAGCTCGGCGCCGACCGCGTGCGGCGCGTCCTGTTCCACGAGTTCACCAAGGACGCCATCCAGCGCGCCATCACGAACACCACCAAGATCGACGACAAGAAGGTGGAGGCCCAGCTCGCGCGCCGCATCCTGGACCGCCTCGTCGGCTTCAAGGTCAGCCCGCTGCTCTGGAAGGCGCTCAAGACTGGCCTGTCGGCCGGGCGCGTGCAGACCGTCGCGCTGCGGCTGATCGTCGAGCGCGAGGGCGAGATCGCCAAGTTCGTGCCCCAGGAGTACTGGAGCATCACGGCGCACTGCGAGCACGCGGGGCAGGCGTTCGACGCGGACCTGCACAAGGTCGACGGCAAGAAGCCGGAGCTGGGGAACGAGGCGGCCGCGGCCGAAGTGGTCGCCGCGGTGCGGGACGCGGCGTTCGTCGTCACCGACGTGAAGCGCAAGGAGCGGCGCAAGCGGCCGCCGGCGCCGTTCACGACCAGCACGCTCCAGCAGGAGGCGGCGAAGCGCCTCGGCTTCTCCAGCAAGCGCACGATGCGCGTGGCGCAGGACCTCTACGAGGGCGTCGAGCTCGCCGGCGAGGGGGCGGTCGGCCTCATCACCTACATGCGGACCGACTCGACCCGCGTCGCGAGCAGCGCCGTGGACGCCGCCCGCGCCTACGTCCGCCGCCTGTTCGGCGACACGTACCTCCCCGAGAAGCCCGTGCTGTACGGCGCCTCGCAGAATCCGCAGGCGCAGGACGCCCACGAGGCGGTGCGGCCCACCGAGGTCGAGCGCACGCCGCAGAGCGTGCGGAAGGACCTCTCGGCGGACCAGCTCAAGCTCTACCAGCTCGTGTGGCAGCGGTTCGTCGCCTCGCAGATGTCGCCCATCGTGTACGACACCACCACGGTGGACTTCGACCTCGGCCGCTACCTGTTCCGCGCGACGGGCTCCGTGATCCTGTTCGACGGCTACCACCGCCTGTACCAGGAGGCCCGCGAGGCCGGCGAGGGGCGCACGCTCGACGACCTGCCGCCGCTCCCCGCGCTCGCGGTGGGCGACCGGGTCACGCTGCTCGGCGTCGTGCCGGAGCAGCACTTCACCGAGCCGCCGCCGCGCTACAGCGAGGCGTCGCTCGTCAAGGAGCTCGAGCGGCTCGGCATCGGCCGGCCCTCGACCTACTCCGCCATCAGCAGCACCCTGGTGGCGCGGCACTACGTGAGCCTGGTGGAGAAGCGCTTCCATCCCACCGAGCTGGGCGTCACGGTCGAGAAGATGCTGATCCCGCGCTTCCCCGACATCTTCAACGTCGAGTTCACGAGCGAGATGGAGAGCGAGCTCGACCGGATCGAGGAGGGCGAGCTCACGCGGGTGGAAGTGCTGAACGACTTCTGGAAGCCGTTCGCCAAGGCGCTGGACTCGGCGCGCCCCGAGGACATGATGTCGGAGGCGCACGACCTCGAGGGCCTCGCGAAGCAGCGCTGCCCGCAGTGCGGCAGCCCGCTGGTGGCCAAGGCCGGCCGGTTCGGGCCGTACATCGCGTGCACCAAGCAGAACGACCCGGAGTGCAAGTACACCAAGTCGCTGCGGAAGCCGCGAGCCCCCGACCGGCCGTTCGACAAGCCGTGCCCCGAGTGCGGCGCCCCGATGGTGATCAAGACGGGCCGCTACGGCGAGTTCGTCGCGTGCACGCGCTATCCCAAGTGCAAGCACACCGAGCCGGTGCCGCTCGGCGTGAAGTGCCCCAAGTGCGGCGTCGGCGACCTCGCCGAGCGGCGCAGCAAGCGCGGGCGCAGCTTCTTCGGATGCTCCCGCTACCCGGAATGTGACTTCACCGTGTGGAACCGCCCGGTGCCGGCCGTGTGTCCCTCGTGCGGGAACGTCGGGGCGGAGAGCAAGCAGAGCAAGGCGAAGGGGGCGTTCCGGAAGTGCCTGAAGTGCGGGACGGAGTTCGCCGAGGAAGAGACGCCGACGGCGGAGGCCGCGGCGCCGGTTCCCTCCTGAGGGCGGCGGTCGTCGGCGGCGGCCTCGCGGGCTGCGAGGCGGCGTGGGCCCTGGCCGAGCGCGGGGTCCGCGTCACGCTGACGGAGATGCGGCCCGCGGTGCGCACGCCGGCGCACCAGACGGACCTCCTGGCCGAGCTGGTCTGCAGCAATTCCTTCAAGAGCGTCGAGACGACCAACGCGCACGGCCTGCTGAAGGCCGAGCTGCGCCTCCTGGGGAGCCTGCTGCTGCGCTGCGCCGACGAGGCCCGCGTGCCCGGTGGCGCGGCGCTCGCCGTGGACCGGACGGCGTTCGCCCGGCGCGCGACCGAGCTGGTGAGCGGGCATCCCAACGTGACGCTGCGGCGCGAGGAGGCGGACGACCTCCCCCGGCCGGGCGTCGTCGCGACGGGGCCGCTCACCTCCGACCGGCTGGCCCGGGCCATCGAGCGGCGGCTCGGCGCCGGGGCGCTGGCGTTCTACGACGCGATCGCCCCGATCGTGTCCGCCGAGTCGCTCGATCGCGGGCGCCTGTTCGCGGCGTCGCGCTACGGCAAGGGCGGGGACGACGCCTACCTGAACGCGCCGCTCGACGCCGCCGAGTACGGCGCGTTCGTCGCGGCGCTGACCGCCGCCGACCGGTACCAGGCACACGAGTTCGACGGCGTGCCGTACTTCGAGGGCTGCCTGCCCGTCGAGGAGATGGCCGCGCGCGGACCCGACACGCTGCGCTTCGGGCCGATGAAGCCGGTGGGGCTGGTGGATCCGGCGACGCGGCGGGCGCCGCACGCCGTCGTGCAGCTGCGGCGCGAGGACCGCTCCGGCCAGATGTGGAACCTGGTCGGCTTCCAGACGCGGCTCCGGACCGGCGAGCAGCAGCGGGTGTTCCGGATGATCCCCGGCCTCGAGCGCGCGGAGTTCCTGCGCCACGGCTCGATCCACCGCAACAGCTACCTCAACACCCCGGCGTGCCTGTCGCCGCACCTCGCGCTCAAGGACGCGCCGGACGTGCTGTTCGCCGGCCAGCTGACCGGCATCGAGGGGTACACCGAGTCGCTCGCCACGGGGCTGCTGGCCGGCCTCAACCTCGCGCGGGTGCTCGGGGGGCGCGAGCCGGTGCTGCCCCCGCCCGAGACGATGCTCGGCGCGCTGCTCGTCTACCTGCGCGAGGCGCCGCCCGCGGCCTTCCAGCCGATGAACGCCAACTTCGGGCTGCTGCCGCCGCTCGCGGACGCCCCGCGGGACCGGAACGCGCGCAAGGCCGTTCTGGTCGAGCGCGCCCTCGCCGCGATGCGGGCCTTCGCCGGAGCGATCGATGCGGCCTGAGGCGGCGGACTTCCTGCGCTACCTCGAGTCGGAGCGCAACGACTCGCCGAACACCGTCAAGGCGTACGGGCGCGACGTCGCCGCGTTCGAGACGTTCCTCGACGGCCACTACGGCGGCGGCGCCTGGACCTGGGCCGGCGTGGACCGGCTCGCCGTGCGCGCGTTCCTCGCCGACGCCTCGCGGCGCGGCTGGTCCAAGCGCACCATGGCGCGCGCGCTTTCG
>DATIYW010000248.1:0-4949 GCA_035517415.1 Thermoanaerobaculaceae bacterium
CGCCTGCGACGAGATCAGCGCGAAGCGCACGCCCCCGTCGCCGGCGAGCACGCTCACCGCGGTCTCGTCGCACGAGGTCTCGATGCCGAGGGTGCGGAAGGACCGTGGCCCGTGGCCCGTGGTCGGTGGCCCGACGGCCGCCGGATCGGAGGGTGCGCCTGGAGGGGGAGGGCCGGCAGCGGCGGCGCGCTTCTTCATCGGGCGATCGCCCGCACCGCGGCCGCGGTCACCGGCCGGGCGACGCCGCGCTCGCTCACGATCGCCCATACCAGCTCCGGCGGCGTGACGTCGAACGCCGGGTTGAGCACCGCGACGCCGGCCGGAGCGAGCAGCCGCCGCCCCACCCGGCGGACCTCGTCGGCGGCGCGCTGCTCGATCGGGATCGCCGCGCCGCTCGGGCAGTCCGGGTCGAACGTCGTCGTCGGCGCGACCACCACCAGCGGCACGCGGTGACGCGCCGCCGCGAGCGCCAGCGCGTAGGTGCCGATCTTGTTCGCCACCGCGCCGTCGGCGGCGATGCGGTCCGCGCCCACCACCACGCCGTCGATGCCGCCGGCGGCAAGCAGCGCGGCGGCGGCGCCGTCGGCGAGAAGGGTGGTCGGGATGCGGTCGCGCAACGCCTCCCAGGCGGTCAGCCGCGCGCCCTGCAGCACCGGCCGCGCCTCGCACGCGAACAGCCGCTCGAGGCGCCCCTCCGCGTGAAGCGCGCGCACCACGCCGAGCGCGCTGCCCACCCCTCCGGTCGCGAGCGCGCCGGTGTTGCAGTGGGTCAGCAGCCGCACCGACCGTCCCGGAAACAGCGCGGCGCCGAGGCGGCCCATCGCGAGGCAGGCGGCGGCGGTCTGCTCGTGCAGCGCGCGGGCGGCGGCGAGGGCGGCGCGGAAGCGCCCCCGCTCCGGCGCCGCCTCGGTCGCGGCCAGCACCCGGCGGACCGCCGCGGCGAGGTCGACGGCGGTCGGCCGCGCGGCCGCGAGCCGCGCGGCGGCGCGCCGCAGGTGGGCGAGGCCCGGGTTACGGCGCGCCTCCGCGGCGAGGCCGTACGCCGCGGCGAGGCCGATCGCCGGCGCGCCCCGCACCGCGAGCGCACCGATCAGCCGTCCGGCCGCGGCCGCGCCGCCGACGCCGATCCAGCGGACGTCGACTGGCAGGCGGCGCTGGTCGAGGATCTCGAGGCCCCCGCGCCAGCGCAACGGCGTCACGGCGGTGCGGATCGTCGCCATCGCGGGCATGGTATCGCACGCGATTGCCGCTCCCGGATCGGCGTGGCTATACTGCCGATTCCGAAAGGAGGGGTTATGCCTCTTCGCGTCGCCATCAACGGATTCGGTCGGATCGGCCGCCTCATCCTCCGCCAGGCGCTGGGTGAGAAGGGGTTCGAGTTCGTCGCCGTCAACGACATCACCGACGCGCCGACGCTCGCCCACCTCCTCAAGTACGACTCTGTCCACGGCCGCCTCGGCGCCAAGGTCGATGTCACCGGTGAGGGCTTCGCGGTCGACGGCAAGCCGATCAAGGTGCTCGCGGAGAAGGACCCCGCCAACCTCCCCTGGAAGAGCCTCGGCATCGACCTCGTGTTCGAGGGCACCGGCAGGTTCACCAAGGGCGAGCAGGCCAAGGCGCACCTCGACGCGGGCGCACGATGGGTGCTGATCACCGCGCCGGCGAAGGGCGTCGACGCGACGATCGTCTACGGCGTCAACCACAAGGCCCTCGACCCGGCCAAGCACCGGATCGTCTCCAACGGCTCGTGCACGACCAACTGCCTGGCCCCCGTGGTCAAGGTGCTGCTCGACGAGTTCGGCATCGTCCACGGGCTGCTCACGACCATCCACGCCTACACCAACGACCAGAAGATCCTCGACCTGCCGCACAAGGACCTGCGCCGGGCGCGCGCCGCCGGGCTGTCGATGATCCCGACCTCGACCGGCGCCGCGAAGGCGATGGCGGAGGTGTTCCCGCAGCTCAAGGGCAAGCTCGACGGGCTCGCGGTGCGGGTGCCGACCAGCGACGTCTCGCTCGTCGACTTCACCTTCGAGGCCGAGAAGCCGCTCGGCGTCGACGCCCTCAACCGGGCGTTCCGCGCCGCCGCCGCCGGCGCGCTCAAGGGCGTGCTCGAGGTGTGCGACGAGCCGCTCGTCTCGATCGACTTCCGCGGCACCACCGCGTCGTCGATCGTCGACGCCCTCTCCACCATGGTGATCGGCGAGCGGACCGGCAAGGTGTTCTCCTGGTACGACAACGAGTACGCCTACGCGGCCCGCTGCGTGGACGTGGGGCGGCTCTTCCACAGCTAGAGGGAGGCGGCGATGGCGCTGCGATCGATGGACAGCCTCGCGGTCGAGGGGCGCCGGGTCCTGCTCCGCCTCGACCTCAACGTGCCGATCAAGAACGGCGCGGTGCTCGACGACACGCGCGTCCGAGAAGCCGCGCCGACCGCGCGCGCGCTCGCCGAGCGCGACGCCGTCGTCGTCGCCTGCTCCCACCTCGGGCGGGCCAAGGGCAAGCCCGACCCGGCGCTCTCGCTCGCGCCGGTCGCGCCGGTGCTCGCCGGCCACCTCGGCCGCCCGGTGCGGTTCGTCCCCGACACCGTCGGCGAGGCTGCCCGGCGCGCCGTCGCCGCGGCCAAGCCGGGCGACGTCCTGCTGCTCGAGAACCTGCGCTTCGACGCCGGCGAAGAGGGCAACAGCCCCGACTTCTGCGCCAAGCTGGCGGCGCTCGCCGACGTCTACGTCAACGACGCGTTCGGCACCGCCCACCGCGCCCACGCCTCGACCGCGGGGGTGGCGGCGCTGTTCCGCGAGCGCGCGGCCGGCCCGCTGATGGTGCGCGAGATCGCGGCGCTGACCCGCGTCCGCGACCACCCGGAGCGTCCGTTCGCGGCGATCGTCGGCGGCGCCAAGATCGCGGGCAAGCTCGAGACGCTGAAGGTGCTCGCCGAGCGCGCCGACGCCGTCGCGGTGGTCGGCGGGATGGCCAACACGTTCCTCCTCGCGCACGGTGCCGCAATCGGCAAGTCGCTGGTGGAGAAGGACCTCGTCGACACCGCCAGGGGCATCCTGGAGGCCGCCGCGGGGCGCGGGGCGACGGTGGTGCTGCCGTCCGACGTCGTCGTCGCCACCTCGCTCGAGGCGCCCGGCCGCACCGTCGCGGCCTCCGCAGTCGGCGCGGACGACATGGTCCTCGACATCGGCCCGCAGAGCCGCGCTCGCATCGCCTCGCTCGTCGCCGGCGCCCGGACCGCGTTCTGGAACGGCCCCGCCGGCGTGTTCGAGCGGCCCGCGTTCGCCGCCGGCACGCTCGCGATCGCCCGCGCCCTGGCCGACAGCCACGGCTTCACGGTGGTCGGCGGCGGCGAGAGCGTCGCGGCGGTACAGCAGGCGGGCGTGGCGGCGAAGCTCTCGCACGTCTCCACCGGCGGCGGCGCCTCGCTCGAGTTCCTCGCCGGCGACGTGCTCCCCGGCGTCGCGGTGCTCGAAGAGGGCGCATGACGCGGAGACCGCTCGTCGCCGGCAACTGGAAGATGCACGGCAGCTTGGCCTCGGTGCAGGCGTTCCTCGAGGCGCTCGTGGAGCGCGCGGGCGCGACCGGCGCCGAGGTGGTCGTCTGCCCGCCCTACACGCTGCTGCCGGTCGCGGCGGCGATCGCGAGCGGCTCGCGGGTGGCGATCGGGGCGCAGAGCTGCCACTGGGAGGAGAAGGGCGCGTTCACCGGCGAGGTCGCCGCGGCGATGCTCACGGAGCTCGGCGTCGGCTGGGTGATCGTCGGGCACTCCGAGCGCCGGCAGTACTTCGGCGAGACCGACCAGACCGCCGCGGCGCGCGCCCGGGCGGCGCAGCGCGCCGGTCTGTCGGCGATCTTCTGCCTCGGCGAGAGCCTGCAGCAGCGCGAAGGCGGCGAGACGCTGGCGGTGCTGGAGCGCCAGAGCGCGGTGCTGGCCGGCCTCGACCCCGCCCGCCTGGTGGTGGCCTACGAGCCGGTGTGGGCGATCGGCACCGGGCGCAATGCGACCAACGCGCAGGCGCAGGAGGCGCACGCGTTCCTCCGCCGGCGCGCCGCCGAGCTGCTCGGCGGCGAGGCGGCCGCGGCGCTGCGGATCCTCTACGGCGGCAGCGTCAAGCCCGACAACGCGGCGGCGCTGCTCGCGGAGCCGGACGTGGACGGCGCCCTCGTCGGCGGGGCAAGCCTTGACGTGGAAGCGTTTTGGTCTATCATCCACGCTGCTCCCGGCTCGGCCGGGCAGGCTTAAGGAGTGAGCGCGTCGTGTATACCCTGCTGGTGGTCCTGTTCGTCATTGTCTGTCTCTTCCTGATCATGGTGGTGCTGCTGCAGCAGGGGAAGGGTGCGGACGTCGCCGCCGCTTTCGGCGGTGCCTCGTCCCAGACCTCGTTCGGCCCGCGCGGTACGACCACGCTGATGCACAAGCTCACGACCGGCTCGTTCGTGGCGTTCGTGACGCTGTCGATCCTGCTCTCGGTGCTGACGGCGCGCCGCGGGCGGTCCGTGACCTCCGGGCTCAAGGGCAGGCCGCCGGCCTCGGCCCCGGCCACTGTGCCAGCGTCCCCGGGCAACGCCGCGCCCAAGCCCGCCGAGAAGGCCCCGGTCCCGGCCCCGGCGGGTGCGCCGCAGCAACCAGCGCAGCCGAAGAAGTAGACGGAGTCCGACGAATGCAGCGTGCCGAAGTGGCGGAATTGGTAGACGCGCACGTTTGAGGGGCGTGTGGCGCAAGCCATGCCGGTTCGAGTCCGGCCTTCGGCACCATTGAAGTCGGGGGGGCCCAGCGGCCCCCCCACCCATTCCTCCGGCCGCTGATGCCCCCCCGCGCCCCCCGCGCGCTGCGGGCGAGTGAATCGCCCTCCGCACGCATCTCTCGCTCCCCCTCCCGGGCTTTGCGGCCCCCCGACCCCTTCCCCCGCCGCAAAAGTGCCCCCCGAGCCCCCCGCGCGCTGCGG
>DATIYW010000249.1:0-2854 GCA_035517415.1 Thermoanaerobaculaceae bacterium
CCGGCAACGACGATCCTGCCGTCGGTGAAGGTGACCTGCTCGCTCAGCCGGTGGGGTTCTTCGTCCCATCCCGCGGTGACCAGCTTGGGGGTGACGAGCGTCCGGCAGGTATCAGCTTCGTTGCTCAACGATCCCGCGATCCTTCCGACATGGTGGTCAGCGACGATTCAAAGACGGCGCCCTGCTTCACCTGCGGCCATGATACGCCGCGCGCGAACATGCGGGGTTTACGGCCGACGTGGTGGATAGGTCGCCCCTCCGACCGGGGAGCGAGCGAGTTCGACTGATATCCACCCTGGTGCGGGGCGACAGGGCTTCGTCCGAGTGAGGGTGGGCGTTGTACGACTGAGATCGGGCTTTGCACGACTGAGGGCGGGCATTGCACAACTGAGACTGGGCTCTGCAACGCTGATGGCGGCCGTTGCAGGGCGCGCAGGGAGCGTTGCAGAGCGCGCAACCTCCGTTGCAGCGCGCGTAAGCGGCGTTGCGAGGCGCGCAACCTCCTTTGCGACGCGCGCGGTGAGCATTGCAGGGCGTGCAACCTCCGTTGCGGCGCGTGTAACGGGCATTGCAGGGCGCGCAACCTCCTTTGCGGCGCGTGCAACCTCCGTTGCGGCGCGCGTAACCGGCGTTGCGAGGCGCGCAACCTCCTTTGCGACGCGTGTGGTGAGCGTTGCAGCGCGTGGAACCAGCGTTGCGGCAGGTGTAGGGAGCAAGTCAGGGCGCGCACGGCCTGGAGCGCGAGCAGAATCAGCACTTAGCGAGTCATGCCGATTTGGCGCAGTGGGATCGCGAGGGACCGAGGGCATTCTCCTCGTCCTCATTTGATGACGGCGACCGGGCTAGGGTCGCACCTGGAAGGTGCTCCCACGGAGGGTTGTACGGGTCAGCCACCGAGGGGGGATGAAGCCGATTCCTCCTCGCTGCGCTCGTCGGAATGACATGGAGAGGGCGCTCCGCGGAATGACATCGGTGCGGGAGGGTCGCACCTGGAAGGTGCTCCCACGGAGGGTTGTCCGGGTCAGGCGCCTCCGCCGAGGAGCTCGTGGGCGTCGCGCAGGGCGTCGGGGATGGGAATGCCCTGCGGGCACTTCGGCACGCACTCGCCGCACTCGAGGCAGGCGTCGGCGGCGACGCCGCGGGAGACGAGCAGCGCCCGGTAGAGCGCGGAGGTGGCGCGGCGCGAGTCGAACATCGCGGTGGTGTTGACCATGGAGAAGACGTCGGGGATGGCGACGCCGTTCGGGCAGGGCTGGCAGTAGCCGCAGGTGGTGCAGCGGACCTGCGTGCGCTCCAGGAAGTGGTCGCGGACCGCCGCCACGGTGGCGAGGTCGCCGGCGCCGAGCGCCCCGGCCGCGGCGTCGTCGGCGATCGCCAGGTTCTCGCGCAGCTGCGCGTCGGCGTTCATGCCGGAGAGCGCGGTGACGACCTCGGGGTGGTGCCACACCCACCGCCACGCCCACTCCGCGGGCGGCCACGGCCTCCCGCCGCCGGCCCAGATGCGCCGCACCGGCTCCGGCGGCGGCGCCGCCAGCACGCCTCCGCGCAGCGGCTCCATTGCGATCACGCCCACGCCCCGGGAGGCGGCGAGGCGCAGCCCGGCGAGACCGGCCTGGTAGTCCACGTCGACGAAGTTGAGCTGGATCTGGCAGAACTCCCAGTCGTAGCCGGCGAGAATCGCGGCGAAGGCGTCGGGCGAGCCGTGGAACGAGAAGCCCGCGTGGGCGATGCGCCGGTCGGCCCGGGCGCGGTCGAGCGCGCGCAGGCCGCCGAGGCGCTTGACGGTCTCCCAGCGCTCGCCGCCGAGGCCGTGGAGGAGGTAGAAGTCCACGGTCGGGCTCTGCAGCCGCGCGAGCTGCTCGTCGAGGAAGCGCTCCCAGTCCCGCTCGGACCGCACCATCCAGGTCGGGCACTTGGTCGCGAGCTGGACGCGCGCGCGGTAGCCGCCGCGGAGGGCGCGGCCGAGGAACGGCTCGCTCTCGCCGCCGTGGTACGGGTAGGCGGTGTCGAGGTAGTTGACGCCGCCGTCGATCGCGTCGCGAACGAGCGCGGTCGCGCGCTCCTCGTCGATGCGCGCGGCGTCGCCGTCGACGACCGGCAGGCGCATGCAGCCGAAGCCGAGGATCGAGACGTCGAGACCGGGGATCTTCGGGAACGTCCGGTAGCGCATCAGTGGCCTCCCTCGCCGGCGGGCATTTCGCTCAGTACGAGTCGGGGCTCTTGCCGTCGCCGGCGGGGAGCGCGAGCTGCCGCCCGCGCGCCTTGGCGACCTCGCGCAGCCACGCCTCGGGGTAGCCGAGCTCCTGCGGCTTGCCGTTGTCGTCCTGGACGTAGCCGTCGTTGTACCTGGTGAAGAGCGTCTCGGCCAGCTCCTTCCACCGCCGCATCACCTGCTCGCCGGCGGAGACGGAGTAGTCGGTGAGGAAGCGCCGGGCGCGCTCCGGATCGGCGGCGAAGATCTCCGCGGCGGTCCTCTCGAGCGCCGGCTGCATGGCGAAGAAGTTGCCCTCGATCTCGCGCTGCACCGCGACGATGTCCTTGCTCATGTACGAGAACTTCAGCTGCGCGTAGTTCGCCACCAGGTTGAACACCCACCACCCGTCGTCCCAGGAGAAGCGCTTGAGGCTGCCGTGCGCGAACGAGGGCGGGACGGCCGCGATGCCGGCGTAGAGCGGGAAGTAGCAGCTCGTGTAGGTGTCGTCGGCGCCGTACCAGAGCACGCCGCCGACCGGGTCGGGGAGCGACGAGCGGCTGTTCGCGACGTACGACTCGCCGGTCTGCTGCGTCGAGATCGGCCGCTCCCACGAGTAGGTCGCCCCGTCCACCTTGAACGTCATCGGCCGGCAGCGCAGCG
>DATIYW010000250.1:0-23426 GCA_035517415.1 Thermoanaerobaculaceae bacterium
GCCGCGGTCGCGACGATCGCGAAGCCGCCGTCCGGGGCGACCGCCAGGCGCACGGCATCGCCGCCGAGCGCCAGCGCCCGCCCCCCGCTCCCCTCGAGCGCGGCGACCAGCACCAGCGACGCCGCCGGCGGCGGCGCCGGCACGATCGCGACGAGGCGGCCGTCGCTCGAGGTGGCGGCCCGCCGCGCCCCGTCCACGCCGGGAAGCTCGATGCGCGCGAGCGGCAGCCGCTCCGGGTAGGAGAGCGTCGCGAGCGCTCCCGGGAGCACGGTGTGGAGGCGGTCGGGCTGGTCGAAGAACAACGGGAAGAGACGGCCCTTCCACCGCTCGACCCGGCCGGCCGGCGCGACCACGACGGTCGCATCGGCGTCGCGCGCCGGCACCACCACGCGCCCGTCGGGAGCGGCGAACAGCGCCGCGCCGTCGACCGGGATCGCGACCCGCCGCACCACCTCGCCGGCCGACAGGTCCACGAACGCGACCTGCCCGGGGCAGAGAACGGCGGCGACCGCCGCAACCAGCGGGCCCAGCGCCACGCCGGGAGTCTACCCTGTCCTAGAATGACGAGGTGCCGGTCGAACTCGCGACCGAGATCAAGTCGTTCTGCCGCGACCCGCTCGGCTTCGACCTGGTGGGCTTCACGAGCGCCGAGCCGCTCGCCGGTGCGACGCACCTGCGCGAGTGGGTCGCTGCCGGCTGCCACGGCGAAATGGGTTACATGGCGGAGACGGTGGAGGTGCGCGCCGACCCGCGCCGCTTCCTGCCCGAGGCGCGCAGCGTGGTCTGCGTGGCGATGAGCTACCACGATCCCGCTCCCGAGCCGGACCGCACGATCGCGCCCGGCGGAGTGGGGGTCGCCCGCTACGCGCAGCGGCGCGACTACCACAAGGTGATCCGGCCGCGCCTGGTCCGCCTCGGCCGCTTCATCGCCGAGCGCGCTCCCGGCACCGAGTGGCGCGTCGCCGCCGACACGGCGCCGCTGCTCGAGAAGGAGCTCGCGCAGCGCGCCGGGCTGGGCTGGATCGGCAAGAACGCCTGCCTGATCAACCGCCGCCTCGGCAGCGAGCTGCTGCTCGGCGAGCTCGTCACGTCGCTGGAGCTGCCGCCCGACCGCCCCGAGGCCGACCACTGCGGGACGTGCCGCGCCTGCCTCGACGCCTGCCCCACCGCGGCGTTCGACGGGCCGCGCCGGCTCGACGCGCGCCGATGCATCTCCTACCTCACGATCGAGCACCGCACCGCCATCCCGGCTGTGCTGCTCCCGGCGCTCGGGCCGCACCTGTTCGGCTGCGACGTCTGCCAGACGGTCTGTCCCTGGAACCGGCGCGCGGAGGCGAGCTGCGCCCCGGCGCTGGCGCCGCGACCCGCGCTGGGGCGACTGACGCTCGAGGGGCTGGCTGCCCTCGACGCCGCCGGTTGGAACGCCACGGCGGCCGGGACGCCGCTGCGCCGCCTCGACCACCCACGGCTGCGCCGCAACCTCGCGGCGATCGCCGCATCGGCCGGCGCGGCGCCGCCGGAGGGGCGCGGGTGAGCGACGAGGCCCCCACCCTGCACCGGATCGCGAGCGTCGCCGAGATCCCGGCGCGCGGCCTCGCCTTCTCGGTCCGGATCGGGGCGTGGGAGGAGTCCGGCATCCTGGTGCACGACGGCGAGGCGATCCGGGCGTGGCGCAACCGCTGCCGCCACCTCGCCGTCCCGCTCGACCACGAGACGCCGGGGGAGTTCTTCACCCCGGACGGCAGTTTCCTGATGTGTCAGCAGCACGGGGCGCTGTACCGCCCCGGTGACGGGTTGTGCGTCTGGGGTCCGTGTCGCCAGACGTCCTTGCGGCCGTTGTCGATCGTCGTCCGCGGCGGGGAGGTGTTCCTCGACCCGGGTTCGGGATCGAGCGCGGACGGTTCGTCTCAGGCTGTGCCTTGACATTCGGGGCCGAGAGGGCTATAAAGCGCGCCTCAGAGGGGCCGGGAGGGTTCCTCGCGGAGGTGAAAGCCCGCCGCTACGAGAAAGAGGAGCGAGAAACGCGCCCTCCCACCGCGCTCGGGCAGCCGGTGATCTCGCGTTTGTACGCGCTTGCACATTTGTTTTTCCAAGCGTAACATCTAGCACGGAACGGGCATCAATCGATGCCCAACCTCGATCAGGAGGAAAGGAGAACCTCAGATGCGTAAGAACCAGGTCTTCGTTGGTGCGTTGCTGTTGGTCGCGGCCGTCCTGGCCGTCGGCTGCGCCAAGCCGCCGCAGCAGGAGATCGACGGCGCCAAGGCCGCCCTCACCGCCGCCGAGCAGGCCGAGGCGCCGAAGTACGCCGCCGACGCGTGGGACAAGGCCCAGCAGGGCATGAACGCGGTCAACGCGGAGCTCGAGGCGCAGAACGCCAAGTTCGCGCTGTTCCGCTCCTACACCAAGGCGAAGCAGCTCATCACCGACGCCCAGAACGCCGCCAACGCAGCCAAGGAAGCCGGTATCGCTGGCAAGGAGAAGGCGAAGAACGACGCGAAGGCCTCGATCGACGCCGCCAAGGCCGCCCTCGATGGCGCCAACACGCTGATGGCCGCGATCGAGAAGTGCCCGCGGGCCAAGCGCGCGAAGGAAGTCAAGAAGGACCTTGAGACCGTGAAGGGCAACCTCGACGGCTACAAGAACCAGGTCGCCGACATCGACGGCAAGTTCGCGAAGGAAGACTTCTTCGGCGCGAAGGCCGCGGCCGACACGCTCAAGGGGCAGATCGACCCGATCGCGAAGGACCTCGACGGGATCAAGACCAAGTTCAAGTGCAAGTAAGCAGTTCGCAAGCAGCTTTCTCAGGCGTGACGGCGGCGGGCAACCGCCGCCGTTTCGCTGTTCGTCTCGCGGCGGCGGCGGGGGCGTCGCTCCTCCTCGCCTGCTCCGGCCGACCTGCGCCCGACCTCGAAGGCGCGCGCCGCGCCGCCCATCGCGCGGTCCGCCTGGTGAGGCCGGAGGAGCCGCTCCAGGCGCGGCTGATCGAGCGTCTGGTCGCCGACGCCGAGACCGCGACCGCGGCCGAGGCCTCCGCCCCGTTCTGGGAGGGCAGCGTCGGCCGCACCGAGGCGGCGTGGTTCCGCGCCATCCACGCGGCACGGCTCGCCGCCTCCCGGGTGCACGCGCGGCAGGCGCAGGCGACGGCGCGGGCGGGCAGCCTGCTGCGCGTCGCCCAGGACGAGGTCGCCCGCGCCCGCGCCGAAATCAACGAGACCGGGATGGGGCGGCGCGAGGGGGCGGCGATGTCGACGGCGGCGGCGAGCCTGGAGACCGCCCAGCGGCTCGCGGGCGGCGGCCGCAACGAGAGCGCGGCCGAGGAGCTGCGCCAGGCGATCGAGAACGCCGCCGTGGTCCACCGCGGTTGGAGGAACCTGCACGCCAGGTTCTCCGATCCGTCGCTGCGGCGCACCTGGAACGAATGGGCGGAGAAGACGATCGAGGGCTCGCGTCAGAGCGGGGCGGCGGCGATCGTGATCGACAAGCTGCGGCGGCGGGTGTTCCTCTACCAGGGCGGCCGCGTGGCACTGAGCTTCCCGGCGGAGCTCGGCGCCAATGGCCTGCGGCGCAAGGAGCACTCGGGCGACCGCGCGACCCCGGAGGGGCTGTACAAGGTGGTCGAGGCCAAGGAAGGACACACCACGCGCTACAACAGGGCGCTGCTGATCAACTATCCTAACGACGAGGACCGCATGCGCTTCGCCCTCGCCCGGGCGCGCGGGCAGGTTTCCTCCCGCGCGGCGATCGGCGGCCTGATCGAGATCCACGGCGACGGCGGCGAGGGGCGGGACTGGACCGACGGGTGTGTCGCGTTGACCAACGCGGACATGGAGAGGTTGTTCGCGCGCGTCGGCGTCGGCACGCCGGTGACGATCGTGGGGACCTATGAACGCTGAGCTCGAGCCGCTCGCCGTCGAGCCGGACGCGCCGCGGCGACGCCGGTGGCCGGTGGTGCTGGGGATCCTGCTGGCCGTCGCGGCGCTGCTGTGCTGCGGCAGCGCGGCGGTGCTCGCGCGCGTCGGGCGCCCGTACGTCGCCCGCCCCTACATTGCCTCGCCGGCAAGCGGCCTCGGCGACGCGGACCCCGACCGGATGGTGCGGCGGGCGGCGCTCGCCGAGAAGGAGATCGACAAGGTCCACCCGAAGGGGGTGTACATCGTCGTCGACACCTACCGCAACCGCTTGCACCTGATCGACAAGGGCAAGGAGATCCGCACCGCGATCTGCTCCACCGGCACCGGCATCGTCCTGCGCGACCCGCGCAACGGCCGCCGCTGGGTGTTCGACACGCCGATGGGCGAGCGGGTGGTCGAGCGCAAGGTCCAGCACCCGGTGTGGGCGAAGCCGGACTGGGCGTTCATCGAGGATGGCTACCTCCCGCCCAAGGACGCCAGCGAGCGGTTCGACAACCAGTCGCTCGGCGACTACGCCCTCTACATCGGCGACGGCTACATCATCCACGGCACGCTGTTCAAGAGCCTGCTCGGCCGCCGCGTCACCCACGGCTGCATCCGCCTCGGCGACGAGGACCTGGAGTTCGTCTACCGCCATGCGCCGATCGGTACTCGCGTCTACCTTTACTAGCCTGCTCGCGGTCGCGTCGGCGCGGGCGGGCGAATCCACGCCCGACCCGGCGCTCGTCGCCACCGCGGAGATGGAGGCGACGCTCGCCAAGCGGCCGGCGGTGTACCTGGTGCTCGACCCGACCCGGCGCGTGCTCGAGATCCGCGCGCGCGGCACCGTGCTCGACACGATCCAGCTCCGCGGCATCGAGCTGATCAGCCAGCAGCCGCTGTTCGGGGGGCGCCACCCGGCGGCGCCGCCGATGCCCGCGATCTGGACCGTCACCGACGGTCCCGGCGACCGCGACCGCGAGGTGCTGGAGCCGGAGACGCTGCGCCCCGCCCCGAAGCCCGACCAGGACGACGACGACGCGCCGAGCTCGGATGCCGCCACCACGCCCACGCCGACGCCGACCCCGCGGGAGACGCCTTCGTCCTACCGGGCGACGCTCGGGAACGGGTGGGACCTGTGGATCACCGAGGAGCTACCGAACCAGGGCCGGTGGGGTCTCTTCACCGCCGCCGTGCGCGACGGCCTCGCACGGCTGCGCGGCCAGGGGCAGGATCTCCCGCCTGCGGTGACGCTCGCGATGCCGCGCGAGGACGCGCAGCGCCTCCACCACCTGCTGCGCAGCGGCACCCCGATCCTCGTCGCCTCCGACATCGAGTAGGCGCAGCGCCGGTCTCGGCGGCGGCCGTGTCCGCCGATCGGAGCCCGAAGAACCTCCGCCCGGATCAGTTGGCGCGCAGCCGCGAGATGCGGTCGACGACGTCGCGGTACGACGGGTAGACGGCGAGCACCTCGGCGTAGCTGGAGAGCGCTCCGGCGACGTTGCCGGCCAGCTCGTGGGCGCGGCCCAGCTCGTAGCGCAGCCCGGCCTGGACGTCGGCGGGGACGTTGGCGGCGCCGAGCGCTCGGCCGTACCAGCCGACCGCCTGCTCGGGCAGCCCCTTGTCGATGTAGCACGCGCCGATCATGCTCGCACTCTCGACCAGGAAGTCGGCCGACTTCGCGGAGAGCTGGAACTCGCCGATCGCCTCGTCGAGCAGGCCCATCTCGCGGTAGGCGAGGCCGAGGTTGAAGTGGGTGTCGAAGTCCTCCGCCTCGACCTGCTCGGCGACGCCGCGCTGGAACTCCTTGAACAGCTCCTCGATCGAGACGTCCTCGTTCTTGCCCGCGCCGGTGGCCTCGGCGACCAGCTCGTCCTCCGCCAGCTCCTTCTCGAGCTCGGCGGCGAGGTCGAAGAACTGCTCCTCCTCGCTGAACAGCTCGGCCGCCGACGCGGAGGGGGCTGGCGCCTTCTCGTCGTCCCAGCCGCGCGCCTTGAGCAGCGCGTGGCGCGACATCACGTCGGGATGGTCGCCGAAGCTCTCGCGGACCTTCGCCAGCAGCTTCGCCGCGTCGTCGAGCAGCCCCTGCTGGATGAGGAAGTCGAGCTCGCGCAGCTGGTCGTCGCTCGGCCCCTCGAGCAGTTCGGGGACCTCGACCAGCTCCAGCGGCGCCTCGGTCGCCGCCTCCTCGATCGCGGGCGCGGCAGCCGGGGCGGGTGCGGCAGGTGCGGGCACGGGCTCGCCCGCCGGCTTCGCCTCTGCGACCGGTGCGGGCACCGGCGGTGCGGCGGCGGGCGCCCGCAGGCCGAGCGCGGCGAGGTCGAACTCCACGTCCGCGGCCGCTGCCGGCTTCGCCGGATGCCGCGCGGGCGCCGGCGTTCCGGTCGCGCCCAGACCGAGCATCGCCTCGAGGTCGTCGAGCCGCACCGGGCGCGCGCCGCCGCGCGGCTGGCGCGGGCGCGGCGCGGCCGGCTTGGCCGGCTCCAGCAACGCGTCGAGAGCGGGCACCTCGGGCGGCCTGGCGGCGGCGGCCGACTTCCGCCTCTTCTTCGGCGGAGCGGGCGGCTCGACGGCCGGCAGCTCGACCGGGGCGACGGGCTCCGCGGCCGGCGCGGCCGCGGCGGGTCCGGCGACCGGCCAGAACTCGATCGGGGCGACCGGTGGCGCGGCGGCGGGCGCGGCCGGAGGGGGCGGCGCCGCGGCTAGCTGCGGCGCCTCGAACTCGGGGAAACGCTCGGCCGGCGCAGGGATCCCGGCAGCGGCCGGGGGCGTCGCCGCCGGCGGCTCGGGCGGCGGCGGCGGGGCCGCGGCGGGCGCCGCGGCCGCGGGCGGCTCGGCCTCGGGCTCCTCGAACTCCACCTCGACCATCTCGCCCCCGCCGAGCGAGCGCAGCATCTCGCGGCCCTCGACGTGGGTCGGATCGAGCGCGAGCAGGCGGTGGAGATGCGCGATCGCCTTCTCGGTCAGGCCGTACTTCACGAACACCATCGCCTCGGTGTAGAGCTCCTCGGCGTTGGTCGGCGAGAGCGCCGCCGCGGCCTCGACCGGCGCAGCGGCCGGCGCCTCCTCTTCGGGGCGAGACGCGGGCGGCGCGGCGGCCGCGACGGTGGGAGGCGGCGCGAGGTCGACGTCGACGAACTCGATCTCCCCGTCCGGCGGCGGCGCGGCATCCGCCGGCGCGGCGGGCGCGGCCTCCCGGGCCGCCGCGCGCGGCGCCGCCGGAGCCCGCCCGATGCCGAGCTCGCTCAGCCGGAGCGCGAACAGGGCGTTGTCCGGGTGCTCGCGCGCAAGCCGCTGGTAGAGGGGCGAGGCCTCGTCGCGGCGCCCGCCGCGGAAGTAGGCGTCGGCGAGCGCGGTCTCGAGGTTCATCACCATGTCCGGGTCGGCCTTGCGGTCGAACACCTTGATCGCCCGCTCGAGCACCGCGGGGTCGCCCGGCGAGCCGAGCAGCAGCTTCTTGACCAGCGCCGCCGCGCGGCCGAGGTCGCCGGCCTTGAGCAGCCGGTCCATGAGCGGGAAGAGCAGCTCCTTGGCCTCCTCCGACTCGCCGACGCGCAGCATCAGGTCGCCGTAGAGCTGCAGGATGTCGGTGCGCTCGCCGGTCTGCTGCAGCAGCTCCTCGAGCAGCTTGCGCGCCGAGCGGAGGTCGCCGGCCTCGACCCAGGCGCGCGCCGCCGCGCGCCGCAGCTCGATCCCCGGCTTCGAGGTCGCCAGCGCCTTGCGCGCCAGCTCCACCGCCTGCGAGTGGCGGTTGGCCGCCACCAGGGCGTCGACGCACGGCGCGACGAAGTCGACCTGCTCGGGGGCGAGATCGAGCGCGCGGTGGTAGAGCTTGATCCCCTCGTCGAGCATGCCGCGCGAGAGCAGCGACTGGCCGAGCGCGTCGATCTCGACCACGACCGCCGCGCCGTCGCCGAGCTGCACGAGCAGGTCGACGAGCTTGGCGCGCGCCTGGAAGTTGCCGGGCTCGAGCTCGACCAGGCGCCGGTAGACGCGCACCGCGCCCTGCGGCTGCTTGGAGCGCAGGAACCAGTCGGCGAGCGTGAGCAGCTGCTGGCGCCCCTCGACGGCGAGCCCCTGCTTGAAGTAGAGGTCGGCGAGGCGCTCGTAGGTCTCGGTGCGCTGCGGGTCGAGGCGGTTGACCTTCTTGAAGATCGCGATCGACTTGAGGAAGAAGCCGTCCGCGGCGAAGTGCTCGGCGATCCGTTGGTAGACTTCGATCGCCTCCGCCACCTTGCCGACGCGCTGGAGGAGGTCGCCGAGGCGGTTCAGCGTGTTGGTGTCGTTGGGAGCCTGGTCGGCCGCGCGTCGGTACTCCTTGATCGCCGCGTCGAGCTTCCCACGGGAGACGAGTTTCTCGGCCTCCTGGATGATCTGGTCGCGCTTGACCGATGACATTCCGCCGCCTAGAAACCCCCGAATTTCATGCTAGCACACGGACCGGGCCGAAGCTGCGGCGATGCAGTCGGCACGGACCGATTCGGGAGAGCGCGGCGAGGTGCGCGGGGGTCGGGTACCCCTTGTTCGCGACCCAGCCGTAGTGCGGGAACTCGCCGGCGAGCGCGACCATCAGCTCGTCCCGCGCCACCTTGGCGAGGATCGACGCGGCGGCGACGCAGAGGTAGCGCGCGTCGGCCCGCACCTCGGCGCGCACCGGCATCGCGAGCCCGGGCAGGGCGACCGCGTCGCTGACCACCAGCCCCGGCGCGAAGGCCAGCGCGCTCACCGCCTCGAGCATCGCGGCGCGTGTCGCCTCGAGGATGTTGACGCGATCGATCTCCGCGGCGTCGCGGTGGACCACCGAGAAGGCCAGCGCGCGGATGCGGACGAGCGCCGCGAGCGCGCGGCGGCGCGGTGGCGAAAGGCGCTTGGAGTCGTCGAGGCCGGCGATCGGCGCGGCGGGGTCGAGCACGACCGCGGCGACCGTCACCGGCCCGGCGAGCGCTCCGCGCCCGGCCTCGTCGACGCCGGCGATCGTGCCGTGCGCGGCTTGCAGCTGTCGGTCGAGACGGCCGTCGGGCGGTGCCGGCCTCACCGCTGGGTGTACTGCTCCTCGAGACGCGCGGCCTTGCCCTTGAGGTTGCGGAGATAGTAGAGCTTGGCGCGGCGCACCTTGCCGTGGCGGACGACCTCGATGCGCGCCAGGCTCGGCGAGTGGAGGGGGAACACGCGCTCCACGCCGATGCTGTACGACACCTTTCGCACCGTGAAGCTCTCGCGGATCCCGCCGCCGCGGCGCGCGATCACGACGCCCTCGAACACCTGGATCCGCTCCTTCTCGCCCTCGCGCACCTTGACGTGAACCCGGACGGTGTCGCCCGGACCGAAAGGCGGAACCTCCGCGCGCATCTGCTCCTTTTCGAGCTCGCGTAGATCCATGACCGACCTCCACACTCCCACCGCGCGGCGCTACGGCGTGGCGCGGAACGGGGATTATACATGCCCCGGCCGGGTTCGGGAAGGCCTACGGCTTCGACGTGCCCGAGGCGGGCGGCCAGGCGACGCCCTCCTCCGCCGCGATCGACGCCGCGAGACGGCGCGCCTCGTCGCTCAGGCCCGGCCAGCTCGCGAGCAGGAGGTCCGGCCGCCGGCGCAGCGTGAGGCGGAGCGCGGCCTCCAGACGCCAGCGCCGGATCGCCTCGTGGTTGCCGCCGGCGAGCACCTCGGGCACGGCGCGTCCCTCGAACTCGCGCGGCCGGGTATAGACCGGGAAGTCGAGCAGGCCGGAGGTGAACGAGTCGCCGGCGACCGAGTCGGCGTCGCCTACCACGCCCGGCAGGTGGCGCGCGATCGCGTCGAGCATCGCGAGCGCCGCGAGCTCGCCGCCCGAGAGCACGAAGTCGCCCAATGAGATCTCGTCGGCGGCGAGGACCTCGTGGACGCGCTCGTCGAAGCCCTCGTAGCGACCGCAGACGAACAGCAGCCGCGGCGCCGCCGCCAGCTCCCGCGCCACCGCGTCGTCGAAGCGACGCCCGCGCGGGTCCGGCAGCACGACGTGGGGCGGGACGGCATGCATCGCCGCGACCTCGCGCACCGCGGCCACCACCACCGGCGCGAGCAGCACCATCCCCGGCCCGCCGCCGTATGGCTCGTCGTCGGCTTGGCCGTAGCGGTTGATCGCCCAGCGGCGGAGGTCGTGCACGCGCGCGTCGACGATGCCGGCGATGCCGGCGCGGCCCAGCACGCCGGTCGCGAGGTAGGGCTCGACCGCCGCCGGGAAGAGCGTCAGGACGTCACAGCGCATCGCCGTCGACCAGGCCGCGTGGCGGGTCGAGCACGACGGTGCGGCTGTCGCGGTCGACCCGCACCACGATCGGCGAGCGGAACGGCACCAGCGCCTCGCCGCGCGGCGTCGCGAGCACGAGCAGCGAGCCGCCCGCGCCCGGCGCCAGCGCCGTCACCTCGCCGATCGCCGCGCCGTCCGCCGTCACGCAGCGCGAGCCGACCAGCTCGTGCTCGTAGTAGTAGGTCGCGGGCAGGTCGGCGCGCGGCTGCTCGGGGAGGAAGACGTAGCGCCCGCGCCAGCCCTCGACCTCGTTGCGGTCGCGGATCTCGGCGAGGGCGAGCAGGAAGTCGCCCTTGTGCATGCGGACCTGGTGGATGCGGACGCGCAGCTCGGGGGCCGCCTCGCCGATGCCGATCTCGACGCCGGGCGCGAGGCGCTCCGGGAAGTCGGTCATGGATTCGACGGTGATCTCGCCGTGGATGCCGTGCGGACGCCGGATCCGCCCCACAGCCAGCCAGGCCTGGGGCCCGGGCACGGCTACTCCAGGATCTCGAGGACGAAACGCTTGCGGATCTTCATCCCGCCGGCGGCGAGGAGCGTGCGGATCGCGCGCGCGGTCTTGCCCTGCTTGCCGATCACCTTGCCGAGGTCCTCGGTCGCGACGCGCAGCTCCAGCACGGTGGTCTGCTCGCCCTGGACCTCACGCACGTTCACCTGGTCGGGATGGTCGACGAGCGACTTGGCGATCGCTTCGACGAGCTCTTTCATGGGCGCCTCCTTGAGCGTGAAGTGGTGTGGGAGCTAACTCTTGGCCTGTTTGAGCAAGCTCGCGACGGTGGGCGAGAGCTGCGCTCCGCGCGCGACCCAGAACTCCACCCGCTCCTGGTCGATCCGGACGTCGGCCGGGGTGCTGCGCGGGTTGTAGAAGCCGACTTCCTCGAGCACGGCCGCGGTGGGCGGCTGGCGGCGATCCGACACCACCACCCGGTACACGGGGCGCTTGCTGGAGCCCATTCGCCGCAGTCGAATCTTCAGCATCGGACACTCTCCTTGCAGGTACGCTCGCGGCCTTGCGCCGAACCGCGAGCGGTGATTGTAGCAAACCGCGTCGCGGCGGTCACATCCCGAGGTTGCGCAGCACCCGGCGGGGGTTGCCGCTGCCGAGGCGCTTGACCATCTTGCGCATCTCGGCGTACTGGCGCAGCAGGCGGTTGACCTCCTCGACGGAGGTGCCGGCGCCGCGCGCGACGCGCTTGCGCCGCGAGCCGTTGATGATCTCCGGGTGGCGGCGCTCGGCCGGGGTCATCGACGAGATGATCGCCTCGAAGCGCACCAGCTTGCGCTCGTCGACCTCGGGCGCGGCCTTGAGCGCCTTCATCCCCGGGAGCAGGTCGGCGAGCTGGGAGAGCAGGCCGCCGCCGCGCATCTGCTTCAACTGGTCGCGCAGGTCCTCGAGGTCGAACCCCTCGCGCTTGAGCTTCGCCTCCATCTCGGCGGCCTTCTTCTCGTCAACCGCCGCCTGCGCCTTCTCGATGAAGGTGAGCATGTCGCCCATGCCGAGGATGCGGGCGGCCATGCGGTCGGGGTGGAAGAGCTCGAGGTCGTCGAGCCGCTCGCCGACGCCGACCAGGCGGATCGGCTTGCCCGCGACCGACACCACCGAGAGCGCCGCGCCGCCGCGCGCGTCGCCGTCGAGCTTGGTCAGGATCACGCCGGTGAGCGGCAGCCGCGCCGAGAACGCCTCGGCCTGGCGGACGGCGTCCTGCCCGGTCATCGCGTCGGCGACGAACAGCACCTCGGAGGGCTTGAGGATCTCGTTGAGCTCGGCCAGCTCGCCCATCAGCGCGTCGTCCACGTGGAGCCGGCCGGCGGTGTCGAACAGCAGCACCTCGAAACCCTTGCGGCGCGCTTCGACGAGCGCGGCGCGGGCGATCTCGGCGGGCGTCGCCCAGGCGCGGGTGTCGAGGACGGGCAGCCCCGCCTGGGCGCCGAGCTGCTCCAGCTGCTCGCGCGCGGCCGGGCGCTGGGTGTCCGCGGGCACGAGCAGGACGTGCTTGCCGAGCGTCTTCTTGACGAACACGCCGAGCTTGGCGGCGGTGGTGGTCTTGCCCGTCCCCTGCAGGCCGACGAGCAGGATCGGCGCCGGGAACCCCTTGAGCTTGATCGGCCGCTGCTCGCCGCCGAGCAGGCGGGTGATCTCCTCGTGCACGACCTTCGTCACCTGCTGCGCCGGGCGCAGCGAGCCGAGCACCTCCTGGCCGAGCGCGCGCTCCCGCACCCGGCTCGTGAACTCCTTCACGACCGGCAGCGCGACGTCGGCCGCGAGCAGCGCGCGGCGGATCTCGGCGAGCGCGTCGTCGACGTGCTTCTCGGTGAGGTGGCCCTCGCCGCGCAACGTCTTGAACACCTTCTGCAGCCGGTCGGAAATCGCCTCGAGCAACGGGCCTCCTCGGGAGGCGGGAGTCTACCCTCCCGCGCGCTTCCGCTCAACCGGCGCCGCCGATGACGGGCGCGGCCAGTCTCGGACCATCCGCGGCGTTGCGGGCGAGAACCCCGCGTGCGGCAAGGAGCGCGATGGAGAGCTTCGATCCGGCCCCCACTGGCGGTGTCCGAGGCGAGGTGGCCCGCGTCTCGCCGCCCACCCAGCCTCCGCGAGGTGCGCTCGCCGGCTCGCATCCTCAACGGACCCTGCGGGTACGCCTCCGGTGCGGCCGGCTCGCGCGCCTTGCGGCCGGCCCAATCTGGGCCGCGCGACTACGCGCCTGCTTCCGTCGCCCTGCCGACGATCGTCCCTGCGGACCACGAACCGCGGACCACGGAACTACTCGCTGGGGATCGCGATCCCGCGCCTGGCCGCGAACTCGCGCAGCCCGGTGACGTGGAACTGATCGGCCTTGCCGAGGCTGTCGAGCAGCCGCGACGCCTCCGGGTTGGACTCCTGCATCGCGGTACGGTAGTGGTACTCGGCGGCGGAGCGCTCGAGCCGGAGCGCGAGCCTCACCGCCTCGTCGATGCCCGGCGGCTGCGCCGCGAGCCGCGCGGCGTGGACGGTCTCGGCGAGCGTCACGATCTCCTGGAAATCGACCTCGACCGGGGGGAATGCGGCCGGGTTCTTGCGCACCAGCCGGCGCTGGTACTCGATCAGGTCGACGTGGCCGCGCTCCTCCATCGCGAGGCGGTAGAAGATGAACTCGGCGTCGGCGTCGCCGACGAACGCCTGGGAGAACCAGTCGTAGAGGCCGGCAATCGCGGTCTCGAACTCGACGAGGTGCTTCAGAAGGCTCTGGATGTCCAAACCCAGTCACCATCGTCGCCCGTCCGGCGGCGACGCCCCAACCGCCGACATTCTAGCCCGGACCGCCCCGGCCGCGCCCCCGGGGCGAACCTCGCTCCCGCCTCGCGGCGTCGGGCGAGGCGGCGCGCCCCGGTCAGGGCTCGCGGTAGCGCCGCAGCTGCTCGGCCATCGCCGCCAGCCGCGCCGCGCAGCGGCCGAACACCGAGTCGGCGGGGTAGGCGCCGTCGGCGCCGCGCTCGCCGGCCGGCACCCCGGTGAGCAGCTCGATCCCCTCCTCGATCCGCGCCACCGCATGGATGTGGAATCGCCCGGCGGCGACCGCGTCCACCACCTCGGGGTCGAGCTGGAGGTCGGCGACGTTCGATTCCGGGATCATCACGCCCTGGCTGCCGGTGAGGCCACGCTTGGCGCAGAGGGTGAAGAAGCCCTCGATCTTCTCGTTGGCGCCGCCGATCGCCTGGATCCTGCCGTGCTGGTCGACCGAGCCGGTGACGGCGAGCTCCTGGCGGATCGGCACGCCGGCGAGCGCGGAGAGGATGGCGTAGACCTCGGTCGAGGAGGCGGAGTCGCCGTCGATGCCGGAGTACGACTGCTCGAACGCGATCGAGGCGCTCATCGACAGCGGCATCTCGCGCGCGAACGTGCCGCGCAGGTAGCCGGAGAGGATCAGCACGCCCTTGTCGTGGGTCGAGCCCGACATCCGCGCCTCGCGCTCGATGTTGACCACGCCCTCGCGCCCGAGCGCGACCTGCGCCGTGACGCGACCGGGGATGCCGAAGGCGTGGTAGCCGAGGTCGTAGACCGCGAGGCCGTTCACCTGCCCGACCGCCGCGCCGGCGGTGTCGACCACCAGCACGTCGTCGAGCATGAACGCGGTGAGCTTCTCCTCGGGCAGCGAGTGGCGGTCGCGCCGCGCCCGCACCGCCGCCGCGATCTGCTCCGCGCCGATCGACTTGCGGCGCTCGCGGCGGGCGATGAACGCGGCCTCGCGGAGGACGTCGGCGACGTCGGAGAAGCGCGCCGAGATCCGCCCGCGGTTGCGCGCGAGGCGCACCCCCTCCTCGACCAGCGCGGCCATGCCGGCGCGGCCGAGCTGCGGCAGCTTCTCGTCGCGCACGATCTTCGCCATCAGGGCGAGGAAGTCCGCCACCTGCTCGCGCCCGTTCGGCATCTCGCTGTCGAAGTCCGCCAGCACCTTGAAGATCTTGCGGAACTCCTCGTCCAGCTCGTGGAGCATGTCGTAGAGCGCGCGGTCGCCGATCATCAGCACCTTGACGTCGAGCTCGACCGGCTCGGGCTGGAGGGCCTGGCCGCTGATCGCGAACAGCAGCTCGCGCGGACGGATCACCACCCGCCGGTAGCGCAGCGCGCGCTTGAGCGCCGGCCACACGCCGGGCTCGGCGATCGCGTCGAACGCGTTGACGGCGAGGAACCCGCCGTTGGCGCGCAGCAGCGAGCCGGCGCGGATGCGGGTGTGGTCGGATGTCGACTGCCAGTTCTGGCCGACGCGCCCCTCGATCGTGCCGAACAGGTTGCCTGCGGTCGGGTCGGTCTCGATCACCACCGGCCGTCCCTTGGTGGCGCCGTTGTCGACCACGACGTTGACGCGGTAGCGCAGCAGCGGGTCGCCGTCCTCGCCGCCGTCCTTGGCGGCGAGCGTCTCGAGGCGGTCGAGCGCGTCGGCGAGCAGCTCGGCGAGGTACGGCTTGACGCGCTCGTCGGCGACCGCGGCGGCGATGTCGTCGAGCGCCTTGCCGAGCAGCGGCTCGACGGTGGCGCGGCGGAGCTGCTCGGCGCGGCCCACCATCGCCTCGCGCAGCGTCATCACCTCGTGGAAGACGCGCTGCAGCTCCTCGGAGAGGCGGCCGTGCTGCTCCTCGAGCTTGGCGAGGCGGTCGCGGTCGAACTTGCCCTCCTCCGCCAGGCTCTGCACCTTCTCCAGCGGCACCGGACGCTGCTCGACCAGCGGCAGGATCTCCGGCCGGGTCACGGAGCCGACCTGCACCTGCACGAGCGTGAACCCCGCCTGCTTGACCTTGCCCTCGAAGCCGTGGATCAGCTCCTGCTGGCGCGTCTTGAGGTCCTCGACCGCGACCTCGAGGCGCTGCTGGAACTCCTCGCCCTCGAACAGGCCGGGGAGGTTCTGCGCCATCTCCTTGAGCAGCTTCTCGAGCCCGTCGCGCAGGACGGTCCCGCGGCCGGCGTTCAGGCGCAGCAGCCGCGGCCGCTCGGGGCGGGCGAAGTTGTAGACGTAGCACAGGTCGTCGGGCGCCTCGCCGCCCGCCGCCAGCGGCCGGATGTGGAGCTCGATCGCGGTCATCCGCCCGGTGCCGGTGAGGCCAGTGACGAACACGTTGAAGCCGAGCGACTCGACCGAGAGCCCGAACTCGAGGGCGCGCACCGCGCGCTCCTGGCCGATGATGCCGCGCGACGGCTCGATCTCGCTGGTCGACGCGGCGGGGATCCACTCCGCCGGGCAGTGCCACCGCAGCTCCGAGGCCGCCAGCTCTCTCGCCATCGCCACCCCCGATCGACCCGCCTCAGTCTACCGTCGCGGACCGGCGCGGCGCCTCAGCGGCGCTTGACGACGAGCGGCACCAGCACGATCGCCGCCAGGCACGCGAACGAGACGCCGAGCGAGGCCATCCAGCCCATGCTCTGCAGACCCGGGTAGTGGGTCGTGACCAGCGTTCCGAACCCGACGATCGTGGTCAGCGCCGAGAGCACGACGGCGCGCCCGGTCTGCGCCAGCGAGGCGAGGTCCGCGCCCTCCCGCATGCGCCGCAGCATGTAGATCGCGTAGTCGCTGCCGACGCCGATGATCATCGTGATGACGAAGACGTTGAGGAGGTTGAGCGGGTAGTGCACGAGCGCCATCACGCCGAGCGCCCAGAGCACGCCGACCGCCACCGGCAGCAGGCAGACGAGCGAGTCGGCGAGGCTGCGCAGCTCGGAGAGCAGGAACGCGAGCACGAGCACCAGGCCGAGCACGCCGGCGAGGGCGGCGTCCTGCCAGACGGTCTGGCGCAGGCGCTGGGCCACCAGGTTGACGCCGGTGAGGTGCGCGCCGGGCACCGAGTCGACCAGCGCCACCAGCTGCGGCGGCGCCTCGCGCCGCCACTGGTCGGGGGGCGAGAACACGTTGATCACCGTCTCGACCCGCCCGCCTTCGGTCCGCAGCGAGCGCGAGATCAGCTGCTGCACCGGCGTGTCGCGCCACACCTCGAGCGAGACGGGGCCGGCCGGCCGCAGCGCCTCGTCGAGCGTGGCGAGCCCCGGCTCGAACGCCGACGCCACCAGGCCGTTGCTCGCCAGCGCCGCGAGCAGCTCGCGCCGCACGCGGGCCGGATCGGCGAGCTCGCGGTGGGCCGCGAGCCAGCGCAGCGCGCGCTCCTGCGCCTCCGGCGGAGGCACGAGGTTGGCGAGCGACTCGTACGAGGAGAGCACCTTGGCGGCGACCAGCGGGTCGAGCCCGGCGGCCAGCCGCTGCACCCGCGCGAGCACGGTCGGAACATCCCCCGCCTCGACGCGGATCATCATCGCGTTGAACGAGAGGCCGAACGACCTCGCCACCCGCTCCTGGACCGCCACGCCCTGGTTCGAGGGGGCGCGCAGGTTGCGCACGTCGTCGTCGAACGAGATCGTCCACAGCGCCCCGACCGCCGCGACGGTGATGGCGGCGGCGGCGCCGAGCACGGCGCGGCGATGGCGGAACGCCCACTGGAGCAGCGGCGCGGGGCGCAGCCAGCGCGACGGCTGCGGCGGCGCCCCGCCGCGGTCGAACAGCGTCGCGAGCGCCGGGAGGAGCAGGAACGCCGCGATCGCCATGAACACGATGCCGGTCCCGGTGAGCAGCCCGAACTCGCGCAGCCCGGCGAAGCGGGTGGCGAGGAAGGCGAAGAACGTCCCCACCGTGGTGATCGCGCCGAGCATCACCGCCGGGCCGGTGTGAAGCGCCATCGCGTCGAGCGCCTCCCCGACCGGCAGGCCGGCGAGGCGGCCCTCGAGGTAGCGGCCGTAGGTGAGGATCGTGAAGTCGATGCCGAGGCCGACGAGCAGCGCGGAGAACCCCGAGGTCGCGGAGTTGAGCTGCCCGAGCGTGACGGCGGCGAAGATGAACGTCGCCGCCAGCCCGGTCCCGAGCGGCAGGAACGCGTAGTGCGCGGTCGCGACCCGGCGGTAGGCGAGGAAGAACAGCACCAGCACGCCGATCACCGAGGTGACCGAGTTCGAGATGATGTCCTTCTTGATCAGCGTCGCGTCCTCGTAGGCGATGCGGTGCCCGCCGCCGATCAGCACCTGCGGCACCTCGGCGGCGGCGAGTTCCTCGTCGGCGGCGAACTTCGCCCGCACCCGCTCGATCCGCGCGCGCAGGTCGCCGAGCATCGCGGCGTCGAAGTCGATGTCCTGCGCCGGGCCCTTCGGCTTGGCCAGGAGCAGGACGAGCGAGTGGTCGGCCGCGAGGTAGTAGCCCGACGAGTAGTCCACCTTGAGCGACGCCGGCGTGCGGTTGAGCCGCGCCAACAGGAGCGGCAGGAAGCCGAGCGGGTCGCGCACCGCCAACTCCTTGCCGAGCATGCCGTGGGGCGTCTCCAGGTCCGCGCGAATGTCGGCGGCGCGGGCGGCGAGCCCGGCCGGGGTGAGCCGCTCGCCGAGCGCGTCGAGGCCGTCCTGGTCGAGGAACAGCGTGGCGTGGCGGAGCACCGCGTCGGCGAGCCGCACCGGGTCCTCGAGGTGGGCGTCGACCCGCACCAGGTAACGGCTGTCGGCGATCCCCTTGTCGAGCGCGTCGACGAGCGAGAGCGAGTGCTCGAGCTCGTCCTCACTTGCGACGGGGACCGCCAGCAGCAGCGTGTCGAGCGTGCCGAAGCTCTGCAGCACACGCTTGAACTCGGAGACCACCGGGTCGTTGCGCGGCATCAGGTTGAGGACGTCGGTCTCGAACTTGAGCGTGGTGCCGACCAGCACGCCGCCCGCCACCACCACGGCGGCGCCGGCCAGCACCAGCCGCGGATGCCGGTGGCCGAACCGCACCAGCAGGCGCGGCAGCGTGGCGGTGAGGCGGCCGCTCACCGCGCCGCTCCCACCACGCGGCGCCAGAAGAGGCCGAAGTAGCTGACCAGCGACGCCACCGTCATCACCAGCGCGACCCACAGCGCAGCCGTCGCCAGCAGCGCCCACTCACCGAGCTGGTAGCTGACGATGAGCAGCGAGACCGCGACGATCTGCGAGAACGTCTTGAGCTTGCCCCACCAGTTCGCGGCGATCACCACGCCCTGCTGGTGCGCGACCTGCCGCAGCCCGGAGACGGCGAACTCGCGGCCGACGATCACCGCCACCATCCACGCCGGCGCGAGCCCGAGCTCGACCAGCGAGATGAACGCCGCGGAGATCAGCAGCTTGTCGGCGATCGGGTCGAGCAGCGTGCCGGCGACGGTCACCGCCTTCGTGCGCCGGGCGATGATGCCGTCGGCGAGGTCGGTCAGCGCCGCGAGCAGGAAGATCCCGAGGCCCCAGAACTCGCTGCCGGAGAAGCGCGTCAGCAGGACGACGACGAGCAGCGGAACCATGAGGATGCGCGCCAGCGTAAGGGAGTTGGGCAGGTTCCACACGGAGTTGTCGTTCCCGCGCGGATTGTAGCCGATTGCGACCGGTCTCGCCGCGGCGTCGAGAACCGTCTCAGCAACGACCGCGATCCGGCGGCGCCGTTCGCGCTCCCGCTCCGCGCCCCGGGCGAGCTCCGGCCGGCGGGCGCCCCGGCGCGGCGCCCGATCTGGCACAATGCACGCGTGTTGCCCATGCTGGGGATGTTCGCCGCCGCGCTCCTCGCGGCGCTGCCGCGGACCGCGGCCGCGCCGAGCGTGGGCGACGTGCCCGGCGCGGGCGCCTGCTTCGCGCTCACCTTCGACGCCCACGTCGAGGCGCAGGGCGTCGAGCAGGTCCTCGCGCTGCTGCGCGCGCGCCACGTCCACGCCACCGTCTTCGCGACCGGCCGCTTCGCCACCACCTACCCGGAGCTGCTCCGCGAGGCCGCGCGCGACGGCCACGAGATCGGCAACCATACCTTCACCCACCCGCACCTCACCACCTGGGACGAGAACCACCGCCACGACACCCGCCCCGGGATGACGCGCGAGCGGCTGCAGGACGAGCTGCGCCGCACGGCGGCGGCGATCGAGGCCGCCATCGGCCGCCCCCCCTCGCCGTACTGGCGCCCCCCTTACGGCGAGCACAACGCGACGATCCGGGCGTGGGCCGCCGAGCTGGGGCTGGTGGCGGTCGACTGGACCCGCGCCCCGGGCGACTCGCTCGACGCCCGCGACTGGGTCGAGGACCCGCACGCGCGCGGCTTCCTGAACGCCGAGGCGATGGCCCGCCACATCCTCGAGTTCGAGTCGCGCCACGGCGTGCCGCTCGCCGGCAGCATCGTGCTCATGCACCTCGGCAGCACGCGCCCCGACCTGCCGCTCCTGGAGGCGCTGCCGATCATCCTCGACGACGCCGACCTGCGCGGCATCCGCCCGGTCCCGGTCGGCGAGCTGCTCGCCCGCGCCGGCGTCAACCCGCGAGCTGCCAGCGGTCGGTCCGACGCCCCCTGAGCCGCCGCGCCAGGCCGCGCCTCTCGAGCTCGAGCAGGTGGCCGAGCACCTCCGAGAACGCGAGGAAGATGCCGAGGAACGTCACGCGCGGGAACAGCGCCGCGATCACCCGCGCCACCGTGGCGGGGCCGGCCGCGAGGGCGGCGAGGACCTCGCCGGCGCGCTCGGCCTGCTTGCGCCGCAGCGCCTCCGCCTGGCCCGCGACGTCGGCGATGCAGGGCCCGTGCGCCGGCAGCAGCACGCGCGGGCGCAGGCGATCGAGGCGGCGCAGCGTCTCGGCGTAGGCCGCCAGTGAGAGGAACGGCTCGCCGGGGCGGTCGGGGTCGTCGTCGATCACGGCGTTCGGGCTGATGCCGTCGAGGATCGTGTCGCCGGTGACCACCGCGCCCTCGCCGCCGAGCTCGAAGCCGACGTGGCCGGGGGTGTGCCCGGGGAGGTGGTGGACGCGGATCGGCCCTTGGCTGTGCGGCAGCGTTTGCCCGTCGGCGAGCGGCTCGAAGCGCGACACCGGGCGCGCGGTGAGGTCGAGGGCGTGCAGGGAGGCGACCAGCGGCAGCCGCCTGGCCACCGGCATGCCGGAGCGCGCGAGCTGGCGCCACAGCAGCGGGTAGTCGCGGGCCTGACGCAGGTTGCGCGCATCGAACGGGTGCGCGAACAGCCTCGCCCCGCGGCGCGCGAGCCAGCGTGCCTGGCCGAAGTGGTCGTGGTGGCCGTGGGTGATGAGCACTCGCCGGATCGCCTCCGGCACGAGGCCGCGCGAGGCGAGCGCCGCGAGCAGCGCGCGCCGCGCCGTCCCGGTCGCCGGGCCGGTGTCGACCAGCGTCAGCGGCTCCCCCTCGAGCAGGTAGACCGTCACCGGGCCGATCGGGTAGGGCGTCGGCACGACGATCGGCGTCACCCAGGCCGGCACCAGCGCGCCGGTGCAGGGGGCGCGGGCCGGGCGCGGCACTAGCGGCCCGCCCCGCGATCGAGGCGCCTTCCGTCGGCGGGCACGCGCAGGCCGCGGCTCACGCGACCGTCTTCCCGCTCTCGCCGCCGGCGTAGAGCTGGGCCAGCACCGCCTCGTACCGCTTCTCGACCACGCGGCGCTTGACCTTGAGCGTCGGCGTCAGCTCGCCGCCGGCGATCGAGAACGGCTCGGCGACGAGGCGGAAGCGCTTGATCGTCTCGTAGCGGGCGAGGTCGCGGTTGACCTCGTCGACGACCTCCTGATACGCCTCCGCCACCTCCGGCCGCGCGATCATGCCGGGCAGGTCGGAGGCCGGCAGGCCACGCGACTCGACCCAGTGCTCGAGCGCCTCGTGGCTCGGCACGAGCAGCGCCACGACGTAGGGCTTGCGGTCCCCGAAGAGCACCGCGTTCTCGACCAGCGGCGACTTCTTGAGCTGCTCCTCGATCGGCTGCGGGGCGATGTTCTTGCCCCCGGCGGTGACGAGGATGTCCTTCTTGCGGTCGGTGATGCGGAGGAAGCCGTCGGCGTCGAGCTCGCCGATGTCGCCGGTGGCGAACCACCCCTGGGCGTCGAGCACCGCGGCGGTCGCCTCCGGCTTGTTCCAGTAGCCCTTCATGACGTGCGGCCCGCGGGTGAGGACCTCGCCGTCGGCGGCGATCCGCACCTCCACGCCCGGGATCGGCGGCCCGACGGTGCCGAGCTTGAACTCGTCGTAGCGGTTGACCGCGATCACCGGTGAGGTCTCGGTGAGCCCGTATCCCTCCAGCACCTTGAGGCCGATGGCGTGGAAGAACTCGGCGATGAACACCGGCAGCGGCGCGCCGCCCGAGATCGAGAACCGCACCCGCCCGCCCAGCGCCTGCCGCACCTTGGCGTACACCAGCGCGTCGTAGAGCGGGTGCGCGAGGCCGCGCCGGCCGCGCTGCACGCCGGCAACGCCGTACCTCAGGGCGGCGTGGAAGATCGCCCGCTTGAGCCGAGGCGCGTGCGCGACCTCGTGCATCACGCGGTCGTGGACCTTCTCGAAGAAGCGCGGCACCGCGACGAACGCGTCGGGGCGGAGGCGGCGCATCGTGTCGGCGCTCTCGAGGATGCCGCAGTAGGCGATCGTCACGCCGCGCATGAAGTAGATGTAGTCGACCAAGCGCTCGAGCACGTGCGAGAGGGGCAGGAAGGCGAGCGCCATCTCGCCCTGCGGCCAGGGCATGAGCTGCGAGGAGGAGAGCGCGTTGGAGACGAGGTTGTCGTGGGTGAGCATCACGCCCTTGGGCTCGCCGGTCGTCCCCGAGGTGTAGATCAGGGTGGCGAGGTCGCCGGGCTGGACGCGGCCGCGCATCTCGGCGAGCGCCGCGCTCGCGCCCCCGGCGTCCATCGGCTCGATGCAGGCGCTCCACGCGGCCGCGCCCGCGGGCGCCTCCCCGTCGATCACGACGAGCTGCCGCAGCGCCGGGCAGGCCGACTGCGCCTCGGCGAGCTTGGCGAGTTGCTCGGCGTTCTCCGCCACCCCGACCTTGGCGCCCGAGTCGGCGAGGACGGCGCGGACCTGCGGTCCCAGCAGCGTCGGGTAGATCGGCACCAGGATCGCGCCGAGGTGCTGCACCGCGAAGTCCGTCACGTGCCACTCCGGCCGGTTGCCGCACAGCAGCGCGACGCGGTCACCCGGCCCGACGCCCAGCGCAGCGAGGCCGCGCGCGAGCCCCGCCACGCGCCGCAGGATCTCCGGCGCCTTGATGCGCACCTCGCCGTGGTGGCGCGCGTCGATCAGCTCCGCCGCCGGCGTCGAGGAGCACCACAGCGCGAAGATGTCGACCAGCGTTTTCGGATCAGCCATCGGGTCTCTCCCCGCCGCCCGCGCCGAGGCCGCCCAGCAGCAGCCGCAACAGCGGGCCCGCCTGCGCCGCCAGCGGCCGCGGCCGGCTCGCCAGCACCCACGACGTGACCAGCTCGTCGACCGCGCCGAACACCGCCCGCGCCGCCACCTCGGCCGGGACGTCGGCGCGGAACACCCCCCCGCGCATCCCGTCAGACATGATCATCTGAAGGAGCTGCAGGTATTCCGCCAGCGGGCCGCGCGCCACCGTGCGCAGGAACCGCCGCGAGTGGCGCAGCTCGATCTGGAACACGTGCGCCAGCGCGCGATCGGCCTCCAGACTGGCGAGGTGGCGCTCCACCACCACGCGCAGCTTCTCGCGCGGGTCGGTCAGCGGCGCGATGTCGCGCCGGGCGCGCACCAGGAAGGCGCGCGTGTACTCCTCGAGCAGCGAGACGAGCAGGTCCTCCTTGCCGCGGAAGTAAAGGTAGAGAGTGCCGTCGGCGACGCCGGCGCGCTCGGCGACCTCGCGCATCCGCGCCGCGAAGTAGCCGCGCTCGGCGAACACCGACACCGCGGCGCGCACGATCTCGGCGCGCCGCCGCTCCCGCGTATCGTGGTCGAGGGCCGGCACCCCACTCCCCCCCGGAG
>DATIYW010000251.1:0-7044 GCA_035517415.1 Thermoanaerobaculaceae bacterium
CGGACCCCGGACCCCGGACCCCGGACCCCGGACCCCGGACCCCGGACCCCGGACCCCGGACCCCGGACCCCGGACCCTGGACCCCGGACCCCGGACCCCGGACCCCGAACCCCGAACCCCGAACCCCGAACCCCGGACCCCGGACCCCGGACCCCGGTCCAAAGGCCCCGGCTGCTACACTTCGTCGCAATGGCCTCACCGCAGCCGAAGGAGCGCCCCGAAGCGCTCGCACCGCACCCGACCCTCTCGGACTACTACCGCTCCGACCGCGACCGGCCGGGCTTCGTGCGCGGGCTCTTCGACCGCGCCGCGGCCGACTACGACACGATCGAGCGCGGCATGGGCCTCGGCACCGGGCGCAGGTACCGTCGCGAGGCGCTGGCCCGCGCCGGGTTGGCGAAGGGGATGCGGGTGCTCGACGTCGCGATCGGCACCGGGCTGGTGGCGCGGGAGGCGATCCGGCTGGTCGGCGACGCGCGCCTGGTGACCGGCCTCGACCCGAGCGCGGGGATGGTGGCGCAGGCGCGGCGCAACCTCGCCGTGGGGGGCGTCCTCGGCATGGGCGAGCAGCTCCCCTGGCGCGACGCGAGCTTCGACTTCGTCAGCATGGGCTACGCGCTGCGCCACCTCGCCGACCTCACCGTGACGTTCCGCGAGTTCGCGCGCGTCCTCCGCCCGGGCGGCACGCTCTGCATCCTCGAGCTGACCAAGCCGCGCAGCCGCGCCGGCTACGCGCTGATCCGCCTCTACCTGCACGGCGTGGTACCGCTGCTCACCCGCCTCCGCACCCGCAACGCCGAGGCGGCGCTGCTGATGCGCTACTTCTGGGACACGATCGAGAACTGCGTGCCGCCGGAGCGCATCCTCGCCGCGCTCGACGAGGCCGGCTTCCTGGGCAGCGGTCGCACGCTCGTGATCGGGCTGTTCTCGGAGTACACCGCCCGGAAGCCCGACCCGGGCCGCGGTCCGGCGCCGCGTGTCGAAGCCGCCGGCGAGGACAGCTTCTTCGTCCGCCGGATCGCGCGCTAGCGTTCCCGCCGCGCGCCCCGACCGTCAGAACAGCGAGATGCTCGAGATCAGGAACACCGGACCCTTGCCGTGGTCCGGGAACGCCGCCTCGACGCGGACCACGCTCACCGCCGCGGCGCGGGTCGACTCGATCAGCAGGCCGATCCCGGCGTCCTTGCGGATCCCCTCGGTCGAGGGGCCGACGCGTGGCGCCCACGTCTTGCCGGCGTCGACGAACAGCGCCCCGCCGATCACGCCGAGGTGGAGCACCTCGCCGGTGAGCACGTGGCGCCACTCGAGGTTCGCGACCGCGCGCGAGGTGCCGTCGAACGTGTCGGGGTCCCAGCCGCGCAGGCCGGTGTCGGCGCCGAGCGTGAGCTGGCGGTCGCCGTCGAGGTTGTGACCGAGGTCGACCGAGACCCGGCCGCGCCACCCCACCGGCCCGGTGCGCGCGGTGCCGAAGTCGACGTGGCTGACCTGGTTGTCGTTCGCCCCCCGGTCGAAGCGGACCGACTCGGCGAGGTTGAGCCACGAGAACTGCCGGCCGGAGAGGATGCCGGCGTTGAAGCCCGCGTCCAGCTTGACGCGCGTCTCGTCGCCGCCGAACGCGGGGGCCGACACGCCGCTGGCGACGGTCCAGTTCGGCCCGAGCGGCACGTCCTCCTGGCGCTGCCAGGCGCGGAAGCCGGTGACGACCTTCCAGCGGTCGAGCTGGTGGTCCCAGCCCAGCCGGACGCCTTGCATGGCATGCCCCGTCGGGGTCGGGTACGGCTCGCCGTCGGTGAGCCGCCAGTTCGAGAACTCCGCCTTGTCGGTGAAGACGCCGAGCGTCAGCCGGTTCGTGGTCACGCCGTCGCCCCAGGCGCGCAGGCCGCCCCAGAGCAGGAACCCGCTCGTCCGCGTCGTGCCCGACACCGCCTTGCGGTTGGTCGCGTAGAGGTACTCGGTGAGCGTCACGCGCTGCCAGGCAAGGCCGGCGGCGCGCGGCGTGGCGAGCGAGAAGAACGGGTACTGCAGGCCGAACGCCTCGGTCTTGCCGTCCGAGGCGTTGAGGTAGCGGAGCGCGAGGCGCCAGCGGCTGGCGAGGAACAGGTTGTCGGTGTACTCGAACGTCGTGGTGTTGCGCACCGGGTCGGAGTCGTACTCGATCGCCAGCTCCTTGCCCCAGCCGAGGAAGTTCTCCTCCGAGAGGCTCGCGCCGGCGTGCTTCCGGTTGCCCGCCAGGCCGAAGCTGGCGCCGGCGAGCGTCGTCCACTCGTCGTGCGTGTGCACGGTCACCTCGGCGCCTCCCGGCGCGGGAGCGACCGTGATCGTGACCGGGCTCAGGAACCCGGTGCCGCGCAGCAGACGCTCGCTCTCGGCGATCCGCGCCGGGTCGAGCGCGTCGCCGACCTTGAAGAGCAGGATCGAGCGGATGAAGCGCTCCCGCGTCAGCACGTGCAGGTGGTCGGCCCAGCGGTACGGCCACGAGGATGTCGCCGGCTCCGAGACGTCGAAGATGTCGTCGCGCAGCACGCGGATCGAGACGATCGGCGTCCCGAGCGGCACCTCCGCCGGGACGGGCGCCGCCGCGGTCGCGGCGAGGAGAATCAGCGCGGACGTCATCGGCCCCGTTCCCGGTCCCACCCCCGCACCACAACGCGGACCCCGTGGCGCGCTATTGCCCTCCGCTCGGTCGCACGAGGTATGATCGAGGCAAATCGGAACGAGTCTGTGTCGCAAGGTCCGCGACGCGAGGAGAGGCGATGAGCGACGATGCGGCGGTCACCCGAATGGTCGAAAAGGAGTTTCGCCGTCGGGGGCTGCGCCGGTTCCTGCTCCGCGCCGGTCTGGCGCTCGGGATCGTCCTCGGCGGGTTCGCCGGCGCGGCGGTGCCGACCCGCGCCACCTACGTCGACGCGCTCGACCGGCGCGCGCGGAGCGAGGACGACGCGGCGACGGCGATCCTCGCCACGTACACGAGCGTGCTCGCCTATCTCGAGGGCGGCCGGGAGGCCGCGTTCCTCCGCGACGGAAAGGTGGACCCGGCGATCAAGCAGCTGTACCGCGAGCACCGGCATCGCGCCGAGGCATGCAGCGCGGAGGCAAGGACGCTGAGCGACGGGGTGCAGAGCCTGGCGGTGAGCCTCCTCACCCACCCGCGACTCGCGCTCAGGGCGGGCCTCGAGGGTCTGGGCAAGCCGGACCTGTTCGACGCCCAGGTCTACAAGCAGGCGGGTGGCGGCGCGCTCGCGGGCGGCCTCGCCGGCCTCGGCCTGGCGGCGCTCGCGACGCGACGGAGACGGACCGCCGGGGGCGGGCGTCAGAAGTAGTAGACCTGGAGCTGCAGCGTGGCCTCGTTGCTGCGCCGGAGCTGCGGGTTCCTCGGATCGGTCCTGACGAGCGCCCCGGTGAGCTTGAGGCTCTGGCCGCGGAGGTAGTAGTTGAAGCCACCGCCCCAGCGCGAGAGGTCGTTGGGGCGGAACGCCGGGTCGGCGAACCTCTGGCGCTCGATCTTGGCGAACGGCTGCAGGCGCGCCGCGCCGACGAGGTAGCCCAGCTCGACGAGGAGGTCGTTCTGATCGGCGAGCGACGGCGAGTAGGCGGCGCCGTCGTAGTGCGTCCACTGCGCGATCCCCGCGAGCTCGTCGCCGGCTCGCACCGGGATGGTCGCGAACGCGGCCGCCGAGTGGGCGCGGTAGGCGGCCTGCGTCTCATAGCCGGCGGCGAAGGCGAGGACCGACTTCTTGCCGAGGTTCGTGCCGGCGTAGGTGTAGCCCTTCTCGGTGTCGAGGAAGTCGTACTGGACGTAGCCGGCGAGCAGCGGCGCGTTGCGCGAGCCGGTCTGGCGCGCACCCTGGAACGCCGCGGCGCGGTACTCGAGGTGACCGCCGGCGAGGTAGCCCTTCGCCTCGACTCCGGTGTCCCGCTGACCGTTGGTCTGGGTCGGCGACGAGAACGCGCTCGACATCGGGCTGCCGTCGAGCGTGAGGTAGCTCGAGCTCGAGGTCAGCTCGTTGCGGCTGAACGGCACGTACATCTCCCCGGCGACGATCGAGAACGGCTCGGCGAGCTTCCACTCCACCCACGCGTCCTGGACCCGGAACCCGGGCGTGAAGCCCTTCGGGTTGCTCGCGCTGCCGGTGGCTGCGCCGAGGTTGGGCGAGTCGGTGAGGAAGTAGAAGCTCACGTCGGGCGACGCCTGGCCGCTGAGGAAGAACCGCGCTCGCCGCAGCTCGAGGTTCTGCGCGTAGCCGTCGCCGGCCGAGGCGGCGGAGGTCTGGGCGAAGTCCGCCCACGCCTGGAGCTGGAGGCCGAGACGCAGGTACAACGTGTCGTTGACCCTGATGGCGGCCTGACCGAGCGCGAGCGCCGGAGAGAGTGCGGCCGCGAGGGCGAACGCGAGCGTGGGGCGACGGTGACGTCGCTCTGCCTCGCGGCGCCGGGCCGCGCATGCCGCGCGCGGGGTCAACTCTGCCCCCCGCCGACCTGCTGCGCGAGGTAGTTCTCGAGTCCCATCTGCTCGATCTGGTCGCGTTGCTGCTCGTCCCAGTCGAGGTGCCGCTCCTCGTCCTTGAGGATCGCCTCGAGCATCTCGCGGCTGGCGTTGTCGCCGACCTCGACGGCGAGGCGGATCGCGTCGTTGTACGCCTTGACCGCGCCACTCTCCGCCTCGAGGTCGTTGAGCACGATCTCCTTCACCGTCGGCCCGATCAGGATGGGGTTGAGCTTCGACACCACCGGCTGCCCCTCGAGGAAGATGATGCGGCCGATGTGCGACTCGGCGTGGCGCATCTCGTCGATTGCCTGCTTCTCGATCGCCTTGTGGAGCCGCTCGTAGCCCCAGTTCGCGCACATCTCGGAGTGGACCATGTACTGGCTGATGGCGGTGAGCTCGTCCGCCAGCAGGCGGTTGAGCGCCTCGATCAGCTTCGCGTTCCCCTTCATCGCTCGCCTCCCGGCCCGGGCGGGCCGCGCGGACGCTGCCGACGTGTCCGGCTCGCCGCGGATGCTACCACCGCCTGGCTCAACGGAGGAGGCCTTCTTGCGACGATGCGCCGGCGTCTGCACCGGCATCTGGGAGCGGGGCCGCGGCGCGGCGAACCGTCGGGCGTGTCCCCCATTGACCCGTTCTTGACGGGGCGGAGTTCCGCGCTTATGCGCGCTTGACGTCTCACGTGGCTCAATCCCGATCGACAGGGAGGTTTGAGATGCAAGACGACACGATCCGGCATGGACGCTTCGCGGCGACTCGGTGGCTCGGCCGGGCTGCGGCGTTCGCCGCGCTCGCCGCGGCGATCGGCCTCGCGGCGGCGCCGGCGGCCGCCCAGCAGACGCTGTTCAACGTGCCCTCGGCGGACGTCCTCGATCCCGGCAAGGTCTACCTCGAGGAGGACAACCTGTGGCGTTCGGGGCGGCCGGAGGACACGTTCTTCACGGTCCGCGGCGTGGTCGGCCTCGGCGAGCACGCCGAGGGCGGCGTCAACCTCGGCGGGTTCGCGGCGCAGGGGAGGTCGGTGCCGACCGCGATGCTGGCGCTCAAGTGGCAGCCGTACCACGACGCGCAGTGGTCGCTGACCGGCGGCGTGCACGGGCTGTTCTACGTGCGCGGCGGCGCCGACGGGTCGCCATCGGCGCAGGCCTACGCCCACGCGGCGTGGACGCCGGTCGACGGCACCCGCGTCACCGCCGGCGGCTGGTACGCCACCTCCGGCTTCGCCGATGTCGGCGTGACGCGCGGCGTGCTCGCGGGGTTCGAGCAGCGCCTCGCGCCGTCGTTCAACTTCCAGGCCGACTGGTTCTCGGGCAGGAATGGGATCGGCTACTTCACGCCCGGCTTCACCCTCACGCTCGGCCAGTGGGTGGTGTACGCGGGGTGGTCGCTCAAGAACGGCGAGCCGCACGAGAACGGCGCGCTGATCGAGGTCGGCCTCAACCTGTGACGCGCCTTGACTCTTCCTTGACGCGTGTCGCGCCCGCGCTGATGCGGGCTTGACGCGGAGCGTGTCACGGTGCCAGGCACGCGGTTGCCGGACCTGCGCACGCGGATGATCGGCCGGACGCGCAATCGCGTGCCTGGCACCGGGGAGGTGTGACGTGGACGTGTTGATCGTGATCCTCGCGGTTGTGCTGTTCGCCCTCACGCTGTGGCTGGTGCGGGGCGTCGGCCGGCTCGGAAGCGGGAGGGAGTCATGAACTGGCTCTACCTCGTCTCGGGGCTGATCGCGCTCGGCCTGGTGATCTACCTGTTCGTCGCGCTGCTCAAGCCGGAGGAACTCGGATGACCGCGCTCTCAACCGTCCAGATGGTGATCTTCCTCGGCGTCGTCCTGGCGCTGGCGAAGCCGCTCGGGATCTACATGGCGCGCGTCTACGAGGGCCGCCCGAGCGGACTCGACCGCGCGCTGGGCCCGCTCGAGCGCCTGCTCTACCGCATCTCCGGCGTGAAGGCGAACGAGGAGATGGACTGGAAGCGCTACGCGTTCGCCATGCTCGTGTTCAACTTCCTGGGGTGGCTCGTGCTCTACGCCCTGCAGCGGCTGCAGGGCTCGCTGCCGGTCAATCCGGCGCACCTGCCCGGGGTGCCGCCGGACCTCTCGTTCAACACCGCGATCTCGTTCATGACCAACACCAACTGGCAGAGCTACTCGGGCGAGCAGACGATGAGCTACCTGACCCAGATGTTCGGCCTGGCGGTGCAGAACTTCGTCTCCGCCGCCTCCGGCATGGCGGTGCTGGCGGCGCTGATCCGCGGCGTCGTCCGGCGCACCGCCGCCACGATCGGCAACTTCTGGGTCGACCTGGTGCGGACCACGCTCTACGTCCTGCTCCCGATGTCGGTGGTGCTCGCGCTGGCGCTGGTGTCGCAGGGCGTGGTGCAGACGTTCGCGCCGGCCAAGAAGGTCGCGCTGCTGCAGCCGGTCGTGGTGGACCAGCCGAAGCTCGACGCGAGCGGCGCCCAGGTCAAGGACGCGCAGGGCAACCCGGTGACCGAGAAGGTGACGGTGACCGAGCAGACGCTCGCGCTCGGCCCGGTCGCGTCGCAGATCGCGATCAA
>DATIYW010000252.1:0-9590 GCA_035517415.1 Thermoanaerobaculaceae bacterium
ACGTCTCCGGCAACCTCACCACCAACGCCACTGGCTCCTCCCCCCAGGGCCAGGTCTCCCTCTCCGGCTCCGCCCACATCGACACCTCCAAGTGCTCCAACTACCCCATCTCCGGCTCCGTCTCCGTCACCGACGGCGGACTGTCGAAGACAATCACGTTCACGGACCGCTGCGACGGCTCGTTCACGTACGACGGGCCCGCCCTCAACTATGTCGACTTCGAACCGTCGTGGAGCTCGGCCAGCTGCGGCGGATCGGCCGAGACGACCGTCTACCACTTCGTCGTCGACGGCGGGCGGTTCCTCCCCGACGCCTACTGCCCGACCAGCTACTTCCACAACGCGACGTTCACCGGGAGCCTGACGGGCACCGCAATGCACATCGAGGTCTGGCAGAGGAACAGCAACGGGAAGCTCTGGGTGCACGCCACGTTCGCGGGGAGCAACACGCCGCAACACCCGTCCGCCTACGTCGGCACGATGTCGTGGCAGGTGACGAACTACAACGGCGACGGCAGCGTGAGGTGCACCGACAGCGGCACCCAGTCGTTCTACGAGATGCTGCTGGCGAGCTCGTTCTGCCAGTGGATGTACAGCAGCTCGGTGCAGCCCGGCGCGCGGTAGACCGGGCGCGGTCCGCACGCGCGACGGCAGTGCCGCCCGCGTCCACGCGCCGGGCGCGGTTGACAGAGGGCCCGCTTCCCTTAGAATGTGCATCCCTGCTGCTGGGGAGTCGTCCAACGGCTAGGACACGTGGCTCTGGACCACGGTATCGGGGTTCGAATCCCTGCTCCCCAGCCAACCCCGCCGAGGTTCATCGGTTGACCTCTCGAGCGCCCGTCGAGCGCGTCGTCGCCGGCGTGCGCCTGCCTCACCCCATCCGCCTCCAGATCCGGCGACTCGCCCACGCCTCGGCGAGAGTCTCGCAGGTCCCGCGTCGGCTGGCGGCTTGCGGCACGGATCCCGTATCTGTGATAGAGTTGCATTCGCAATCGCGGAGAGACACGCGAAACCTGATTCGGCTTGGGCGGCGAACGCGCCGCCAAGGGAGAGACGATGAACAGATCACTAAGGGTGGGGCTGGGCATCATCGCGTTTGTGGCGGTCGCGGCAGGCCTGGCGGCGGCGCCGCCGGCGAACCAGACCGCGACGCAGTTCTACATGTCGTACCGCGCGGCGTTCGACAAGGCGACCAAGATCGACGACATCATGCCGTTCATGTGCGCCGACAACCGCAAGCAGGCGGAGGCCACGCCGCCCGCCGACCGCGACAAGATGTTCGGGATGATCAAGATGATGGACGCGCACACGAAGATCAAGGTGGTGCGCGAGGATCGCCAGCCGGACGGCAGCGTCGAGCTCGGCGTCACCGCCTTCGACACCGATCAGAAGAAGGACGTCACCGGCAAGGTCTCGGTGGTCAAGGAAGGCGGCGCCTGGAAGCTGCGCAAGGAGAGCTGGTCGTCGGACTCCTAGCCGCGCTCCTGCTGGCCCTCCCGGCGCAGGCCGCCGGGCGCGAGGGCAAGGTGACCGGCACGCTCGAGCTGAACGGCGCGCCGGTCGCGGTCGCGCACGTGTGGGCGACCGCGCAACCGGGGTTCTTCGACAAGAAGACCGAGGATGTCCGCCTCCTGTTCAGCGACGTGCCGCTCGCCGATGAGGACCGCGCCGACCTCTTCGCGCTGATCCACCTCGGCCGCGACGGCCAGGCGCGCATCCTCGAGGTCGTGCTCGACAAGGACGGTGACCCGATCTCCGGCGCGATCTATGCCCGGGAGTTCGACGGCCAGGTGTCGGTCACCGGGATGCACAAGTTCGCGCGCGAGCGGTTCGACCGCACCGGGATCGCCGGCCGGATGTACATGGACGGGCCGCACGAGTTCATGAAGGTGACGTTCCGCTACGACCTGCGGTTCTCCGCGCCGATCCCGCGGCCGCCGACCGCCGCGGAGCTCGCCGCCGCGCTCGCGAGCCCCCCCGCCTGCGCCGCCGCGGCCTACGTCGCCGCGATCCGGCGCGGCGACCTCGCCGCCGTTCGCGCCGCAATGACCGCCGGCGCCGCGACCGCCTTCGCCGGACCCGACGGCGCGGCGCGCCTCGCGGAGCTGCGCGACGACCTGCCTGCCGACGCCGCCGTGGTGGCGCTGGACCCGCGCACGGACGGGTCGGTGATCGCGAGGGTCGAGGGCCACCGCGACGGCATGGTGATCGGGTCCAGCTATCGGATGGTCGCGACGCCGGCGGGCTGGAAGGTCGGTCAGCCGTGACCGGCCGGACGTGAGCGCAGCAACCGGCGAAGGCGGGTCGGCGATGGAGCGAGAGCGTCAGGCCGTGCGGGGGGACGCCGCGATCGGCGCCGCGGCGGCGACGTCGGCGGCTGCGCTGCCCCAGAACGGGTAGAAGCAGTACCACTGCTCGGGGTGCTCGCGGATCCGCCGCTCGAGCGTCGCCACCCACAGGCGCTGCGCGGCGCGCGCCCGCTCCTCGACCGAGCCCACGCCCGTGAGCGAGATCACCGGCTCGTAGACGACGTGGAAGCGCCGGTCGGGCCGGAGGAGGAAGAACGTCGGCACGACCTCGGCGCCGGCGCGGGCGGCGAGCAGGAACGGCCCGGGGGGGAACTTCGCCGGCGTGCCGAAGAACTCGACCGGCCACCCCTGGTCGTTGAAGTCGCGGTCGCCGTGCGCCGCGACGATGCCGCCCTCCTCGAGGATGCGCAGCGCCGGCACGACCGAGAACGGCGAGGCGTCGACCGGGATCCCCCGCACGTTGCCGCGGCTGCGCAGGCGCGCGCGGAACTCCTCCGCCGGGGCGAAGCGGTCGCGCCAGTAGAGGACGTGGAGCGGCTCGATGTTGCCGCCCATCGCCACCGCGCCGACCTCGGGGTTGCCCATGTGCGCCGTCAGCAGCACGGTGCCGCGCCCGCTGCGGCGCGCCGCCGCGAAGCTCGCCTCGCCCTCGATCGCGGCGATGTTGGCGCGCGCCATCTCCGGCGGGAGCTGCGACCAGCGGAAAAAGTCGATCCAGTGGTAGGCGTGCTCGTAACCCATCCGCCACGCCATCCGCCGCACCGCCGGGTGCTCCGGCGGCAGGCCGAGGACGTGGGCGTAGTTGTCGCGCAGCGCGTGCAGGTACTTGGCGCGGATCAGGTTGAACGGCAGCATGACGAGGCGGCGCGCCTTCCAGTACATGAGCGAGAGCGGCCACCACGTCGACGCCCACGCCAGCACCGGGATCCAGAACCCGAAGTAGACGCGGTAGAGCGCCTGGGCGAGGCGCGACGAGCCCGCCATCTTGAACTGCACGCCGTGATTCTATCCCCGCCGGTCAGTCGGGCTCGAAGAGGAAGACGAGGAGCGTGCCGCCCTCGGCGCGGACGGTGATGCGGTCGGCGTCCGCCCGGTTCGAGACGCCGTTCGTCGAGGCCGGGTCGAGCCGCCGCCCCGTCAGCGGCCAGCGCAGCCCCTCGGTCCACACCCGCTCGCAGCCGCCCGGCGAGACCAGCGAGACGGCCTGGCCGGGCCGCGTCGCGAAGCTCGCCTCGCCCGCGACCGGCACGATCCGCGCGAGCTCGTCGCGCAGCTCCACCGCGCCGCGGCCGAGGTAGCGCCCGAGCAGGCCGAGGTTCGCGAGTGCGTGGTCGAGGCGCCCGCCGGTCGCGGCGAGCACCGTCACCGCGCCGGCGCTGCGCTCGTCGAACGCGCACGCGAGCGTCTTGTCGAGGTCGGTGGTCTCCTGGTCCGGGCGGTGGACGATCCGCTCCTCGCCGACCCAGCGGCGCACCGACGCGCGGATCGAGTCGAGGTCGCCGACCACCGCCGCCGGCCGCACGCCGATGCGGGCGAGGTGGTTGGCGCCGCCGTCGGCGGCGAGCACCTCGTCCGCGGCGGACACCAGCGTGACGAAGCGCGGCTCCCAGCGCCACGGCGCACCCGCGACGATCACGATCCGCTTCACGGCCCCCATCGTACACGCCGGATCGGGCCGATCCCCGATGCTAGACTGCCCCGAGGTCTCTGGAGGGCGACGATGGCCGGAGCGCGCTCGGCGCGTGGGCTTGCCGCTGGTGGGGCGGCCGGGGTCCTCGTCTGATGCCCCGAGCCGCCGCCGGGCGACTCGTCGTCGCCGCCTGCCTCGGCCTGCTCGCCGGCGGTCCCGCGGTCGCGGCGCCGCCGTGGCTCGAGCGCTACGAGCGCGGCCTCGCGCTCGAGGCGCAGGGCGCCTGGCCGGACGCGCTGCGCGAGTTCGGCGCCGCCGCCAGGGCCGAGCCCTTCCCCAGACGCTTTACGCCTCCCGACGGCCGGGCGGGCGCGATCGACTACGACCCCCACTACCACATGGCGCTGTGCCTGACCGAGATGGGGCGGCCGAAGATGGCGGCGGCGCAGCTCAAGCTCGCGTTCCAGGCCAAGGTGACGCCGGAGGAGAAGCTCGCGGCCCTGCGCGAGCGAGTCCGCGCGCTCCCGCCGCACCGCGCCGAGGGCACGCCCCCGGCGGGCGTCGTGACCGGGCAGCTGCGCGTCGAGAGCGACCCGCCCGGCGCGCAGGTGTTCGTCGACGGCAACGCGATCGGCACCACACCGCTGGGACCGGTCGCGCTCGCGCCGGGCGAGCGGGCCGTGCGGGTCGAGGCGGCGGGGTTCCGCCCGGTCGAGGAGGACGTCGCGCTCACCGCGGGGGCGACCGAGACGCTGGTGGTTCCGCTGCTGCCGCTCCCGACGCCGACGCCGCGGGCTCGGCCGACAGCGGCCGGCGCGAGGGCCGCTGCCCCGGCGGCGGCGCCCACCGTCCCGCCGAAGCCCACCGCGGCCACGACCGCCGCGCCGACCGCCGTCCCGACCACCGTCCCGACCGCCGCGGCGGCGAGACCGGCCGCGACCTCCCCCGCGCCGGAGGCCGCAGCAAGCCCGGCTGGACCGCAGGTGGCACCGAGCCGTCGGTTGACGTTGCGGAGCGGCCTGGCGATCACCGCCGTGGCGCTCGCCGTGCTGGCGCTCGGCGCGGGCGCATGGCGGGCGCGCCGGCGCGGCGGGGGTGCCGAGCCGCGGACCGGGCCGACCCTGGCCTACGACCACGCGCCGACGCGGTCCGACGGCGTCGCGCGGATCGGCGAGTACGAGGTCGAGGGCGTGCTCGGGCGCGGCGGCATGGCCACCACCTACCGCGCCCGGCGCGGCGGCGACGGGCGCGAGGTGGCGCTCAAGGTCCCGCACGAGGGCTGCCTCGCCGACGAGACGTTCGTCGCCCGCTTCGTCCGCGAGGGCCAGCTCGGCGAGCAGCTCCACCACCCGCGGATCGTGCGCATCCACGACGCCGGCGAGGCGAACGGCCGGCCGTTCCTCGCCATGGAGCTGATCGCCGGGACGACGCTCAAGCAGGCGCTGCGCGCGAGCGGCCCGTTGCCGGTGCGGCGGGCAGTCGAGATCGCGCGCGACGTCGCCGAGGCGCTCGACTACGCGCACGCCAAGGGCGTCGTCCACCGCGACCTCAAGCCCGAGAACGTCATGCTGCTGCCCGACGGCTCGCTCAAGGTGATGGACTTCGGCATCGCCCGTCTCGCCGACCAGCCCGGGCTGACGAGCTCGAACCTGTTCCTCGGCACGCCGCAGTACGCCGCGCCGGAGATGGTCGACCCCAAGCGCATCGACCACCGCGTCGACCTCTACGCGCTCGGCATCATCCTGTTCGAGATGCTCGAGGGCGCGGTGCCGTTCACCGCCGATTCGCCGTACCGGGTGCTGGAGATGCACCTGCAGGAGCCGCTGCCTCCGCGCGAGCGGCTCGCGCACCCGGTGCCGGAGCCGGTGTGGGCCGTGGTCGTCCGCCTGTGCGAGAAGGACCCCGCCGCGCGCTACCCGAGCGCGCAGGCCCTGCTGGTGGAATTGAACCGCCTGCTCCACCGCTTGAGTGGCGTGGAAGGACCGGTACGCTCGTGACGGCGACGGTTTCGCATCTCTACGTGATCGGCAACGAGGTGGTGGTGGTGTGGGGCGACGGGCACGAGTCGTACTACCCCGGCGACGCACTCCGCCGCGCCTGCAGCTGCGCCACCTGCAAGGGCGAGCAGCACCTGTTCGGCCGCGCCACGCTGCCCACGCTGCGGCCGCTGCGCCCGGAGGCGTTCGTGCCGGTGGCGGCGAGCGTGGTCGGCAACTACGGCCTGCAGGTGACCTGGGGCGACGGCCACGACCACGGCATCTACCACCTCGACGAGCTGCGCGCCGCCTGCCCATGCGACGCCTGCCGCGCACGCCGCGGCGAGCCGACCGCCTGACGTGGGGCCGTCGCCTGCGCTCCGCCGCGCCGCCGCGCATCTCGGCGGGGTCGCCCGATGAACCCCGCTCCGGCGGCCGGGCCCGCCGCGCCCGGGCGGTTCGGACCGCGCGACCGCGTCAGCTTCCTCGCCGAGCAGCGCCGGCGGCGGCGCCAGACCTGGCGCCTGTCGCTCGCGTGCGCCGCGGCGGTGCTGGTGACCGGCCTCCCGCTCTCCGCCGTGCTTACCCCGATCGCCTACGCCGCGGTCCTCGGCGCGATGCGCCTCGCCGGCGTGCTCGCGGCGATGCCGCCCGCCGCGCGCGAGGCGCTGCGCCGCCAGGCGACGCTGGTGCCGCGCCTCCTCGACGCGCTCGGCGGCTCGGCTCACGTGCCGGTTCCGCAGGCGATCGCCGGCGCGCTGATCGTGGTCGCCCCGGGCGCGCTGCTCGCGCTCCTGCTCTGGGCCGCGCTGCGCGGGCTGCTCACGCGGGAGGGCGCCGGGGCGGCGCTGCTCGCACTCGGCGCGCGCCCGCCCCGCGACGGCGAGCTCGACGAGCGGCAGGTCGCCGACGTCGCCGAGGAGATGGCGATCGCCGCGGGGCTGCCCCCGCCGCGCGTGCTCGTGCTCGACGTGCCCGGCGCCAACGCCGCCGCGCTGGGTGCCTCGCCCGCCGACGCCGCGATCGTCGTCACGCGCGGCCTGCTCGCCGCGCTCGACCGCGCCGAGAAGGAGGCGGTGGTCGGCCACCTGATTGGCTCGATCGGCAACGGCGACCTCCGTGTCGCGGTCACCGTGACGTCGGCGTTCCACAGCATGGCACTTGCGCTGGTGGCGCTCGAGGCGGTCGCGGGGCTTTCCGCCACCGCGTGGAGGGAGCTGTTCCGCACCGTGCGCTGGGCGCTCCTCCGCCGCGACGACGCCGGCGCGGCCGAGGCGGTCTCGGAGATGCTGTCGCGCGAGATCGGGCGGGAGCCGACCGACGGCCTCGCCGCCGTGCTCGACGCCTCGCGCGCCGGCGAGCCGAGGACCGCGCTCGCCCGCGCGGTGCGGCGTTTCCCGCCGCTCAAGGCGCTGCTGTTCCCTCTCTACCTGCCGTACCTCCTGCTGCTGTTCCTGCGCATGGAGATCTTCATGCTCCGCGCGGTGGTGGCGGGGCCGCTCGTGATGCTGGTGTGGCGCACCCGCCGCTACCTCGCCGACGCGACCGCGGTGCAGCTCACCCGCGACCCCGAGGCGCTCGCGCGCGGCCTCGAGCGCCTCGCCGCGGCCGACACGCGCGTACCCCGCAGCCAGTGGGCGTCGCACCTGTTCGTGGTCGGGCCGTCGGGGCGGGAAGAGTCGGGCGACGGCGCGCCGGCAGAGTTCGGCGGCCTCCTCAGCCCGCACCCGTCGGTCCGGCGGCGCCTGCGGCGGCTCGCGGCGATGGGTTGGAGCGGCGCCGCGACACAGGCGCCCGCACGCCCGCGACTGGGCGGCGGCGGCAAGGCCGTGCTCGTCGTGCTCGGGCTGCTCGCCGCCATCGTCGCCGCGCTGATGGCCGTCGCGCTCGGGCTGGTCTTCCTCCTCGCCGGGGGCGCCGCGCTGCTGTTCGCCGGCGCTGCGATCGCGTTGCTCGCGCGCTTCATGCTGTGATCACGCCCCGGCCCGATAGAATGCGCCGGTGGGCGAGCCGAGCACCATCGTCGTCGACGGGGTCGGGCTGACGGTCGTCATCGAGCGCAAGCGGGTGAAGAACGTCAACGCCCGCCTCGACGGCTCGACGGTGCGGGTCAGCGCGCCGTACTACGTGCCGAGCGAGGAGCTGCGCCAGGCGATCCCGAAGCTCGCCCGCACCCTCCTGCGTCGCGCCCGCGCCCGCGAGGTCAACGTCGAGGAGGACGCGCTCGAGCTCGCCCGCCGCATCGCCACTCGCTTCCCCAGCCCGCCGGCGGTGGAGGGCGTCAGCTTCGTCACCACGCAGCAGTCGCGCTGGGGCAGCTTCAGCCCGCTCACCGGCCTGATCCGGCTCCACGCCGCGCTCCGCACCATGCCGCGCTGGGTGATCGAGGCGGTGATGGCGCACGAGCTCGCCCACGCCATCCACCTCCGCCACTCGCGCTCGTTCTGGGCGCTGCTGCGCCGCGTCTGCCCCGACACCGACCGCGCCAACGCCTTCCTCGCCGGGGTGAGCTGGCTGGGCGGGAACTGGCGCAAGCTGCCGCCGGTGGAGCGCTCGCTGCTGGTCGACATGCCGGACGAGGGCGTGCCCGACTAGCGGCCGTCCGGCGCCCAGGCGGTGCGGGCGCGCGCCACCTCGCGCCCGTCGCCGGCACGCAGCAGGCGGTGGACGAACGTGCCGTCGCCGCTGCGCTGCGCCTGCGTCACCACGCGGTCGCCGGCGCGCGTCTCGCCGCGGAACTCGATCTCGAGGCCGGCGAGGCGCCGGCCGTCGAGATCCTCGAGCGGCAGCGCCTCGAGCGCCCAGCCGATCACGCTGACGTTGTTGGCGTGCCGGTTGATGTCGAGGTCGAGGCTGCGCACCTCGAGCGACCGCTCGAGCTCGACCGACGCCGGCTCCGGCAGCTTGTCGAACGGGTCCGCGAGCGCGCGGGCGGGCGCGCGAGCCGCCATCGCAGCGACCTCCTCGGCGGGGCGCACCGGCCGGCGCGATGCCAGGTTGAGCACCATCCAGCCGGTGGTCGCGACGCCCACCGCGCCGCCGTCGCTGTCGTCGAGGCGGAACTCGCGCAACGCGTAAAGGCGCTGCGCCCCCGCCGGCCAGGTCGTGACGCGGACCTCGTCGCGCCACCTCGGCAACCGGTCGAGGCGCAGGTGGAGGCGGGACAACACCCAGGTCAACCCCTGCGCCTGCAGGCGCTCGATCCCCCAGCCCAGGTGCGCGGCGTGGTTGCCGGCCACCTCCTGCAGCCAGTTGCAGACCGTCGGCGCCGACGCCCGCCCCCACACGTCCACCTCGTAGGCGCGCACCCGGAAGCTCTCGCTCCACACCACCCGCGGCTCGTCCACGCTCGCTCTCCCCGCCGATCATAGATCGTGGCCCGTGGCCCGTTGTCCTTTGCCCGTAGCCCGTGGCCCGTGCAGACGATCAATGGCAGGGCAAGGGGAGCATGCGTGGAGCGCGCGGCCGAGAATGGGCCGGATGCTAGGCGCGCGAGCCGGTCGCACCGGAGGCGTACCCGAAGGGTACGTTGAGGATGCGAACCGGCGAGCGCAACGCCGCGGATGGTCCGAGACTGGCCGCGCACGGGACGGCGGCCGCGCCCGGAAGACTAGAGCTCGGTGAGGCCTTCGCGGATCGCATACTTCGTCAGCTCCGCCACGCTGTGCAGGTCGAG
>DATIYW010000253.1:0-21380 GCA_035517415.1 Thermoanaerobaculaceae bacterium
CGCACTCGTCCGGGCTCTCCTGGCCGGGGCGCAGCCACTCGGTGAAGACGCGGTCGCACAGCGGCGACGCCCGCTTGCCGGTGAGCGCGCAGACCCGCACCGGGCGGAAGCCGTCGGGCGGCGGGAACGAGAGGTCGCCGAGGCCGTCCTGCTCGTCGCGGTGCAGCAGCGCCATCACCCGGCGCGCCAGCGTGGCGGCCCCGGCGTAGCCGGTGAGGCCGCTCATCGGCCGGTAGTCCGGCCGCCCCACCCACACGCCGACGAGCGCCCGGCGCGAATACGCGACCGTCCATGCGTCGCGCACCTCCGGCGAGGTGCCGGTCTTGACCGCCACCGGGAACGGGTACTCGGTCGCGCCCATGCGTGGGAAGCTCGGCAGGCGCGCCTCGGGGTCGGCGAGGAAGAGCGTGACCTCGCGCGCCGCCGTCGCCGAGAGGACGCGGCGCGCCGGCCCGCCGGCCTCGCCGCGCAGCCACACCAGGTCGGCGTCAATCCCCTCGCCGGCGAGGGCGCCGTAGGCGCGCACCAACCGCCGCAGCGTCACCGGCATGCCGCCGATCGCCAGGCCGAGGCCGAACCGCCGCGCCGGGAGCACGCCGTCGTGCAGCCCGAGCTCGCCGAGGAAGGCGTAGCCGGCGTCGATGCCGATCCGCGCCAGCAGGTTGGCCGCCGGCACGTTGCGGGAGTTGGCGAGCGCCACCCGCGGCAGCAGCGGGCCGAGGTAGTCCTCGTCGGCGTTGGCGATCCCGCCCGGCGCGCGGCGCAGGTCGTCGAGCACGGTGGCGGGCGTGATCACCTCGCGGTCGAGGGCGAGCGCGTAGAGGAACGGCTTGAGCGTGCTGCCCGGCGAGCGGGGCAGCGCCGAGTAATCGATCGCCCCGGCGTGGGCGCCGTCGAAGAAGCCGGCCGACCCGACCGCGGCGAGCACCTCCCGCGAGGCGGGGTCGACGACGATCGCCGCGGCGTTGCCGGCGCCGCGGTCCTCCGCCGCCGCGACCGTCTCCCACACCAGCCCCTGCACCCGCTCCTGGAGGTCGAGGTCGAGCGTCGAGGTGAGCAACGGCGCCCGCGCGAACCGCGCCCGCGCCGACGGGTCCGCGAACCGCCGCTGGAGGTCGAGCACGGCGTGCATCGCAGCGGGCGGTCGCACCTCGCGCGCCGGGATGCGCAGCCGGCCGATCTGCTCGCGCGCCAGCTCGTACTCGGCGGCGGAGAGCACTGCCTGCTCGCGCAGCCGGGCGAGCACGCGCTCGCCGCGTGCGACCGCGCGCGCGCGCCCGGAGGGGTCGAACGGGTTCATCCGCCCCGGCGCCTGCGGCAGGGCGGAGAGGAACGCGATCTCGGCCCACGACAAGTCGTCCACCGGCTTGTCGAGGTAGCGCCGCGCGGCGAAGGCGATGCCGTGGATGCGGTTGCCGTAGGGGGCGAGGCGGAGGTACTGCGCAAGCACCGCGTCGCGGCCGTAGCGCGAGGTGAGGAGAACGGCGGTCAGCGCCTCCACCGCCTTGCGCAGCGGCGAGCGCGGGCCGGGCCGCTGCATGCGCGCAACCTGCATCGCCAGCGTCGAGGCACCGGAGATCCGACGCCCGCCGCGCAGGTCCTGCCAGCCGGCCCGCAGCACCGCGAGTGGGTCGACGCCGGGGTGGAGCGCGAAGCGGCGGTCCTCGAGCGCGAGCGTGGCGGCGACCACCCGCGGCGGGAGCGTGTCGACCGTCCAGTAGCCGAACTCGCCGCCGGCCGGGTCGGCGATCTCGGTCAGGTAGCGCCCATGGCGGTCGCGCACCAGCAGCGTCGGCGCGGGCGCCTCCAGCCGCGCCCGCCACGCCGCGGCGGCGAGCAGGAAGCCGAGGGCGGCGAGGGCGAGGAGCGGCAGGCCCCGCGCGGCGCGCCGGAGCACAAGCGCGGCTCCGCGCGCGATTCGTCTGGCGGCGGGCGCGGTCATCGCCGCCGCGTGACCTCCACCCGCGCGCCGGCGCCGTTGCCCCGCACCGCGCTGTCGTACATCAGCTCGGCGCGCGCCGGCGGCTGGATGTAGCTCCCCGCCACCGTCGCCCGGGTGCGGAAGAAGAAGTCGTAGGTGCCCTTCGGCAGCGCGTCGTAGTAGAACGCGACCTGGTCGTCGAGGTAGGCGGCGTAGGTGGGCGCGAGCGTGATCGCGCCGGCCGGCTTCGCCTCGGCGGGCGCGGTCGCGAGGTTGGGGTTCATCGGCTCCATCCCGGCGGCGAGCGGGACGACGACCGCGACGTAGTTGCGATCGGAGGGGTTGACGACCTGGACGTGCTCCTCGACCACGTCGCCGACCACCAGCGCAACGCGACCGGCCGGCGCGGCCAACGCGATCCGGTTGGGCGGCGCGCCGCCGCCCTGCTGCTGCAGCAGCTCGCGGCTGACGACGAAGCCGGCGGCCTGCGGCGCGACCTGGCTGCCGTCGGCGGCGGGGACGTAGCTCGACTCGGCGCGCATCACCACCGTGCCGCCCCCGCCCAGGACGAGCGCGGCTTCGCCGGCGGCGGGGCTGGTGCTCACCGCGTAGCCGACCGGCGCGTCGGGTCCGAACGAGACCGTGTTCTCCTCGCCGCCGAGGCGCAGCCGCACCTGGTGCGCCGAGCTGCCGGCGAACGGCGGCTGGAGCAGCTCGGTGAGCGCGAGCAGCGCGGCGGCGTTGGCGTTGGTCGAGCCCCAGCCGTCGCCGCGCCCGAGCGTGACGAGGGCGTCGACGAGCAGCTGCAGGCGCGGGTTGCCGGCGTCGACGCGGGCGAGCACGCGGGTGAGCTCCGCCACGGTGCGGGTCTCGCTCGCCAGCACCAGGCCGTTTCGCGCGGTCGCCGTGGACTGCAGCCCGCCGTAGGTCTCGCGGCCCTGGTAGAGGCGGAAGACGAGCCCGTCCCACAGCCGCGCCGCCAGCGCCTTGCCGGCCGCCGAGGAGGTGTCGCCGGCGCGGACGAAGCTCTGCAGCACCTCGGCGACCCCCTCGAGGTCGAGGAACTGCGCCTTGCGCGCCAGCTCGGCGGCGTACGCCGGGCTCGCCTTGCCCGCCTGGGCGAGCGCGGCGAGCGCCCAGCAGCGCTCGGCGAACGCCTCGCCGTCGATGAAGCGGGAGTAGTCGGAGCGCAGCGCCTTCTCGAGCGTGCCGGTGAGGGTGTCGAGGAGCTTGGGGTCGACGCGGTAGCCGGCGTCGCGCGCCTCGAGGAGGAACTCCACCACCCACGCCGTCAGCGAGACGTAGCCGCGCGAGCCCGGCCAGTAGCCGACCAGGCCGTCGGGGTCGACCGCCGACGGCAGCCACTCGAGCGTCTCCTTCACGCCTCGGTCGGTGCGCTCGTCGCTCCCGCCGCCGTGCAGCGCGACGTGGAACCTGCGCATCGCCAGCTCGGCGCGCGCCCGGCTGACGCGCTGCTCGGTGCAGCCGAACGGGTACTCGAGCAGGAACGAGAGGCCGGCCGCCATCCGCACCAGCCCCGGTTGGTCGGAGAACAGCAGCGAGCGGCGAACCGTGCCCGGCCGCGCCGCCTCGGGGATCGCGGGCAGGACCGCCGGCGTGGCGGCCGCGAGATCGGCGAGCGTCCGCACCGTCACCCGCTCGCGGTCGTCGCGGACCGGCAGCTTCACCTCGAAGGCGTCGCGGGCGCCGTCGGAGGCGCGCTCGACGGCGAACCGCACCGTCGCCTCGCGATAGGCGAGCTCCCCCTCGGCGGTGTAGGGCGGGGTCGGCACCGAGGCGTCGAACTCGATCCGCTCGGGTTGGTTCGGGACCAGCGTCAGCTCGCGGCGGGCGGCGCCGGCGACGACGATCCCGTCGGCGGCGACCTCCGCCTTGCCCGGTCCGCCCTCGCCCTCGACGACGCGGCCGACCGCGGCGAGCGTGAGCGTGTCGCCGGGGCGCACGAAGCGCGGCAGCGCCGGCTGGACGATCACCGGCAGGCGCACCGCGACCTGGCTCGCCGCGAAGCCGAAGCGCTCGTCGCCGCTCGCCGCCTTGGCGCGCAGCTTGAAGTTGGTGAGGTTGTCGGGCAGCTGCACGGTCACGGTGACGACGCCGTCCGGACCGACCTCGATCGCCGGCTCGTAGTAGGGAACGCTCTTGAAGTTGCGCCGCACCGTGGCGCGCTCGAGCAGCCCCTCGCCGCGCTTGCCGCGGTCGCCGCCGGGCAGCTCGGCGAACGCGATCTGGCCGAAGGCGAGGTTGCGCGTGTCGCGCACCGCGATCGCGGAGCGCACCGGGGTGATGAAGTCGGGCAGGGGATCGAGACGCTGCTCCTTGCCGAGCGCCAGCACCGCGGCGTCCACCAGCCACAGCGTCACCTCGCCGGGGAGCGGCCGGCCGTGCGGGTCGGCGAGCGACACCTTGACCTGGATCTTCTCGCCGGGGCGGCCCTTGGCGGGATGATCGAGCTTGACGTCGACGCGGTTGTCGAGCGGGTTCACCTTCACCCAGGCGGTCGACGCCATCGTCGCCGGCTTGCCGAGGTCGGCGCTCGCGCCGGGCTCGGGCGCGGTGCCGGGGAGGCGCCCGCGCATCAGCACGAAGTGGATCGGCAGCTCCGGCACCCAGGTGCCGAGCACCGGGAGGTGGAGCGTCGCGCTGCCGCCCTCGACCGCCAGCCAGCGGTACTCGTTGCCCTCCGGCGCCTCGATCACGACCAGCGCCGCCGCCTTCTGGAACGGGCTCGCGAGGACGATGTTGGCGGTGTCGCCGGGGTCGTAGGCGGCCTTGTCGGTGGCGGTGGTGAACACCTTGGTGGCCGGCTTCGCCCAGCTCACCGCCTCCTCGCCGCCGGCGTAGAGGTCGACCGAGATCAGCTGCGAGCGGCCGAGGCGGTCGGCGGACTCGAGCTCGACGAGGTAGACGCCCGCCTCCTTGATCTGCAGCGGCACCGTGATCGCGTCGGCGCCGCTCGTCACCGTGGTCTCGAACACCTTCTCATCGACCACGTCGGTGAGGTAGCGCGCCTTGCCCGCGGAGAAGTCGCTCGCCTGCAAGACCGAGTGCCACTGACGGTGGAGCAGGCGGACCGTGACCGGCTGGCCGGCGGCGGGCTTGTCGTCGTGGCCGATCACCAGCACTTGCGGCGCGATCGTCGCGGCGTGCTCGAGGTAGCGCGGCACCTTGAGGCCGAGCACGAACGGCGGCAGCGCGGTGACCTGCTGCACTGCGGTCACGGTCTGGTCGTCGGCGCCGGTGACGGTGGCCTCCACGACGTAGGTGCGGGGCGCCGCGGTGGTCTCGACCGCCGGGTTGAGCGTCAGGCTGGCGCCGCCCCCGGCGTCGGTGGTGTCCTCGCGCTCGAGGCGCGGCGAGGACTCGAAGCGCCCGGACTCGGAGTAGCGGGCGTCGGAGGAGAACAGGAACCCCTCGCGCGCGGCGGGCGTCCAGGCGTAGGGGAACTGCGTCACGCGCCAGCGCACCGGGCGTGCGGCGACCTGGCCGCCGGCGTAGTAGGTCGCGGTCAGCGTCACCTTGAACTCCTGGTCGAGCGGCACCCGCTCGGCGGCGTGGAGCTGGATCTCGAACTGGGGGATGCGGTACGCCTCCATGCGGAAGCTCACCCGGCCGTAGCTCTCGCCCTTGGCGTTCTCGAAGCGGGCCGAGTACGTCCCGGTGGGCAGCTTCTCGGCCGCGAACGCGTGGTAGAAACCGCCGAGGCGGCCGAGCTCGACCGGGAAGCGCCAGGCGAGGTCGCCCGGCCCCTCGACCACCACCACGCCGGAGCCGGTCACCGGCTTGAGCGTGCCGGCGCGGCGCGTGCGCAGGTAGCCCTTGATGTGGACCGTCTCCTCCGGGCGGTAGACCGGGCGCTCGGTGAAGATGTGGCAGAGCGTCTGCGCCTGCGGGCCGCGGTGGGCGAGCCCCTCGTGCGCCCACGCCAGCCACGGCTGGCGCGTCGGGCTCCAGCGGTTGTCGGCGTAGCCCTCCGGGGGATGGCCGGGATCGAGCACGAGCGTGTCGGCGTCCTTGCTCACGACGATGCGGCGGATGCCGACATCGCGGTTCTTGCGCGGCCCCGGCGCCTCCCAGCGCGCGCGGCCCAGCGCGTCGGTCACGCCCTCGAACACGGTCCGCCACTCGGCGGGCGCGTCGCCCTCGGTCACCGACGCCTCGACGCGCACGCGCGCGCCCGGCACCGGCGCCGCGCTCGCCAGCGAGGTGACGACGAAGCCGACCGCGCGCGCCTCCTCCACGGTGGCGAGCGCCAGGTCGGTGACCTGCACGCGCATCCAGGCGCGCTCCCCCCCCGTGCCGAGGCTCCGCATGCCGACCAGGTAGGTCCCCGGCTCGCCCTTGCCGCCGGCGTAGGCGAGCTGCGGCGCGAGGTCGAGGCCGAACGCGGCGGCGCCGCCCTCCCGGCGTAGCGGCAGCGTCACCAGCGTGGAGACCTGCGGCGATCCGAGCGCCTTGATCTGGCGCGCCAGCTCGCCGGCCCCGATCGCGCGGGCGGGCTCGGCGTACGGTGCCGGCGCCTCGCCCGGGCCCGGCGGCCGCTCCCCGTCGTCGGTGGTGAGTGCGTAGCTCGGGAACGGCCAGAACGATCGCGAGAGCGGGTCGATGCGGTGGATCCGCACGTCCACCCGTTCCTCGCCGCGGCCCTCGACCGGCACCACCTGCGGGCCGAAGCGCTCGACCACGCCCTCGCTCTGACCCCAGCGCAGGTAGGCCTCCTTGCGCGGGAAGGCGAGGTAGACCTCGCTCGCGCCGGTGAGCTGGAGGCGGCGACCGCGCAGGTCGGAGAGCGGGGTCGGCGCCACGCTCACGCGGTAGAGCGTCTCGCGCTCGAACCTCCCCGCGATCTCGAGCGTGCGGTCGTGGACGGCGAACGTGAGCCCCTCGACCGCCGGGCTCACTCGGACGAGGTTGCGCGCCTCGACCGGACCGAGCGCGCGCGGCGGCGAGGTGAACGTCACCGTCACCTTGCTCTCGCCCCCGCTACAGCGCAGCGCCTGCTCGCGCCCGTAGCGCGAGCCGCTCGAGGTGACCGGCACCAGGCTGCCGGGGCAGCCCACCGAGGCGACCGCGAACGGCTCCGCGGTGGCGAAGCTCCACTCGGCGAACGAGCGCGCCGCGTCGTCGTCGAGTGCCAGGCGGAGGTGGACGATCGCCCGCGTGCCGAGCGGGATCGGCGTCGCCAGCCCGAGCACGTAGGCAGCGGCGTCGCCCGGCGCGCGGCGCTCCATCACCTTGACCGCGAAGTCGCCGGCCTTGAGCCAGCGGATCGCCTCGCTGCCGATGCCGGGGAGCGGACGCAGCTCGACCGTGACCATGCGCGCGAGCGCCGTCTCGTCGACCGGCGCGGCGAACGCCAGCGTGATCGCGTCGACCTCGTCGAGCCCCTCGGCGCGGTCGGCCGGGATCGTGGACGAGGGCGCCTCCATCAGGGTCGAGAGCGTGAAGCGCTCGCCGCCGACGCTCCAGACGAAGCGGGTCAGCGGCGGCCACGGCTCGGCGGGGCGGAACTGCAGCGTGCGCGCGTCGAGCCAGGTGAACGCGCCGGGGTGGGGCGGGGCGCAGGCCGCCAGCCGCTCCGGGTGGTCCTCCGGCCCGCCGCCGGCGGGGCCGACGTCGCCGGCGAAGAAGACCGTGAGCGGGTCCCAGCGGCGCAGGAAGCGGTCCGGCACCACCACCGTCCCCACCGCGCCGGCGGGGCGGGCCGACGGTGCCGGTCCCGGTTGCGCCGACGGTTTCGCCGCGCTCGCGGCCGGCGCGGCAAGCGCCGCGGCGGCGAGCAGCCATGCGCCTGCGAACCATGTCGATCTGAATCTGCTCACGGTGATCGGCCTTTCGTGCCGCGGCGAACGGCGGTCGGGGAGCGGGGCGGGATCACCGACGGGGAGGATGGGTCGATCGCTCATGACTGGGGCTCCTCCGGCTCGGCCGGCTCGTCTTCGCCGGGCGCCGCCTCTTCCGCGTTCGCTTCCTCGCCCTCACCGCCCGGGCCAGCCGCCGGGCGCGCCGCATCGTCCGCCTCGCCGTGGGCCAGGCGCAGGTAGTGGCGCACCACCTCCTCGGGCGGGCCGGTGCCGGGCGGCTTGATCCCGGCCACCGCCGGGCGCGCCCGCACCGGTCGCGACGTCGCCGGCGCGCGCACCGCCAGCAGGTAGGCGCCCGCATCGAGGTTCGCCATCGCCACCACGCCGCTCTTCAGCAGCTTGCCGCTGGCGTCGAGGAGCCGGCAGCGGACCGCGTCGGAGTCGGCGCGCACGCCCACGCCGACCGGGCCGCTCCGCGCCGCGACGAAGGAGAAGAACCGCGTCTCGCCGGGCGCCAGCAGCAGCTCCGGTCCGAGCCCCTCGTCGATCGGCGTCACCCGGCTGGCGGTCAGCTCGATCGTTCCCGCCAGCTCGCCGCCGTCGACGCTGCGCAGCGCCAGCTCGGCGGAACCGTCCGGCAGGTAGGCGTCGAGCGTGCAGCCGTTGGGGTGGACGTCCTCGACCGGCGCGCCGCCGGGCAGGGTCAGGCGCGTCGCGAGCGGCGTCGCGCCGCGCACGTGGAGCACGCCGGGGCCGCCGAGACCGACCGCAAGGCGCTGCACGCGCCCCGCCAGCGGCAGCAGCGCGGGTGCCGCCACCGCGGTCGCGGCCGCACCGGCCCAGAGCGCATCGTCCGCACCGCCGGGACGGTCGATCCACGCCAGCACCCGGCCGCGTTCGTGCGAGACCAGCAGCGTCCCGCCGGCCGGGCCGAGCGGCAGGTCGGCGCCGCGCCGCACCCGGCCGTCGCCGCCCAGCAGCACGACCTCGCCGTCGCCGCCGCGGACGTGAAGCGTCGCCGCGGGCGAGCCTCCGGCGTCCGGCGCGACCGTCAGGCGCAGCACGCCGGCGGCGGTCTCGACGCTCGCGAACGGCCGGTCGGGCGCGACGGCGGCGGCGAGCGCCGGCAGCGGCAGCACCTCGACGTCGAACTCGTCGGCGGCCGCGCGCGCGTGCAGCAGCGTGAGCCGCGTTGCGGTCGTCTCCACCGTCTCCGCGAAGCTGCCGCCGCCCATCCAGTGCACGCTCGCCACCTCGCTGCCGTTGGAGAGCACGCCGACGGTCGCCTCGCCGAGCGCGAGCCGCACCCGTTTGGCGCCGGCGGGGAGCGCAAAGACGCGCGCGACCTCACCGCTTAGGGCGCCGTCGAGCCATCCCGCGCGCGCCGGCTCCGGCTCGGGCAGAGCGAAGGTGTGCTGCTGCAGCCGCAGCTCGACCGCCTCCTCGCCGCCGGATGCCATCCACACCCGTGCCTGCGGCGCGCGCGGGGCGAGCGCCACCGCGACCGCCGCATGGCGCCCCACTGCTTCCACCGCGCCCGCTATGGGCAGTGCGACGGCGCCGCCGATCGTCGGGCGGCGCTCCGCGATCCGCACCCCCGGCTGGCCCGCGCCGGTCGCGGCCACCGCCAGGATCGCCTTCGCCCCGGCGGCGGCGAGGTCGCACGTCAGCGGCCTCGACCGCGACAGCGGGGCGCGCAGCACCGCCCCCGCGCCGGGCTCGAGCCGCACGCGGCTCGCCCGCACCCTGGACGACCCGGCCCCCGCCGGGAGGTCGCCGACGAGCCAGAGCACGGCGGTGTTGGCGGTGACGACGCCGCTCTCCGGCGCCGCCGCGGCCGCCCCGCCCGCCTCCGCCGTCCGCAGGCGGCTGGCGCCCTCGAAGCGGAACACACCCGGTCCTTGGAGGGCGACGGCGAGCGCGCCGACGCGCGGGTCGCTGCCGGCGACCGGCGCCAGCTCCGCGCCCCGGGCGAGCTGCTCCTCGTGCACGGTGGGAGGCGTGGCGGCGACGACGGTGAGCGTGGCGGGCAGGCCGCGCTGGTCCGCCGACCACAGCCGGAGGCGCCATTCGCCCGCGCCGGCGAGCGGGACCTCGAGGCGCGGGTCGCGGCCGGCGTCGCTGGCGACGCTCCGCCAGCTCGCGCCCTCCTTGCGCTCCAGCGCACAAGCGACGCTCTCGGCGGAGTGCGCCGCGACCACCAGCAGCTGCGCCTGGGACGGGAGATCGAGCGGGAAGACGTGGGCGTCGCGGCCGGTGGCGACCTCCTGGCGCGCCGGCGGCCGCAGTGCCGGCCCGGCGACCTCGCCCGGGGCGCGCATGGTCACCGTGCAGCGGGCGGACACCCGCGCCACCGGGGCGACCGCGAGCGCGTACCGCCCGGGCGCGAGCTGCTGTGCGAGGTCGAAGTTCCAGTCGTCGGGACGGTCGTCGTTGGCGGCGACGAGGCGGCCGCCGGCGTCGAGCAGGCGGGCGCGGACGTCGGCGTCGCCGAACGACGAGAGCTCGTAGAGTCCGGCGGCGCCGACCGAGACCGGCACCGTCGCCGGCGCGACCACCTCGCGGCTCAGCCCCGCCACCAGCGGCTCCGGCATCACGCCGACGCGGTAGGCGAGCAGGTTGTTGCGCCGCGCGCACGAGGCCGCCAGGCGGTAGCTCCCGGCGGCGAGCTCGCCGCGCCAGCCCTTGCCGGCGGAGAGCGCGGCGACATCGGCCTCGGCGCCACCGTCGCCGACGCGGTTGAGCTTGCCCTCCATCTCGCCGCTGAGCTCGACCCGCACCGCGGCCGGGGCCGGCAGCGTGAACAGCCACGCGTCGGGGACGCGTTCCGCGCCTTGCGCCGGCTCCTGCCAGAGGTGCTCGACCTCCTGATCGAGCGGCAGCGGGTGCGGCCCGTGGCCGGTGAAGCGCAGCTTCTCCGCGACCTTCTCGAGCCGGGTGACGCGCCGCGTCGTGACCGCCTCAGGAAGCAGGACGAGGCGGTAGTCGCCGGGGTCGAACGTCCGCGTCAGCGCCGCGGTGATGCCGGACGCCTCGACCGGCCAACCCTCGCCGTCCTCGAGCCGGCAGCGGAAGCGGCGCCCGAGGCCGAGCGCGTCGAGGCGGTACTCGCCGCGCACGGCGACATGGAAGCGATACGCGACGCCTCGCCCGGGCGGGAGTGTGACGCGGGCGGGCAGCCCGGGCTCGAGCGCGCCGCCGTCGAGGATCGGCGTCTCGCTCAGGGCGACGCCGAGGTGACCCGCCGACTCCCCCTCCGCGGCCACCGTGAGCTGGTAGTCGCCATCGCGCAGGTACTGCTGGATGAGGAAGTTGCGGCCGATGCCGGAGCCGCTCTGGCGGTCCAGCGAGAGCACCGTGCGGGTGCGCAGGTTGCCGGTGGTGGCGAGCAGCCCGGTGGACTCCAGGCGGTAGAGCGCGGGGCGGGCGGCGCGGACGAGGAAGGTCGCGGTCGCACCCCGCGCGAGGTCGAGGAATGCGGGCGCGCCGGCCGCCAGGGGGGGGAACGCGGGCAGCGCCGCGAGCGCCGCGGCGGGCAGCTCCGGCAGGGGCGAACTGTCCAGCAGGCGCACCGGCTCGGCGCGCAGCGAGCAGACGACGGTCGCGCCGCCGGGGTTGCGCACCGTCACGGTGTGCGCGCCGGCGCCGGCGGTCGCTGACGCCTGCGCCGCGCCCCCGTCCACCGCGACCTCGAGCGCGCCGCCGTCCTCGGTTGCGGCGACCAGCCGCACCGGCTCCGCGGCGCTGAACGGGACGGCGATCGACTCGCCCGGCCGCGGCGCCAGCGGCAGCGGCTCGGTGAGGTCGAGCGGCAGCGGGCGCAGCACCACGCCCGTGCTCACGCCGGGTTGGTCGTTGAGGTAGGCGGTGTAGGTGCGGTCGGCGTCGAGCGTCACGCGCGGGAAGCACGCGGCCGCCCGCCCCGGCGCGAGCGGTGTGCCGCCGTTCGCGGCGAGCGCTTCGGGGGCGAGGCCGGGCAGCCCGACCGGCCGCACGGCGAGGTCCACGATCCCCTTCTTTTCCGGTACCGCGCTGAGGATGTAGTAGCCCCGATCGAGGTCCCAGCTCGCCCCGCTCGGCTGCAGCGGAGCGGGCTCGGCGGGCTCGGCATCGCCGGTGAAGAACGGCTCGATGCGGAAGCGCGCCTGGACGCCGCGGCCGAGCACCTCGTACTTGCCGGCGGTCCCGACCTTGACGAACACGGTGAGCGGGTCGAGGAGGTTGCAGCGCCGCGCCCAGCCGCGGTGCGGGTCGAGCTCCACCACCTGGTCGAGGAACGGCTCCTCGTGGGTCTGCGCCTCGTCCGTCGAGCGCGTGATTACCACCGTCGCGTCGATCGAGTCCGCAGGGTGGCCCGAGGCGATCGTCGAGAGCCAGTACTCGCCCGAGCGCCGGAACGTGTAGCGGTCGCGCTTGTCGAACTGCTGCAGCACATAGGGCTGGCCGGGGGCGGCCGTGACCTCGACCACGCGCTTGCCGCTCTCCATCGCATCGACGAGCGTCTCGGCGACCGGCGGGCGGGACTTCTTGCCGATCTCGACCTCGGTGCCGTCGCTGTGGAACGGGTTGCTCTCGTCGAGCGTGCCGACCTGCAGTCGCGCGTCGCGCGCCTCCGGCAGCTCGAGGCGGAAGTAGGTGGTCTGCGGCGGGACGAGGAAGCGGTCGGTGCCGAACGGGCTGGCGACGAAGCGCTCGCGCCCCGCCTCGCCGAGCGAGGGGATGCCGAGGCGCAGGTAGAGCGGGTGCTCCTCGCCGCCCTCCGCCCACGCCTGGCCTGCGCCGCCGTAGGCCGTGATGAGGTAGAGCCCGGGCTCGAGCTCGGCGCTCACCCGGCAGGCGAGCAGCGGCCGGCCGGGCGACGGCTCGATCACCTCACGCTCCGGCGTGACGTCGGCGAGCCAGGTGCCGCCTTGCCACAGCCGCAGGTCGGCGAGGTTGCGGCCGGCGGCCTCGAGCGCGACGCGCCGCCGCTCGCCCACCTGCAGCCAGTACGAGACCTGCTCGAAGTCGGCGAGCGCGGCGGAGACCAGCTTCTCCTCGATCAGCTGCGGCGGGTGGGGTCCGCTCTTCTCCGCGAACGGGTGCACCTCCAGCGCCGCCTCGCCGGACCCGGGCTCGGGCCCGGTCGTCACCAGCTTGTAGCTGCCGCGGTCGAGGAACGCCTCGAGCCGGCCGTCCGCCTCCCCCGCCCGGCCCGCGACGCCGCCCGGTCCGGCCATGCGGTCGACGAGCTGCAGCGCGATGCCCTGCGCGCTGCGCACGGTGATCGCGTAGCGGCCGAACTCCGTCACCTCGAGCCGCGCCTCGTGGCGGCCCTGCGCCGGCACCGAGGCGACGCTCAGCGTAGCCCCGGGCTGTGCCGCGCTGGCGGCGAGCGCCGGAGCGAGGGCGGCGAGGAGAGACGCGAGGCACGAGGTGGCGCGGCGGCGCGCGCGCGGCTTTACGGCGGAGGGGGACGACAGCGGTCGATCGACCGGCGCGTCGGGACGCATCGGGCACCACCTTCCTGGGAGCGTGTCGAGGCCGGAGCTCTCGCCAGCGACGGCTGGGGGCGCGGGTTTCATGACGTCGATGACAGCGTCGTCAGTCTAGCACCGACTTGGCGCCGGCAGGGCGGCAGCGGCGGTATCGCCCCCCGGCGCCGGGGGGATCGCGGCGCGATCAGGCGCGCGGGTCGCCGGCCGCCAGCCACTCCGCGGCGAGGGTCCCGTCCGCCACCCACTCGGCCTGACCGGTGAAGCGGCACGCGCACTCGGGCGGGACGCCGTCGGGCTCCACCGTCAGCACTCGTCCCGACGCCGTGCGCACCCGCACCGGCGCCGCCACCCATCCTTCCGCCGCCGCCACCAGCGCCGCGGCGGCGTCGCCGGAGCCGCACGACAGCGTCTCGCCCTCGACGCCGCGCTCCCACGAGCGCGCCGACAGCTCGCCGTCGGCCCCGGAGCGGACGAACGTGACGTTGGCGCCGCCTTCCGGCAGCGCGGCGTGGGAGCGCAGCGCCGGCGCGAGCGGGTCGAGACGCCGCCGCCAGAAGTCGGGCCAGTCGACCCGCACGACGAGGTGGGGGACGCCGACGACGAGGTAGCGGCCGGAGATCGCCTCGCCGTCGACGAGCAGCTCGGCGCTCGGCCGGAGCGCGGTCGGCGGCGGCAGGCGGAGCGTCACCCGCTCGCCGGCGAGCTCGGCCGGGATCGCGGCGTAGCCGGTGTGGAGCACCATCGCCCGCCACCCCCAGCGCAGCGCGGCGAAGCGCGCGGCGCAGCGCGTCGCGTTGGCGCAGAACGCCGCGCTCGAGCCGTCGGAGTTCCAGTAGTGGAGCCGTGCTTCCCGCTCGCCGGCCGGCTCGAGCAGCAGGACGCCGTCGGCGCCGAGTCCGAGGCGGCGGTCGCAGAGCCGCCGCACCTGGGAGGGCAGCGCGGCGGCGAGCGCGCCATCGTCGCGCCCGTCGAAGAGGAGGAAGTCGTTGCCCGCGCCGTGGAGCTTGGCGAACCTCACGAGCCGGTCCGGGCCTTGCAGGTGACCGCGTCGGACTGGTTGCCGGCGGCGTCGACCGCGCGCACCGCGTACTCGACCTGCCCCGCCGGCGGAGCCACGTCGACGTACTCGACCGCCGCCACCTTTGCGGCGACGGTCGTCCACTCGCCCTCGCCCTCGCGGCGGTCGACGCGATAGACCACCCCCGCCTCGGTCGAGGGCGCCCACTGCAGGCGCACGTCTCCCGGCTCCGGGAGGCAGACCAGGGTGCTCGCCGGAGGCGGCGGGTAGACGTCGGGGTAGGGAACCTCCAGCTCCGGCGTGGGCGGGCTGACGGTGCGGTCCTTGTACGACCTCACCCGGTAGGTCCAGCTCTCGCCCTGCTTCGCGGTCGTGTCGCGGAAGGTCGGGTCCTTGAGCCCGATCGGCGAGATCACGTCCCACGACGCCGCATGGCTCGCGCGCCGCTCGACGACGTAGGTGAACTCCGGCACCTCGTCCCAACTGAGCGCGATCCCGGTCGCGTCCGGCACCGCCGCCAGCCCGGACGGGGTCGGCGGCACCGGCTTGGGCTGCCAGGTCGCGATGTTGGAGAGCGCCGAGGCGGTGCCGTCCCTGCGCCGCGAGCGCACCGCGTACCACAGCGTCGGCGGCGACGTCCCCGCCTTGACCTCCGGCAGCGTGTCGCGGTAGAGCAGCTTGGTGCCGCGCGTCGCCGCCCGCAGCGAGTCTCCCTCGAGGCGCACGGCGAGCTTGCCGCGGGTGAGGAGGAGCTGCTGGCGCAACTCGACCCCGGCGGGACCGGCGCCCACCTGCTCCTGCCCGGCGGGGACCTCCAGACGCCACAGCTCGATGCGCGCGAGGTCGTTGAGCGCGGTGCCGGCGCGGGTGAACTGCGGGAACGACCAGTTCAGCACCACCTCGTCCGCGTCCTGGTAGACCCAGAGGTCGGTGGTCGTCTCGGGTACCTCGAGGATCGGCGGCAGGGGCATCGCCTTGCGCCCGCACCCCGCGAGAAGGAGGAGCGGAACGAGCAGCATGGCCCTCGCCGAACGCATGCGGTCACTCTAGCAAAGCGCCGCGCGCGACCCCGCTCAGAGGATGTAGCGGGCGAGGTCCTCGCGTCCGAGCAGCGGCGCGAGCGCGGCGCGCACCGCCGCGGCGTCGACCACGACGTGGGCGCCGGAGCGCTCCGAGGCGTCGAAGGAGATCTCATCGACCACCCGCTCGAGCACGGTCGTGAGTCGGCGCGCGCCGATGTTCTCGCCCGAGCGGTTGAGCTCCGCCGCGAGGCGGGCGATCTCCGCCACACCGTCCGGCGTCACCTCGAGCTCCACCCGCTCGGCGCCGAGCAGCGCCTGGTGCTGCTTGAGCAGCGCGTGCTCCGGCTCGGTCAGGATGCGGGCGAGGTCCGCCTCGGAGAGCGCGTCGAGCTGGACGCGGACCGGGAAGCGCCCCTGCAGCTCGGGGATCAGGTCCGACGGCTTGGCGACGTGGAACGCGCCCGCGGCGATGAACAGCACGTGGTCGGTGGCGACCGGGCCGTAGCGCGTGTTCACCGTGGTGCCCTCGACCAGCGGCAGGAGGTCGCGCTGCACGCCCTCGCGCGAGACGTCCGGTCCGGCGGCGGCGGCGCCGCGCGAGGCGATCTTGTCGATCTCGTCGAGGAAGACGATGCCGCTCTCCTGCGCGCGCTCGACCGCCTCGCGCTCGAGCGACTCGCGGTCGAGCAGACGCTCGGTCTCCTCCGCCTCGAGCAGCTTGCGCGCCTCGGCGACGTGGACGCGGCGGCGCTCGCGCTTGCTGAACATCCCGCCGAGTGCGTCGCGCAGGTTCATCTCCAGGCTCTCCATGCCCTGACCGCCGAACAGGTTCAGCACCGGCATGCGGGTCTGCGCGACCTCCAGCTCGACCTCGCGCTCCTCGAGCGCGCCCTCGCGCAGGAGGCGGCGCAGCGCGCGCCGCGACTCCTCGCGCGTCTCCGCCGCCGGCGCCGGGAGCAGGAGGTCGAGCAGCCGCTCCTCGGCCGCCCGCTGCGCCGCCACCTTGACCGAGTCGGCGCGCTCCGCGCGCACCGTCGCGACCGCGGCCTCGACCAGATCGCGGGCGATCGAGTCGACGTCCCGCCCGACGTAGCCCACCTCGGTGAACTTGGACGCCTCGACCTTGAGGAACGGCGCGTTGGCGAGGCGCGCGAGGCGGCGGGCGATCTCGGTCTTGCCGACGCCGGTCGGGCCGATGAGGATGATGTTGGCGGGCGTGACCTCGCGCCGCAGCTGCTCGGGCAGCTGCTGGCGCCGCCAGCGGTTGCGCAGCGCGATCGCCACCGCGCGCTTGGCCGCCGCCTGGCCGATGATGTAGCGGTCGAGCTCGGCGACGATCTCGCGCGGCGTGAGCACCGGGGCGCTCACGGCACCACCTCGACCGTGACGTGATCGTTGGTGTAGAGGTCGATCCCGGCGGCGATCCGCAGCGCCTCGCGCGCGATGTCGGCCGCGGGCAACGGGGAGTGGGCGAGCAGCGCGCGCGCGGCGGCGAGCGCCACCGCGCCGCCGGAGCCGATCGCGAGCACGCCGTCGTCGGGGACCACTACCTCGCCGGAGCCGGAGAGCAGCAGCAGCGACTCGCGGTCCGCGACCACCATCATCGCCTCGAGGTGGCGCAGCGCGCGGTCGGTGCGCCACTCGCGCGCGAGCTCGACCGCGGCGCGTTCGAGGTTGCCGGCGAACTCCTCGAACTTGGCCTCGAAGCGGGTGAACAGCGCCAGCGCGTCGGCGACCGAGCCGGCGAAGCCCGCCACCACGCGACCGCCGCCGAGGCGGCGCAGCTTGGTCGCGCCGTGCTTCAGCACGGTGTTGCCGAGCGTCACCTGGCCGTCGCACGCGAGCGCCGTGACCCCCTCCCGGCGAACGGCACAGATCGTGGTGTGGCGCCATCGTCCCCGCATCGCGCGCTGCCCTCCGAGGCGGCCATTGTAGACCTCCGACCGCCTCCCGCCGGGCGCTCGAGCGGACTGGAATCCGCTCGCGGGCGCTCGTGTTGCCCGTCACGGTCGCACGCAACGCCGATGCCCGCACGCACCCGCCTCGCCGCCGCCGCCTTGAGCTGGCTCGCCGCGCTCGCCGCGGCGAGCGCCCCGCCCGCGCCGAACGGCGCGGCCGACGTCCTGCTCCTCCGCGACGGACGGCGCCTGGCCGGCGTCCTCACCGGCTGCGGGCCGCGGATGTGCACGATCGGCGACGAGACGATCGACCGCTCGCGGATCGCCTGGATCGGCTTCGGCCAGGCGGACGCGGCGGTGCCGGCGGGCGCCGAGCCGACCGTCGACACGCTCCTGCTGCTCGGCGGCGGGACGACGAGCGCGACGCTGCTGGGCGTCGACGCCGACCAGGTCGAGACCGAGGCCGGCTCGTATCCGCGCGGCAGCGTCGGATGGGTCCACCTCGCCGCTGCGGCGTCGCCGCCGGCGGCACCGCCGGCCCCCGCCCAGCCGGACGACCGCTGCCCGCCGACCGCCGAGGCCGACGCGCGGGTCGCCGCCAACCGCCGCGCGGCGAGCGACGCGCGCGACGAGATCGCGCGCCGCTGGACCGAGTACCGAAGCCAGATCGGCACGGCGCGCGAGAACGTCTACGCGTTCCAGGTCACGGCGCGTGCCTGCCCCATCCGCGAGTGGATCGCCGCCGTCCTGATCGGCCTCGTCGCCCCGGACGTCCAGGCCGACCAGGTGATCGAGGAGGCCTCCGAGCAGAGCACCGTCGACATCTCCGCCGCGATCGAGCAGGAGGCGACCGTGCGCGGCGGCGCCGCCGCGACCGCGGCGGTGGTCGCCAAGGTGGCGGGCGGGGAGAAGCCGTGGGTCGCGCTGCCGCCGGCGACGATGGAGAAGTTCCGCCAGGTGTGCGCCGCGGCCGGCGCGATCCTCGCATCCTGGAACGACGCCCCGGGCGACGAGCTTTCCCGCCAGCTCGAGCTGTGCGCGGGGCGCGACGCCGGGCCGCCCGAGGAGTACGAGGACGCGCTCGGGTACCTCGCGGCGCTCAAGGCCGGCCTCGAGGAGCTGCCCCGCATCCAGACGCTGGTCGAGGGGCTCAGGCGCCTCGACGACGAGCTGCCCGCGCTCCAGGGTCAAGCGTTCGCCGCCTGCGTCGACCGCGCCCGCTGCCTCGGCCAGCCGGTTGCCGCGTGCGACGGCCTCCGCCCGCCGGCCGTCGCGACGCCGGGGCCTAAACCGCCGCGGCCACCCGCCGGCTGAGCGGGGCGGTGCGGGCGGCCCGCACGCGTGGCCCACGGCCGTGTAAGCTTGTCGTCCCGGCCACGCGCCGGAGCGTATGCCGACCGGTCAGCTCGCCGCCCTCGCCACCGCGCTTTCCTGGAGCTTCACCAGCCTCTTCTTCGCCGAGGCGGCGCACCGCATCGGCCCGCTCCGCGTCAACCTGACGCGGCTGCCGCTGGCGCTCCTCTTCCTCTCGCTCACGCTGCTCGCGACCCGGCGCCCGCTCGGCGCGCTCGACGCCTCGAACGTGGCGTACCTCGCCGTGAGCGGCATCGTCGGCCTGGTCGTGGGCGACCTCGCACTGTTCGCCGCGATGCAGCGCCTGGGCGTCCGCCTCGCGATGCTGGTGATGGCGCTCGCGCCGGTGGCGGCGACGCTGGCCGGCATCGTGCTGCTGCATGAGGTCCCCGGCGCGGTCGCGGTCGGCGGCATGGTCGTGACGCTCGCCGGGGTCTCGTGGGTGGTGAGCGAGCCGCACGCCGAGGAGTCCCGGCCGCACGACCTCGTGCGCGGGCTGGGTCTCGCCACCGTCGGCGCGGCGTGCCAGGGGATCGGGCTCGTGCTCGCCAAGCTCGGCATGGGCGCGACCGTCGCCCCGCTCCCGGCCACCTGGGTGCGGATGGCGAGCGCCACCGCGGTGATCTGGGCGCTGACCGCGGTCACCGGCAACGCCGTCGGGCTCGGCATCCGCGAGGCGGTGCGCAGCGCCTGGCCGTTCGTGCTCGGCGGGGCGTTCTTCGGGCCGTTCCTCGGCGTCTGGCTCTCACTGGTCGCCGCCCGCGCCGCGAACGTCGGGGTGGCTGCGACGATCATGGCGACGACGCCGGTGCTCGTGATCCCGCTGGTGATGGTGACCGAGCGCTACCGCCCGAGCCCGCGCGCGCTCGCCGGCACGCTGGTCACGATCGCCGGCGTCGCGATGCTCTTCGCGCGCTAGTCCGACACGCCGGCGTCACGCCTTGGGGTGGGCGCGGTTGTACGTCTCCATCAGGTGGGCGAGGTCGAGGTGGGTGTAGCGCTGCGTGGTCGAGAGCGAGGCGTGGCCGAGCAGCTCCTGGATCGCCCGGAGATCCATCCCGGCCTCGAGCAGGTGGGTGGCGAAGGCGTGGCGCAGCGTGTGGGGGTGGAGGTGCTGCGCCAGCGCCACCTGGCGCACCGCGATGTCGAGGATGCGGCGCAACGAGCGGTCCGTCAGCCGGCCGCCGCGCTGGTTGACGATCAGCGGCTCGCCGGAGGCGGCGGCGCCGGGGAGCGAGCGCCACGCGGCGCGGTCGGGGAGGTAGGCGGCGAGCGCGCGCTCGGCCTCGCGTCCGAACGGCACGATGCGCTCCTTGCCGCCCTTGCCGCGCACCCGCGCGAGGCGGCGGGAAAGGTCGACGTCGTCGAGGTCGAGGCCGACCAGCTCGGCGGCGCGCAGGCCGGCGCCGTAAAGGAGCTCGAGCGCGGCCCGGTCGCGCCTCCCCGCCGGCGTCGCCGGCAGCGCCTCGAGCAGGTCGGCGAGCTGCGGCGCGGTGACGACCTCGGGCAGCGTCTTGGGGGCGCGTGGGGTCGTCACGAGGCGGGCCGGGTTCGCCGCCACCACGCCCTCCCGCGCGAGGAAGCGGAAGTAGGTACGGAGCGCCGCGAGCGCCCGCTGCGCCGACACCTTCGCGAGCTTGCGGCCGTGCAGGAACGCGAGGTAGGCCCGCACCACGGCCGGGGTGACGCCGTCGGCGCCGCCGCACTGCATCTCGCCGGCGGCGAAGGCGACGAATTCGCTCGTCTCGCGCTCGTAGGCGCGCAGCGTGTGGGGCGAGAGGTTGCGCTCGTCCCGCAGGTAGGCGGTGAACTCCTCGAGCTGCCAGGGCACGGCGGCATTCTACGTGGCCGGCGCCGCGGGCGGCGTGCGGGGAGGCGCTCCCGCCTCAGCGTGTGGCCCGGTTCGGGCGCCACACCAAGCCGACGTGGAAGCCGACGTCCGGGCTGTTGTCGAACACGAAGAGGTTCTCGAGGAGCGACGCCTCGAGCAGCAGCTTGCGCGAGAGGAGGCGCTTGAACCCGAGCGTGACCTCGTACGTGCTCTTGGCGAAGTCGTGGTAGCGCACCGCCGCCGGCGAGGTGACGAGCGCCTGGAGCAGGTAGGAGGTCCGCTCCGACTTGCGGAACTCGACCGCGCCGAGCGCGGACCACTGGAAGCGCCTCAGCTGCACGCCGAGGAAGCCGTCGTTGGCGTACCGCATCCCGGAGAGCGTGGCGTAGAGGTTGAAGCGGCCGGCGCGCTGCGCCGCCGACGCGCCGAGCAGGACGTCCACGCCGCCGGTCGAGCGCAGCGAGTCCTGGCGGCCGAGCGGGATCTTGAGGCCGAGCCCGACGAGCAGCGCCGGCCGGCTCGCAGAGCCCTCGCTGACCTGGTAGCGCACGGTGGCGGTGCCGTCCTCGATGCCCCAGCCGGAGGCCGCGCCGGTGCGCTGGTAGGTTCTGCCGTCCTCGCCGTGGAAGAGGATGAGGAACTGGTCGCGGGGGTAGCGCTTGCGCACCCCGTTCTCGACCCCGAGGAGCCCCTCGAAGCTCTCGATGAAGCGGTCGAGGATCCCGCCGCCGCGGTACGACACCGGCAGGCCGAGGCTCACGTCGAAGCGGTCGGAGAGGCCGTACGCGGCGCCCATCGTCACGCCGAAGCTCTCGGCGTCGATGATGTACGCACCCCGCGGGTCGACGTCGAAGTAGTTGTCCCAGTTGAGGAGCGCCCCGATGTTCCACTCTCCCCGCTCGACCGTGAGCGCGGGCAGCGGGGTCGGCGTCAGGCGCAGGACGTTGAGCGGCGACTGCGAGCGCAGCAGCAGCGGGCCGAAACCGACCGCGGGGCTGCGCGACCAATCCGCATCCCCCTGCGCGGACGCGACCGCGG